>JALYVZ010000245.1 GCA_030852965.1 Actinomycetota bacterium | reverse complement strand
CTGGCTCAACGTCCAGCGAGGTATCACCCGCGTCTACCGAGGCACCCTCACCCAGTCCTACGGACTCGTCGCCCCCGTCGTCCTCGAGCAGGTCGACGCGCTCGTGCGCGTCGCATTGGACCTATAGGCGAGGCCCCGCGCTCCGATGGCCGTCCCCATTCTCGAGGTAGGCACGGTTGGGGATGGCCCAACGGACAGATTGACCACGCGACCCGGCGGGCCCAGGCCCGGCCACCGGGAGGCGTCCGTTAGCGGTTGGTCCACGGTGTACACCAACTCTGCGTGATTGGCACCATCTGGCGGGGTCCATTGGTGGTGGGGTGCTGAGGGTCAGTCTGGTTGGTGGGGGCGGTGCTGGTGCGCGTGGGCGACCGCTGACGCGCTCCCCCACGGCGCGAGCGTCTCCCGAGGTCGAGCGGAGCCCGACGCCGACGGTGAGGTGCTCAGGCTCTGCCGCAGTGGACCCTGCTCGGCTAGCCGTATTGGGCCCGCCGCAGGTAGCCGTCGAGGCCGTTGCGATGGATGCGAAACGAATGACCGACCCGGATCGCAGGGAGCTCACCGGCGTGCAACATGCGATACACCGTCATCTTCGACACCCGCATCGCAGCGGCCGCCTGGGCCACCGTCAGCAGGTCGAGGGTCTCGGGGTCGTGCTGTGCTGGAATGTCCATGCAGGGCCGCCTCTGTGTCCCCAGTCGAGTAGTAGATCGTGCGGCCACCGGGGTCTGGGGAGGCGTGCGGATCTTAACTCACCACACCCGGCGCGGATCGGCCCCCCGGGGTGGAACCACGCGCCGTGGGACGGCGCGCCACACAACTCGAGTAATCCGCGGGCGCCGACAGAAGTGCGTCGAAGGACGCACATCCAGCGCGTCGTACGCCGTGGTCGGGTCAGGGGTCGGCCGGCTGAGAGACGATGTCGGGTAGGTCTGTGGTCAGCCCGGCGAGGGAGCGGGCGATGAGGGGCGGCGCCGGTGAGGTCCCAACCCGCGTCGGGCACCGGCTCACCAGGGTGGGTTCGCCGTGTCGCCGGCGGTGTTGAAGCGGTGTAGCAAGCGTTCGTCATCTGAGACGGCGGAAGGTTGGCGACCGGGAAATCGTGCCCGGGCCTCCGATATCGTCGCGGCGTGTTCGACAAGGCGGAGGTGCGGTCGTCTGGGCTTCTCGCGGTTGGTGGCGGCCACGAGGTTTACTGGGAGGAATCGGGCAATCCCGACGGCATTCCGGCTTTGTATCTGCACGGCGGGCCTGGCAGCACTCTCGGCGCCGGCGGCTACCGAACCAAGTTCGATCCTGCCAGGTTCCGCATCATCGGGTTCGAGCAACGTGGCTGTGGCCGATCGACACCGCTGGTCACAGCACCTGGCTACGACTTGAGCCAGAACACCACCGGCATCCTCATCGCTGATATCGAGAAGCTGCGCCAGCACCTACATGTAGAGCGGTGGCTGGTCAACGGAGTCTCCTGGGGGTCGACACTCGCCCTCGCCTACGCGCAGGTTCATCCGGAGCGGGTCCTGGGCATCGTGTTGATGGCCGTGACAACCACCGACCGGTTCCAGGTGGACTGGATCACCGAAACCGTGGAAGCGATCTTCCCCGAGGCGTGGGACCGTCTCGCCGGCCATGCCGAGCACGCGCGTATCGGCTACCACCGCGACCAGGGCCGTCTGATCGAGGCCTACGCGCGATTGATGACCGATTCCGATCCAGCGGTGCGCGACGCCGCTTCTCATGCGTGGGCGGAGTGGGAAGACCATCACATCTGTATCGGCACCGGCGGTGTCCGTCGAGATCCGCGCTGGGACAACCATGAATGTCGGCATGTAGTCGCGACCCTGGTCACCCACTACTGGGCACATGATGGGTTCCTGAACCCACCCATCCTCGAGCAGATGCACCGGTTACGGGGTATTCGCGCCACGCTGATCCACGGCCGCCGCGACGTCAGCGGTCCCGCGCTGGTGGCATGGCAGCTGCACCGCGCCTGGCCCGACAGCGAACTGATCATCGAGGAGGGCGAGGGCCACGGCGGCGGGTCCATGGTGCAGGCCTGGTGTGCCGCCAACAACCGCCACGCCAACCGGATCGACGCCCAGGGAACTTGATCCCGCCGAACGATCCAGGACATGCGCCGATAGCGATGACTGCGCGTCAGTAACGATTGAGGATCCCTATCCGTACAGGGGACCTTGTTGACGCCGGCGGCGTCGGTGTTCAGTGGACGGGTTGGTCGTCGGGGGCGGGCAGTGTGGAACCGTCGCGCAGGATGACCGGGCTGACCGGTGCGGAGGTGTCGGTGGGGGGCGGGGGTGTCGGGTTGGGTCGTGGTGTCGGGTTCGGCGGGGCTGGTTGGGTGATCGCGCCACCGTAGGCGGGTGGGGGCGGGGTGGACGGGGTCGGGGTGATCAGGTCGGCCAGGCTGGGGGCTTGATCGAGGCGGGGCACGCCCAGGGGTGGCAGTCCGAGGAGTTCGAGGACGGTTTTGCCGACGCTGGGGTGGGAGTTCCAGCGGCTGTCGATGCCGGGTTGTACCCGGCCGCCGAATATCAGCAGCGGTACCCGGGGTCCGTAGGCCAGTTGCACCCCGTCGGGGGTGTGCTCAAGGTTGGGGGTGGCGACGTGGTCGTCGAAGCCGCCCCAGTCGTCCCAGGTCAGCAGGAACACCGTGTCATCCCATAAGCCGGCGGTGACGATGGCGTCGACGGCCTGCCAGATCTTGTCCTGCCCCAGGGTGACGTCGGCTATGGGGTGTTCGTCGTAGGGGCTGTCGTGCCAGACCATGCTCAGCTGAGGAAGGGTGGCGGCGTCGGCGACGATCTGGTCGCTGCGCACGATGTTCGGCGAACCTTTGAGCTGCTGGTAGAACGACACCGGGTAGCCCGAGCGGCCGGTGTAGGCCTTCCAGCTCAGCCCGTGGTCGCCGGCGTGGCCCAGGATGGAGGGCATGTCCCACACCGGGTCGGGCTGGGTACGCGGCGGGTTGCGCAGCGTCGGGGACTGCCCACCGACGAGCAGCAGGTGGTTCGGGGTGGAGTTGGTGCCGAAACCCGAGCAGTGGTTCTCCAGGAACGCCCCGGTCGCGGCGAGGTAGGCGTAGTAGGGCAACACGGCGGTGGTGTCGAACTGGGCGTGCACCGCCGCCGGCGGCCCACCCGCCTGCTGGGTGTGCAACCACTTCGCGTAGGCCGCCCGGTTGTGCCCGTGGTCATGTAGCGGTGGGTTGGGTTGGATCGGCCAGTCGTCGGCGACGTTGCCGCCCCACCCGCGCATCGACCGGAAGTAGTTGTCGGTGGTGTGATTCTCCTGAACGAACACCACCACATGGCCCACAGCAACCGTCATCCACCCAGGCTCGCGCACCCCGGCTCGCCGTTCAAGGAAACGATCGGAGAACAACCTCCCATCCACGACAACTGGGCGCCGCCCGCACGTGGAGCGTCCAGGTTCATCCGCGTCCGACATCCACGGAGGGCGCGGGCGCGAGATGATCAACTGTCCGGTTGGGTTCCGTCAACCTGTGAGTGTGTCGTTACACACCGGCTGGCTGCTCGGATGGTGGGTGGCGATGTCTCGGTTTGGCTCTGTTGATCGTGGGCGTGGGCTGCGACACTGCTTGCCGCGTGGGTGGGATCTGGAACGGGGTGGGTGGCTGATGGCTGATGCGGCCGGTGACGACGTCGACGGGTTGGTGGAGCTCGCGGATGCGATCGAGTTGGTTCGTGAGCAGTTGGTGGCCGCGCAGCTGAGGGGTCGGCGGGTGGTGGCCGGGAAGGTGGTGGTATTCGCGGTTGGGAAGGTGACGATTGAGTTCTCCGGTGAGGTGAAAAAGACCCTCGGGGGCAGTGGTGGGGTCAAGTTCTGGGTGCTGGCCGCCGATGGGAAAGCCGAACGTTCTACCGGGGCTTCGCACAAGGTGACCGTGGAGCTGGTGCCGCAAAAGCCGGATGGAACCTCGTTCGTGGTCGCGGACGGCGTCGAGTCCCTGCCCTCGAGCTAAGGCGGGGTTTTCGGTCGTGGCTCGGCGGCAGGTCGAGGTTTACGCGCAGGGCCCGGATGCCGCGGATAGCGGGTCGGGCTGGTCATGTGGATCCGGGTATCTGCTGGATGACGCGCTGGTGTTGACCGCCGCGCACGTGGTGTGCACCGGTGGTGATCCGTGTCCGACGGTGAGTGTGCTGGTTGACGGGGCCGGGCAGCTCCGCGCGCAGGTGCTCTGGTATCGCTACGTCGGCGAGGTCGATGTGGCGTTGCTGGAGATCACCGAGGTGGGGTGGGTGGCGCCGGTGTGGCGGCACCCGGTGCGGTGGGGTCGCCTGGTCACCTCTCTCGCGGGTCAGTCGTGCGAGGCGATCGGTTTTCCGAGAGTGGTGGCCACCCCGCGGCGGCGGGACAGCCACCACGCGACGGGGGTCATCAACCCGGGTTCGCTGGTCAAGGCCGGGTTGTACGCGATGGAGGTACACAGCCCGCCCACCGGCCCGGACGCGGACGGCTCGCGGTGGGCGGGGATGTCTGGTGCGGCCGTGCTGTGCCAGAACCGGGTAGTCGGGGTGATCACCCGGGACCCGGCGGGGTTCGACAGCCACCGGCTGATCACCGTCCCGGTCAGCACGGTGCTCGCAGACCCCACGTTCCAGGAGCTGATCACCCAGCACCGCGGCCGGGCGCCGGAAGTGGAACCGGTCGAGTTGATCGGGTTGGCCGAGTCGGTGGTGGCGGCGGATTCCCCGGCGGGGTTGTTACGCGCGGACGTGGCCGACACCCCGTTTCGCCCGCGCGCCGAGTTGGATCTGTTGAGGGGGTGGTGCGCGGGCCCGGGGTGGTCCTCGATCCGGCTGGTCACCGGCCCGGGTGGGCAGGGCAAAACCCGGCTGGCCTACCACCTCGCCGAGGATCTGACCGGCCGGGGGTGGGCGGCGGTGATGCTGACCGAACGCGCCACATCCGAGCAGATCTCGGTGTTAGGGCAGGTACAGACACCGACATTGGTAGTTGTGGACTACGCCGAAGGCCGCGCCGGGCAGCTCGAAGCGGTCCTGGCCGCGTTGGGGCAGGCCGAGGCGCGGGTGCGGCTGCTGCTGCTGGCCCGAACCGCTGGTGCCTGGCGTACCGAACGCCTCGAGCCATCCCCGCTGCTGGAGCCACTGGCCGACGAGCGCATTGTGCTCCCACTCAGCCCGTTGGAGCCGAGTCCCGATGGGCGGGTGACGGCATGGCGGCAAGCCTGCGCCGCGCTCGCGGTCGGGCTGACCGCGCTAGACGTGGCGCAGGGCATTGAGGGGGTCAACTGGGTCGGGATCGCCGCGAATCTGCCGTCCCCGGTGTTGGCCGGGCCGACCTATCGGACGATCTTGGCTGTGCAGATGGACGCCTTGGCCGCCCTGCTGCAGGCAGGTGAGCCGATCACCGGGGCGGGTAGGCGTCCCGAACAGGTGCTGCTGGCGCATGAGCGGCGCTACTGGGGCCGGGTGGCGCGCCGCTTCGAGGTCGGTGTCGACCCGGCGCGGCAAGAGTGTTTGGTGGCCATGGCCACTCTCTGGGGTGCCACCGACGCCGTGCAGGCCCACAACTTGCTCACGGCGAGCTCGCCGGGGGGCAGCGACCCCCAGACTCGGATGGATGCGTGGCTGGGCGCGCTCTACCAGGACGGCCACCGACACTGGGGCGGGCTGCAACCCGACCGGCTCGCCGAGTATTTCATCGGCGGCGTGCTCAGCCCGCCGGTGCGCTGCGCCGAGCTGCTCACCGGGATGGGCCAGAAGTTGTCCCCGGAGCAGCTTGAACACGGCCTGACCGTGCTCGGGCGCGCCGCGCCTTACCATCCGCACCTGGTCGAGTCCATCGCCGCCACCCTCCGCGACGCCGGCCAGCCCGCCGGGATCGCCGCGCTGGCTGTGGCCCTGCGACTCGAACAACCCGAACCCCTGCTCCACGCCCTCGATTCCTGCATCACCACCGCGGACCTGCCCGCCCTCCAAGCGCTCTCGGATGTCCTGCCCCGCTCCAGCATGCTGCTGGCCCCCACCAGCCTGCGCATCGCTGAATGCCTGGTCATCAAGCTCCGCGACGCCGCCACCGACCGGGACGCCTACCTGCCCAACCTGGCCGGGTCGGTGCACAACCTCGCCGTCCGGTTGGCCGAGGTGGGGCGCCGCGCCGAGGGCCTGACCGCCGCCCAGGAAGCCGTCGATCTGCGCCGCGAGCTGCTCGAGTCCAACCGGGACGCCTACCTGCCCAACCTGGCCATGTCGGTGAACAACCTCGCCATCCGGTTGGGCGAGGCGGGGCGCCGCGCCGAGGGCCTGACCGCCGCCCAGGAAGCCGTCGATCTCTACCGCGAGCTGGTCGAGTCCAACCGGGACGCCTACCTGCCCGACCTGGCCATGTC
>JALYVZ010000244.1 GCA_030852965.1 Actinomycetota bacterium | reverse complement strand
GGCACGGCGGTCCCCTTCCTCGTGGTGTTCTTGGCGGTTCACCCGAGTACCTACCGCACGGCAGGACTCCGGTGGGGGACCGCCACCTCAAGTTCCACGAGATCCGGGACAACCTCGGGAGCTGCTCTTCGGAGAGTCGTTGAGCTTAGCGTGCCGGGGGCTCCGCAAGCGCTATCCGGACCACTGGTACATCCCGTTCGCCGTGCGGCAAGACAACGATGACACTGCTTGCTGGGACGGTGTCCCGGGGACGGTCGTGATAGTGCACGACTTCGCCTCGCCGGGCTGGGAACACGAAGGCACATTTCCCTCCTTCCACGCGTGGCTGCGCCACACGTTCGAGGAATTCATCGAATGGGGCGAGGAGGAGCTGGGCCTCTGACTCGGGTTGAGCCCGCAGTTATACGATCGACACCGTCATGAGTCTGTCCCCGTCGGTCGTCAGCAGAACCGTGTCGCACGCCCTGCGGCACGAGCCCTGGTCGTACGGCCTGGAGTTGGACCCGAACGGCTGGGTCGCGGTGCCCGAGCTGGTTTCGGCACTGCGTGAGTTGGGAGCTGAGTGGGCAGGGATCGACGAGTCGGAGGTGCTCCGGGCGGTCGAGTCTTCGGTCAAGCGCCGGCACGTCGTGGACGGGGGCCGTATCCGGGCCCTTTATGGGCACTCGCTGCCGAAGAAGATTAGGTACGAGCCTGCTGAGCCGCCCGCACAGCTCTACCACGCCACCTCACCGACAGCGTCGCTGAGATCGTGTCCGTCGGTGGCCTGCGGGCTATGGCTCGCCAGTACGTCCACCTGACAACGGATCGGGCTATGGCGGTCCGGACCGGAAGGCGCAAGACACCGGTACCGCAGGTGCTGGTCATCGATGCCGTCGTCGCACACCGGGCGGGAGTCCTATTCTACCCGAGCAGCGACTTGGTCTGGCTGGCCGAAGACGTACCGATCGCCTTCATCGAGGGACTCCGTCTCTGACCCGCGTTACTCGGAGCCCTGCTCCAGGTCGGCTTCGGTGCTTTCTTCGAGGCTCGCCTCGGTGTCCAGGTATGCCTGGCGCAGGCTGGCCAGGGTGTCCTGTTCGGGGTGTTCCCACAGTCCGCGATCCACGGCCTCGAGCAGGCGCTCGGTGATGCCGTGCCGGGCCCACGGGTTCGACTCCTGGAGGAACTTGGTGGTCTCCGGATCGAACACGTAGGACTCGGCGAGCTTCTCGTACATCCAGTCCGCGACCACGCCGGTGGTGGCGTCGTAGCCGTAGAGGTAGTCGACTGTGGCGGCCAGCTCGAATGCTCCCTTGTAGCCGTGCCGGCGCATCGCGGCGATCCAGCGCGGGTTGACCACGCGGGCGCGGAACACCCTGGAGGTCTCCTCTGACAGGGTGCGGGTGCGCACCGCGTCCGGGCGGGTGCTGTCGCCGATGTAGGCCGCCGGAGCCTTCCCGGTCAGCGCGCGCACCGTGGCGATCATGCCGCCGTGGTATTGGAAGTAGTCGTCTGAGTCGGCGATGTCGTGCTCGCGGGTGTCGACGTTCTTGGCCGCCACCGCGATCCTTCGGTACGCGCTCTCCATGTCCGGGCGGGCGAACCGGCCGTCCAGCCCCCGACCGTAGGCGTAGCCCCCCCAGGTGGCGTACACCTCGGCCAGGTCGGCGTCGTCGCGCCAGTTGCGGCTCTCCAGCAGCGGCAGGATGCCCGCGCCGTACGCCCCGGGCTTGGAGCCGAAGATCCTTGTAGTGGCCCGCCGCTCGTCCCCGTGGTCCGCGAGATCGGCGCGAGCGTGGGCCCGGACGAAGTTCAGCTCGTCCAGCTCGTCAAGGCCGGCGACCAGCCGCACCGCGTCGTCCATCATGGCCACCACGTGCGGAAACGCGTCCCGAAAGAACCCGGAGATGCGCACCGTCACGTCAATCCGGGGCCGGCCCAGCTCGTCCAGCCCGACCGGCTCCACCCCAGACACCCGCCGCGACGCCTCATCCCAGCACGGCCGTACCCCCAGCAGCGCCAAGATCTCGGCGATGTCGTCCCCGGCGGTGCGCATCGCGGACGTACCCCACGCGGACAGTCCGACCGAGCGCGGCCAGTCGCCGTGGTCAGTTCGGTATCGGGCCAGCAGCGACTCGGCCATCGCCGACCCGGTTTCCCAGGCCAGCTTGCTGGGCACCGCGCGCGGGTCGACGGCGTAGAAGTTTCGGCCGGTGGGAAGCACGTTGAGCAGTCCGCGCAGCGGCGAACCGGACGGGCCGGCCGGGATGTAGCCGCCGTCTAGGGCGTGCAGCACGTTCGTCATCTCGTCGGTGGTGCGGGCCAGCCGAGGCACCACCTCGGTGGCCGCGAACCGCAGCACGCCGGCCACCTGGCTGGCGTCCGCTGGGTCCGGCAGGGCCGCGTTCTCGACGACCGCGAGGACCGCCGATGGCTCCCAGTCGCGGTCCTCCATGGTCTCGATCAGGCCGCGAGCGATCTTTTCGATCTCGTCGGTGCGTTCCAGGCTCTCCGAGGAGTCCTCACGCAGCCCGAGTGCCTCGCGCAGCCCGGGCAGGGCCCGCTCACCACCCCACAACTGGCGGGCGCGCAGCATGGCCAGCACCAGGTTCACCCGGGTCTCGCCGGTGGGGGCCGCGCCGAGGATGTGCAGCCCGTCACGGATCTGGGCGTCCTTGATCTCGCACAGCCAACCGTCCACATGCAGGATGAACTCGTCGAACTCGGCGTCGTGCGGGCGGTCGGTGATGCCCAGGTCGTGGTCCAGCTTGGCGGCCTGCAGCAGCGTCCAGATCTGTTGGCGGATGGCCGGCAGCTTGGCCGGGTCCAGGGTGGCGATGTTGGCGTGCTCGTCGAGCAGCTGCTCGAGCCGGGCGATGTCGCCGTAGCTCTCGGCCCGTGCCATCGGCGGGATCAGGTGGTCGACCAGGGTGGCGTGCACCCGGCGTTTGGCCTGGGTGCCCTCGCCGGGGTCGTTGACCAGGAACGGGTACACCAGGGGTAGGTCGCCCAGCGCCGCGTCCGGGCCGCAGGAGGCCGACATGCCGGCGTTCTTGCCGGGCAACCACTCCAGGTTGCCGTGCTTGCCGACGTGCACGACCGCGTCCGCGCCGAACCCGCCCTGCTCGGGGGAGGCGGCCAGCCACCGGTAGGCGGCCAGGTAGTGGTGGGTTGGCGGCAGGTCCGGGTCGTGGTAGATCGCGATCGGGTTGTCGCCGAACCCGCGCGGCGGCTGCACCATCACCACCACGTTCCCGGCGCGCAGCGCGGCCAGCACGATCTCGCCTTGCGCGTCGCGCGAGCGGTCGACGTACAGCTCACCGGGGGCTGCGCCCCAGTGTTGCTCGATGTGGGTCCGCAGGTCGACCGGCAGGGTGTCGAAGAACGCCCGGTAGCGCTCGGCGGAGATGCGCACGGGGTTGCCGGTGAGCTGCTCCTCGGTCAGCCAGTCCGGGTCCTGTCCGCCGGCCGCGATCAGTGCGTGCACCAGCGCGTCGCCGTCCTGGGTGGCCAGCCCGGGCAATGCATCCGAGCCGTCCAACGGGCCCAAGTCGTACCCGCGTTCGCGCATCTTGGCCAACAAGGCCACCACTGAGGCCGGGGTGTCCAGCCCGACCGCGTTGCCGATCCGGGAGTGCTTGGTCGGATAGGCGCTCAGCATCAGCACGATCCGACGCTCGGACGGTGGGATGTGCCGCAGCCGAGCGTGCCGGACCGCGATGCCGGCCACCCGGGCGGCCCGCTCCGGGTCGGCTACGTACACCGTCAGCCCGTCCGGGTCGACCTCCTTGAACGAGAACGGCACGGTGATCAGCCGCCCGTCGAACTCGGGGATGGCCACCTGGGTGGCGGCGTCCAACGGCGACAGCCCGTCGTCGCTCTCCGCCCACGCGGAACGGGACGACGTCAGACACAACCCCTGCAGGATCGGCACGTCCAGCGCGGCTAGCGCGCCGACGTCCCACGCCCCGTCGTCCCCGCCGGCCTGCACCGACGCCGGGGTCGCCCCGCCGGCCGCCAGCACGGTCACCACCAGCGCGTCGACTCGCTCCAGCTCCAGCAGCATGGCCGGGACAGCGGTGCGCAGCGAGGCGCAGAACAGCGGTAGCGGACGCGCGCCGTGCGCCTCGATGGCGTCGCACAGCCCGTGCACGAACGCGGTGTTGCCGGACAGCTGGTGGGCCCGGTAGTAGAGCACCCCGACCACTGGGACGTTGTCGTCCAGCTCGCGGGCCGGCCGGGCCAGCTGCCCCCATATCGGCATGGCGGCCGGCGCGGTGAACCCGAACCCGGTGAGCAGCACGGTGTCGGACAGGAACCGGTACAGCTCGCCCAGGTTGCCCGGGCCACCCTCGGCCAGATAGCTGTGAGCTTGCGCGCACACCCCGCCGGGCACCGTGGAGCACTCCATAAGCTCCGCGTCGGGCACCTGCTCGCCCCCGAGGACCACCACGGGTCGAGGCCCGGCCAGCAGCGCGTGCAGACCGTCCTCCCAGGCCCGCCGGCCACCCAGCAGCCGCACCACCACCAGGTCCACCCCGGTCAGCAGCTCCGGCAGGTCAGCGGTGTCGAGCCGGGCCGGGTTGCCCAGCCGGAACTCTGTGTCGGAGGTCCTGGCGCTGAGCAGGTCGGTGTCGGACGTGGACAGCAGCAGGATCATGGCGGAACCTCCTCGGGCTGGCGCGGGCCATCGGGGGTGGCATGACGGGGAGAGAGCTGGCTGCCGGGGCTCGGCCTGTTCGAACTGCTCGAAATGCCTGGCCCCGGCACAGCGGCGCGACCGCTCTGGACTCTCACCGGATTCCTCGCACGTCATCGGTCCAGGTCAGCCTAGGCAGCCGATCCGGGCTGGTCAATGCCGGTGAGCGGTGCACGTAGCGAGCGCCGTCGTTCCCAGCTCGGTTCGGGTATCGGTCCCGAGGTGGGGCAGACTCATCGACAGCGGCAACTGGACGTGGTAACGCGAGGTGACCTGTGGTGGGTCGACTCCGGTGACCCGGTCGGCTCCGCTCCCGGGTATCGCCGGCCGGCCGTTGTCGTCTCCTCCGACCGCTTCAACCGTTCCCGGCTGGCAACGGTCGCGGTGGCGGCGGTTACCTCCAACCTCCGGCTCGCCGCCGCACAGGGAACGTCATGTTGGCGCCCGAGCCGTTACCGAAACCCTCGGTCGTGAATGTGACCCAGCTGCTCGCGGTCGACCGGGTGCTGCTTGACGAGAGAATCGGCCGACTCACCCACTAGACCTGCACGAGGTGGACGACGGCCTGCGATTGGTCCTCGACCTGTAGGTCTTCGCCAGCTACCTGTCGCTCGGCGAACTACGATCGGGCGGTGATCCCGTCGCTCGTCAACCTCGCTGCCGCGTGCCTCGTGGTATCGCCTGGCTCGGGCTCGCATGCAGGCGCAGACCGTTGCCCGGGCGCCCTGACCGTGCACCAGGCGCACGACGGCGGTCTGGTCCGCGTCCGGATACCCGGCGGCATGCTTCCGGCGCGGGTCCTTGCCGCGCTGGGGACCTGGTCGGCTGAGCTGGGCAACGGGCGGATGGAGCTCACCGGCCGGGGCAACCTGCAGCTTCGCGGGCTGATGTCCGGCGCCGAGGACGAGCTGGCCACCCGGCTGTCCATGCACGGCCTGCTGCCCTCGCCCGCGCACGACCGGGCCCGCAACGTGCTGGCTTCGGCGTTGTCGGGGCGCGACGGGCTCGGGGCGGTGGACATCCGGCCGCTGGTCGCCGAGTTGGATCGTCGGCTCTGCGCCTCCGTCGAGCTCGCCGCGCTGCCGGGGAGGTTCCTGTTCGCGCTGGACGACGGCCGTGGCGACGTGGCCGGTATGCGGGCCGACGCGGCGGTGCTGGGGTTGCCCGGGCAGCGCTTTGCTCTGCAGCTCGGTGGCCAGGACAGCGGGCTGCGGCTGCCGGCGAGGGTCGCGGTCACCGCGCTGCTCGTGAGCGCGCAGGTGTTCCTGCGCCGGCGCGCCGACGAGCGGGTGTGGCGGGTGGCTGAGCTGCCGGGTGGGCCGCTGACCGTGGTGCCGGAGATCGAGCTCGTCCTGGGTGGGGACGTCACGTCCGGCCCTCGGGTCACGGTGCCGGAGCGCAACCCGCACGGCACGGTCGGCCGGATCGAGCAGACCGACGGCCGGGTCGCGCTGGCCGTCGGGGTGCCCCTGGGTGAGCTCACCCCGGCCCGCTGCAAGCTGCTCGCCGAGTTCGCCGAGCGGCAGGTGGTGCTCACCCCGTGGCATGGTGTGGTGCTCACCGATCTGTCGCCGTCGGCTGTTGGAGCGGCGATGAGTCGGTTGGTCGGTGCCGGTCTGATGCTCGACCCGACCGCACCGGCGCTGGGGGTGAGTGCCTGCACCGGGCGGCCGGGGTGCGCGAGCGCGCTGGCCGACGTGCGCGCCGATGCGTTGGCCGAGGA
>JALYVZ010000243.1 GCA_030852965.1 Actinomycetota bacterium | reverse complement strand
CAGCGGAGGTGGCCGGTGACCACACCTGAGAAACGGAGGCGGCTCGTGCGCGCTCCGCTCATCGGGCTGGTGGTGGTCGCGCTGCTGGCTGTCTCCGGTTGCGACTACAACCTGGGCGGAGGCGGCGGCGGTACGAACTACTCGGCGATCCTGTCGACCGCGATCGGTGTCTATCCCAACGCCGACGTCCGCGTGCTCGGGGTGCCGGTCGGCAAGGTGGACGCCGTCACCCCGCGGGGCGATGTCGTGCGGGTGGACTTCCACGTCGACAGCGATGTCCAGGTGCCGGCCGACGCGAAGGCCGCCGTGGTGGCGCCGACGGTGATCGCCGACCGCTACCTGCAGCTGTCACCGGTCTACACCGGGGGGCCGACGATGTCCGCCGGCACCGTCATCCCCAAGGAAAGAACTGCCTCCCCCGCCGAGTTCGACGATCTGCTGGCCAGCGCACAGAAGCTGAGCCGCGCACTCGGGCCACCGGGCGTGAACGCCAACGGTGCGCTCTCCCAGGCGCTGACCACTGCGGCTCGCAACCTCGAGAACAACGGGCAGCAGCTCAACACCACGCTGGACAACACCTCGCAGGCGATCACCACGCTGTCCGCGTCACGGGAGAACCTGGCCGCCACGACGCGCAACCTGCAGTCGTTCATCACCAACCTCAAGCGGGACGACGGCCAGGTGCGGGCGTTCACCCAACAGTTTGCACAGGTCAACAGCTTCCTGGCAGGCGAACGTCAGAACCTGGGGGAGACGCTCGACGAGCTGTCCCGCGCACTCGGCGAGGTGGCCCGGTTCGTCCACGACAATCGCTCGGAGATCCGGGACAACGTCGACCAGCTCAGCGACGTGTTGTCCACCATCAACGACGAGCGACTGGCCCTGAACCAGGTGCTGGAGACCGCGGCGCCCGGCCTGGACGGGCTGGTGAACATCTACAACGCCGCCACCGGCACCGTCGACACCAGGGGCAACCTGCTCGGCGTGCTCTTCTGCACCGTCTTCACGCAGCTCGGTCCGCTGAAGCCGGTGTTCGGCGCGGCGATCAACGCCCTGTTCCCGGGGGTGCTGGCCCCGTGTGGCGGTCCGACGGCCCTCGCGACAGCAGCCTCACCGATCAAGCTGTCCCCGGACACGGTGGCCAAGTTGTCCGACCCCAAGGTGCTCTCGGAGCTGAGCCAGTTGGCCGGCGGCCGCGCGTCGGGTTCCGGCCGACCGTCGAACCCGCCGGACACCCGCTCGAAGACCCTGGGTGAGCTGCTCGGAGGTGGCCGATGAAGCGTGGGCGTCGCGCTGCCCCTGGGGTGGTCGCTCTGGGTTTGGCGGGGCTGTTGCTCAGCGGTTGCGTGCTCAGCGGTTGCGGCTCGATCACGCTGCGGGGGGTTCCGCTTCCTGGCGGCGCGGATCTGGGCAGCGAGCCGTTCACGGTGACCGCGGAGTTCCGCGATGTCCTCGACCTGGTGCCGCAGGCCAGCGTCCGAGTCAACAACGTCTCGGTGGGCCAGGTCAAGGCGATCGACCTCAACCAGAAGGCCTGGTACGCCGACGTCCGAATGCAGCTGAACGGTGGGGTGAAGCTGCCGGCGAACGTCACCGCGCAGCTCAAGCAGACGACGCTGCTCGGTGAGAAGTACGTCGAGCTCACTCCGCCGGGCGATGGCTCGGCGGCTGGTGCGCTGGCCGACGGTGCGGTCATCCCGGTGCAGCGGACCAACCGCTACCCCGAGGTCGAGGAGATCTTCGGCGCGCTGTCGATGCTGCTCAACGGGGGCGGCGTCGGCCAGCTGCAGACCATCTCCCAGGAGCTCAACAAGGCACTCGAGGGCAAGGAAGGCGACACCCGCGCGCTACTGACCGATCTGAACACCCTGGTGGGCACGCTCGACGGGCAGCGGGTGAACATCACCAGGGCGCTGGACGGGGTGGACAAGCTCTCCGCGCGGCTGTCCGACCAGCGCGGCAACCTTGATGCGGTGCTGACTGAGCTCGAGCCCGGCCTGGCCGTGCTCAACGAGCAGCGTCCGCAGCTGGTGGGGATGCTCAAGGCGCTGGACAAGCTCTCCGGGGTGGCCACCAACGTGGTCGACCGCAGCCACCGCGACCTGGTGGCCAACCTGGAGGCGTTGCGGCCGACGCTGCGTGAGCTGGCCCAGTCCGACGACTCGCTACCGAAGGCGCTCGAGATCTTCGCCACCCCGCCGTTCACCGATGCCGCGATCAAGCCGATCGGCGGTGGCTTCATGAACCTGGACGTCAAGCTCGATCTGGATCTCGGGAAGTTGCTCAACGTACTGCTCACGCCGCCCTCCTTGCCGGCGCCGCCGGTGCTCCCGGTGCTGCCCGCCCCGCTGAACACCCTGCCGGTCGCCCCACTGCCGGGATCGGTCTCCGGGCTGCTGCCGAGGGCGCCGGCCGCGCCCTCGGCAGCACCGAGCGCACCGGGCGGGCTCCACCTGCCCCTGCTCGGAGGCAACTGATGATCACTCGTGCGACCAGGATCCGTTTCGTCGCCTTTGTGGTGCTCACCGTGGGGTTGGTGCTCTACGTGGGGGTGCACTTCCTCGGTGTGTTCAGCTTCCTCGGCGCACCGGACTACACCGTGCGGCTGCCGCTGACGGACGCCTCCGGGCTGTTCCCCCGTGCGGAAGTCACCTACCGGGGGGTGAAGGTCGGTGACGTGGGGCCTCTCGACCTGGCCGACACCGGCGTCACCGCCAACCTGGTCCTGAAGGGCGGCGGACCCGAGATCCCCGCTGACCTGTTGGCCGTGGTGGCCAGCCGGTCCGCGGTCGGTGAGCGGTTCGTCGATCTGTTGCCAAACTCGGCCAAGGGACCGTTCCTGCGTGACGGCGACACCATCCCTGCCGACCGGGTGCGGCTGCCGGTCCCGGTAGCGGACGTGCTGGCGAACCTGGACAGGCTGGCTGCCAGCGTCCCGCTGGCCGACCTGCAGACCACGGTCAGCGAGTTGGGGAAGGCATTCAACAACCTCGGTCCGAAGCTGCAGCTGCTGCTGGACTCCACGCACTCCCTGGTGGAGACGGCCAACCAGACCCTGCCGGAGACGCTGGCGCTGATTCATGATGCCCGCACTGTGCTGCGGACCCAGAACGACCTGGCCGACCCGATCAAGTCGTTCAGCTCAGACCTCAAGCTGGTCACCGCGCAGCTCAAGGACAGCGATCCGGATGTCCGGCGGCTGCTGGACACCGGCCCGGACGCCGGGCGGGAGATCAGCGAGCTGCTGGACGAGTCGGGCAAGGGTTTGGGCCGCACGATCCGGGAGGGCCTGACGCTCAGCCAGATCACCCGCGACCACCTGCGCGACATCCAGTCGGTGCTGCAGCTCTACCCCGGTGTGGCGGCGCTCTTTCCGACGGTCCTGCCCAACGACGGCACCGGGCGTGCTCAGCTCGGTCTGGTGCTCAACATCAACGATCCGCCGGTGTGCACCAGCGGCTACGAGGCGACGGACATCCAGGACGGCAAGGACGTCTCGCGGCCGGACCCGCTGAACTACCGGGCGTACTGCCGGGAACCGATCGGCTCGCCGGTCGACGTACGCGGCATCAAGCCGCAGTACCCGTTCCTCGACGGCAAGTCGCAGCCGCCGTCGGACTGGTTCTCGGCCTTCTACCACGACGGGCCGGAGGCCGGTGTCCTCGGCAAGCCCACCGAGCGCGACGGCGACCACCGGAAGCGTCAGGCCCAAGTGACGAGTTACGCCTCGTTCGACCACTCCAGCCTGCCCGGGTTGCTGAGCGCGCCGGCCACCACGGGTCAGTTCGGGCTGGTCCCGGCTGTCCTCGGATCTGGCTGAGGGGTCCCGTTCGCTGGTCAGCCCGGCCGACCGGATGCCGCCTCGGGCACTCCACGACCGCGGCTCTACCCTGGTGGCCCATGAGAGCCCTGCTGGCACGAGGCGGTGCCGTCGGCAGGTCGAACGGGATCTCGCCCACCGGTAAGGTCGACCGCGTCACGTTTGCCAGCCGGGTGGCGGCCGGGGTCGCCGTGCTCGGCCTGGTCGGTGTGCTGGTATTCGGTGCACTGTGGTGGTTCGCCGCTCATGGCTCGGCCGCGAGCACCGCGGCCACCCGGGACGACGCCCTGGTCGCCGGCCGGCAGATCGCGGTCAACCTCCAGACTCTCGACTACGCGACCGTCGAGAAAGGCCTGGACACCTGGCAGGACTCGGCCACCAGCCCGCTGCTCGATGAGCTCCGCAAGAACCGGCAGCAGTATGCCGCGCAGATGCTCCAAGTGCGGACGACCTCCACCGCCCGGGTGGTCGACGTCGCACTGGCCGATCTGGACGCAACTGGCGGCAAGGCCCGGGCCATCGCCTCGGTGGACGTCAAGACCACACAGGACATCAACGGCACCCCGAGCCTGCCGGTCACCAGACAGGTCCGAGTCCAGCTCGACCTCGTTCGGGTGCCCGACGCCCGGTGGAAGGCCGCCACCGCCAGCGCCATCCGACCGTAGACCCGTGAGGACGTCAGATGCTCTCCAAGCTGCCAGAGTCGACCGAACCGGCCGCGGACCCTGACCGGGCGGTCCGGGTCCGGGTGCTGATCGCTCTTGGGGTGGCCGCCGTCCTGCTGGTCGCCGGCGCGGTCGTGCTGGCGATCGGCAACCACGCGGCCAGGGTCAACGGCTCGCTGGCGAACGAGGCATTCGTGGACGCCCCCGGCACCGCCGCCGTGGTCGGGCAGCTGACCGCCGCGGTCAAGACCGTGTACTCCTACGACTACAAGACCCTGGACGCGAACGAGGCGGCCGCCAAGGACGTCATCACCGGGGGGTTCGCCGAGCAGTTCGAGAAGGTGTTCGCGCCGGTCAAGCAGCTGGCGCCGAAAGAGCAGGCGGTACTGACCACCACGGTTCCGGCGGCCGGTGTGCTCCAGCTGAGCGGTGACCGGGCCAGGCTGCTCATGATGGTCGACCAGCGCGGCACCTGGGGCGGCTCGCAGCAGCTGGCCGGCACCAGCGCCCGGCTGATCGTCGCGGGCCAGCGGGTGGAAGACAAGTGGAAGATTACGGAGGTGACCCCGGAATGAACCTCATGTCGGCGCGGTGGCAGGTGGTTGTTGTCGTGTCCATGCTCCTCGCGGTCGGCGGGCTGGGCGCGGCCGGTTGGTTCGGCTACGACTGGTACAGCGAGGCCAAGGGCACCTCCGAAGAAGCCCTGCAGACTCGTGACGGCGCGCTCAAAGCCGCCCGGCAGCTCGCGGTCACCCTGCAGACGGTCAACCCGAACCGGCCGGAGGAAGGTCTCGACGCCTGGGAGGCGGCCGCTACCGGCGACCTTCTCGACCAGCTCAGGCGAGACCGGGGCAAGTACCTCGAACAGCTCAAGCAGAGTCCCAGCCTCAGCTCCGCCAACGTGCTGGAGACCGCGCTCACCGAGCTGGACGCCTCCGCCGGCACCGCGACCGCGATCACCGCCATGGACGTCAGCCAGTCCGCGATGGTGGACAGCAAGCCGGCGCCGCCGACGGTGCGCCAGCTACGGGTCAAACTGACCCTGAAGAAGACCGACGCCGGCTGGAAAGCCTCCAGCACCGGCATCATCCAAGCCTGAGGTGGGAGCTACGTGAGTCCGCAGCGTCGCACATTCCCGCCGCGTGCCACCGGTAGGCCGAGCGGCGGCGACGACGAGTACCCCACCGACACCTTCGAGTCGGTGGCGGACCGGACCGACTACGACGACGAGCCGAGCCGAGCCGAGCCCACCCTCGGCTCGGTGTTGGCGTCCGACGACGACCCGCCCACTCAGGTGTTCGGTGTCATCAGGGACGCGGCCGAGCCGCCGGCGGTGGCCGTGCAGTTGTTCGGCGAGTACTCTGGATCGGACGACGAGCACGATACCGGTGTCATCGCGCGAGTGCCCGACGACGACATCGATCTCGGTGTCGCCGGTCCCTCTGCCGCGAAGTTCCGGGCCCGCGCGACTGCGTCCGACGATGCGCACACCGAGCAGTTCGCGGCGTACCGCGACGAGGACGATGTCGCGTCCCAGGCTAGGGCCGCCGCTCCGGCCACCCGGACCAGTCCCGGTCTGCCCCCGGTATCGGTCCCGCCGGTTCCCCCGAATGCGGCGGTGGGCCTGGTCCTGCCACTCGACACATCCGAGCAAGAAACATCCGAGCATGCCCCGGAGACCATCCCGGCGGCGGACGTGACTCTCGCTCCCGAGCCCGTGCTGGACAAGAAGGCCGCCGAACATGCGGCCAAGGATCAGAAAGCCGCCGCCAGGGAGGCCGCGAAGGCCGAGCGGCTCGCGGCCAGAGCGGAGCGGAAGGCTGAGCGGCTCGCGGCCAGAGTGGAGCGGAAGGCCGCCAAGCGCCCGGCGGACGCCGCGACGGGCCCCGATGTAGCGACGGGCCCCGATGTCGAGGCAGGCATGGACGCTGCCGCGCCCGCGACCGAGGAC
>JALYVZ010000242.1 GCA_030852965.1 Actinomycetota bacterium | reverse complement strand
GCACTGGGCGGACCCGCGCCGCCGTCGGCCACGGCGGCGACCGAGCAGATCGCCGCCGCCGGCGTTGACGTCCTGGTGATCGACAGCTTCGAGCGGCTCAACCTGCTTGACGGCTGGTTCCGCAACGAGCTCATCTGCGCCCTCCCGGGCACCGTCACCACGCTGTTGGTCGGCCGCCGCGGGCCGAACGTGGCCTGGCGCACGGCGCCTGGTTGGCGCACCCTGCTCGGCGAACTGGTGGTCGGGCCGCTGACCGCCGGGGACGTCGACCGGCTCCTCACCGTCCAGGGGATCCGGGGCGAGGACGCGGTGCGGATCCGGACTTTTGCGCGGGGACATCCGCTCGCCGTAGTGGTCGCCGGCGAGGCCCTGGCCCGCCGGCCCGGTCTGCCCCTGGGGTCCGGTGCGCCGGCGGAGGTCGTCGAGGAGTTGTTCGCGGTGATGCTCGACGACCTCGGGCCACGGGAGCGGGCCGTCGCCGAGGCGGCGTCTGTCCTGCGCCGGGCGACTCTGCCGCTGCTCGCCGCGGTCGTCGACGATCCGGACGTCGAGCAGGCGTGGCGGATCCTGCGCGGATTGCCGTTCACGGTGACCACCGCCGCCGGTGTCGAGCTCTCCGGACTGGCGGCTCCTGTCCTCCTCGAGGCCCTGGACCTGCGCGACCCGGCCCGGGTCCGGACGCTCAGGACGCGCGCCGCCCGGGCCATCCTCGATTCCCTGGCCCACGGTCCGGACTGGGAGAGCACCGCCGACCTGCTGCACCTGGTGCAGAACCCGCTGATCCGCTACGCGTATGCACCGCCGGGGATGCTGCAGCACCCGGCCGAGCAGGCCCGCGGCGAGGATCACGACGAGATCGTGGCCATCGCCGGGCGGTTCGCCGGACAGGACTCCGCCCGGCTCGTCGAACGGTGGTGGCGGGCGCGGCGAGACACCTTCGCCGTGGTCCGCGCCGCCGACGGTGGCGTCGCGGCGTTCTCAGTCATCGCGACCGTCGACGACCGTGCCGGATCGGTGCGCGAGGACCCGCTGGTCCAGACCGTCGCCGACCACCTGCGGGACGACCCGATGCCGCCGGGCACCGGTGCCGTGGTGTTCCGCTGGGCGTTGGGTCGCCGTCACGGCGAGCGGCCCACGCCCGAGGTGGCGACCCTGGTCATCGATCTCAAGCGCACCTACCTGCAGCTGCGGGCGACCCTCCGCCGCGTGTACACGGTCGTCACCGACTGGCCGGCCGCGGCACCGGTGCTGCGGGTGATGGGGTTCGAGCTGCTGACGGAGGTCGCCGTCGGTGACCGGCGGTTCGTGCTCGCGTGCCTCGATTTCGGCGCCGGCGGTGTCGATGGGTGGATCGGGCGCCACGTCCTGGCCGAGCACGCCGATCCGGTCCGCGCACAACCGCTCCGCCTCGGTGCACGGGCCGACCGGGACACGGGATCGGGCGGCGTCCCGGCCGCCGACCGACCCCCGTTGTTCAGCCTGACCGCCAGGGAGCAGGAGGTGCTCGCCCTGCTCGCGGAGGGGATGACCAACGCGCAGCTGGCCGCGGTGCTGTTCATCAGCGAGCGCACCGCCAACCGGCACCTCAGCAACATCTTCATCAAGCTCGGTGTGCACAACCGCACCCAGGCGGCCCGTGTCGCGGTGGTCGCCGGCCTGGCCGGCTGAGTGTCACCAGCGAGGGCCGCCCCCGTCCACGCCGAGCAGTGCCTTGCCGACCGTCTCGTGGGTGAACGCGTCGGTACCTGGATGGAAGCGCGCGGCCCGCACGTCCCGTGACAGCCGCTCCAGCTCCGTCCCTCGGCGGTAGGACGAGCCGCCGACCACCTCGCAGGCCAGGTCCACGACCCGGTTCGCGGCGACCGTGGCCTGCCACTTGGCCGCCAGCACCTTCGGCCCCCACATCAGTCCGTGGTCGACGCGGGCGACCCAGTCCCGCGCGACCGCGTCGACGCAGCAGCGCGCGGCGTCCAGAGCCAGGTACATGTCCGCGACCTGGTGCTGGACCAGCGGATGATGGGCGAAGGTGCCGCGCGGGATCGCAAGGGAGGTGCGTCGGGCGGCCTGCGCGACCGCGACCTCGAGCGCCCGCTCGGCGATGCCGACGTACACGTTGGCAATGAGCGTCACCGCCCAGACCTGCATCACCGCGACCGCCGGATGGCTCGGCGGTCCCGCCGGAACGACGCAGAGCACATCCGAGTCGGGCACGAATACGTCCTCGAGCACGGTGTCGTGGCTCTCGGTGGCCCGCATCCCCTGGGCGTCCCAGTTCGGGACGGTGCTCAGGCCGGGAGCGTCGTGCGGCACGAAGGCGTGCACGATGACCGGGGCGCTCAGATCGTCGGTGTCCATGGCGTGGAACCCGAGCCGGTTCCAGTGCGGCCCGAGAGAGCCGAACATCTTCCGGCCGGTGATCCGCCAGCCGCCCTCGACGCGGCTCGCGGACGTGCTGGACAGCGCCACCGGGATGTCGTTGCCGACCTCGGCGTGCCCGGAGGCGAGGATGTCGCCGTTCATGGCGTACCCGGTGATCAGGTCCGCCCCGGGCAGCCCCATGCGGTGCAGGTCCGCGGCTAGGCCCAGCCAGTAGTGGTGCATGCAGGTCGACAGGGCCGTGGCCGGCGAGTAGCGCGCCATCCGGCGCTGTTCGCCGCCGAGCTCGGCGAGGTTCAGGCCCAGGCCGCCGAGGTCTTCAGGCAGTGCCGCCGTGAACCAGCCGGCCGCGCGTAGGTCGGCGAGGTCCTCGACGGCGTAGCGGCCGACGGCATCGTGCTGAGCAGCGCGCTCCCGGAACCTCAGAAGGGTCTCCGGGGACAAGGAGCGGATCGTGGTCGGGGTGGTTGTTGTCATGGCGGCGATGTTAGGAACGGGACCGGTGCGCGCTCATCGGGCGAACGCTCCATTTCGCGGATGGAGCGTTCAGCCGATGAGCGGCAGGGCGCCGGCTCCCTAACGTCGGCGGGGTCCCACCCAACCGATGAGGAAGGAACCGTCATGCGCATCCGCATCGTCACCTTCGGCCTGAACATCCCGGCCGAGGCCTACAACGCGCACGCCGTGCACATCGCCCCCGGGTTCGCCGGGTGGCCGGGCTTACTCGGCAAGTGGTGGCTGAGCGACACCGCCTCCGGCACGGTCGGCGGGGTGTATCTGTTCGCCTCGCAGCACGACGCCGACCGTTCGCGCGAGACCGACCTGTTCCGAGGCATGTTCGCCAACCCGGCGCTGAAGGACGTCACCGTCCATGAGTACAACGTCCTCGACGCGCCGACCGCGATCACCGCACCGACGGCGCACGCGGCTTCGGCGCCCCAGGAGGCACGGTGAGCCCTGGAATCGTCCGGGGCCGTTCGTCCGCGCGGCTCGTGCCGTGTGGGTGACCGGGGACCCGGGGGAACCGGACCGGCTGATCGCTCATCGCGGGCCTCCCCGCCGCCTCGAGCGGCGGCACGTCTTCTGCCCATACGGATCAACTTATCCACAAGCCATATCAAAGACAGGCCACTAGCCAGCACCCAGGGTCCATCGCTGCGGAGGTACCGACGCCATCAACCAGCAACTACCCCCGAGAACGGCAGGTTTCTCCCGTATACCGGCTGGCCCCCGTGTAGAGCGGAGCCTGCGCCGTGAGGGAGAACCCAGTTCCCGGGTTGTGATCTCGTAACTCTGCCCGTGATTTTATAACGGCCATCGTTAACGGCTCGGGTTCATGCCCTGCTCGTCGCGCCGCCGCCGCCGCCACTGGGTCCGCGTTGGTGCTCGGCGAGCTGGTCAGCCCCGGTGTGCCTCGTCGAGCGCCTGTCGGGCTACGGCTCGCCGGCCGGTGGGGGTTTCGGGTCGGGTGAGGGTGACGCCGGCGGCGGTGAGCATGGTGAGGTCGAGTGTCCAGTTCCGCCGTGATCGGGCGGTCCAGAGGTCGCCGGCGGCCTGGACGTGCCAGCTGGCTTCGGTCATGCCGGTCATGCCGGTGATGGTGGCGAGGTGGGTGAGGGCGTGGGCGGCTTGGCCGGTGACGTTGGCGTAGCCGAGGTGGGTACTCAAGTGGCAGTCCGAACACAGACCGAGAAGCCGGCGCAACGCCTGCACGCCGGCGGTCTCGTCGTAGGTCCAGCGTTCGTGTGCTTCGAGCCAACGCCGGACGGTCCGGTCTTCGCCTCGACCGCAGATCTCGCAGGCGTGACCGGCGCGGCGGGTGATCATGCGGCGCAGGCGTTCCCAGTCGCTGGTGGCGACGGCGCTACGTACGTTGGTGAACCAACACGATTCGGGCACCATGTCGACGAACAGCCCCGGCCCCGAATGCGCGGTCTTCGCCTGGGAGCAGGTCGGGCACCTCGGGTCGGGCGGCCCACCGCGCCAACTCCGCCCGAGGATGGCCGGCCACCGCCGGGTGGGGGTCGCACCAGCGTTTCACGGCTGGGTCCCAGCGGACGCCGGCGGCTTTGGCGGTGTCCTTTGTCGGCGTAGGGCACATCCAGGTAGATCCGCGCCGGGTGCTCAACCATCAGTCTCCCCGCCGCTCAGACGCGACACGAGCCGGGTTGGTGGGTGCCGCTGTCACGATGTTGTCGGTGTTCGGGCGGACACTCGATGCATGGTTGAGGTTACAGTGTTGGATGGGTGGGTGGACCAGCTCGCCGGGGTCGCGGTCGCCACGGCGGACACGATGCTGCGTGAGACCGGGTTCGTCGCTCCGCCCACGGTGCACATGCTCTCCGGCGAGGTTGATCCGCCGTACGTCGGGTACCTGGCGTGTCGGGCGTTCTACCGGGGCGCCGACGCCGAGGTCGCGGTCGCCGGGTTGGGGGTGCTCCCGGCCGCGTTGGGTGTGTCTCGGCTGGTGCTGACGTGGGAACACTCGGATTTGTGCACCGCGTTGGAGCTGCCCGACGATGACGGGTTCCTGACCGGTGTTGTGGTCGTGGACGCCGACCAGCACGGGCACACGGTGCGCTGGCATCCGATGCGCCTGCACCTCGGCCCGGACAACGACGCCGGTCTGCCCACGGTCCGGCCCGAGTGGGGGCCGGTGCAGCACGTCCGCGACCAGCTGCTGCTCGACCCGGTGGCGCGGCTGCTGGAGGTGTGGCGGGAGGATCGGGGTTGGCCCGACACCGAGGTCGTCCGCGCCTGCGTCGTTGGAGGGTGCGGGTTATCAGATGCGGTGGGTCACCCGTGAGGTCGACGGGTCGGCTCCGTCGTGGGCGCGGTTGCTGGCCCCCCTGATGCAGTAACCACTGTTGACATGTACGCGTCACACCGGGGTAGGTCAAGCAGGCACGCGAGCTGGTCTGTCCAGGCCGCCAGGCCCGCGGCGGTCGTCACGCCGCGCTCTGCACCTGGACGGCCGGCTCGGCGTCGGCGGGCTGTTGGCGGAGCAGTTCGCGCCGTTCGCGTGGGGTGGTGCCGCCGAGGACCCCGTAGGTGGTGTCGTGGCGGTCCAGGGCATCGGTCAGACATGCGACTCGCACCGGGCAGACCGCGCACACCCGTTTGGCGGCGTTCGGGTTCTGGCCCACCTCGGGGGAAAACAGGTCCGCGTAGACCTGCTGGCAGGCGGCGTCGTCGCGCCACCACCGATCCGATGGCGGGTTCATCGCCCGACCCGCAGGTGAGCGGTGGCGTAGAGGTAGGTGGTGGTGGCCTGGTCCCACCGCGTGCGGTTGGTGACCGCCCACAGCCGCACCGACAACCCGCCGATCTCACCGCTATATTCGGTCGTGCCGGCCAGCTCGGCGGCCGGCGGGTGCTCGACCAGCCCGAACGTCTGCGCCCACCATCCGATCGCCGCGCCGGCTTCGTCGTCGGGGTATTCCGGGCCGGCCATGCCCTCAAGCCCGCCCGGCAACCCGGCACGGTCGTCGGTGAAGCTCCAGTACAGGGTCGGGCAGCCCGGCGCGCGGGAGTTCATCACCGCGGTGAGTGCCGCACCCACCGCGATACGGATCGTGCTGTTCAAGTCCTCGACGCTGCGACGGTGGGTGGTGGTCATGACGTGCGGGCCTCCTTGGTGTGGGGGTGGGGTAGTGCTGGCTCCGATTGGCGGGCGGCTGGCTTGCCCTGCCGCTGTGGGCGGTTCAGCGGTGGCCGTAGTCGCTGCGTGTCAAGCGGGGGGAGGGGTCGTCCGGGCGGGTGGATCGCGTGTTGTTGGCGATTCACCTGGGCGGATGGGCGTGGAGGCGCTTGATACGTAGGGGCGGCCGCTGCTAAGCCGGGGCCAGCATCAGAGCCCCGCCGTAGGCGGGCCGATCAGGCGATTGCCTTGGCCGGGCGCGGCCGTGAGCGCCGTGACCGACCGCCGGCCAAGCACCTGACCCGGCCAGCTCACCGCCCCCGGGCGAACTCGTCGTCGGGCTCGGCGCCGCGGCCGTCTGAGTTCTCGGCGGTGTCGTCGTCGGCCCAGCGGGTGAGCTCGGCGCGGCGGGCATCCTCGTCGGGTTCCACC
>JALYVZ010000241.1 GCA_030852965.1 Actinomycetota bacterium | reverse complement strand
ATCGCCGCAGAAGCCGCGGTCACCGGTGGCGCTGGGGCCGGGGCGGGACCTGGTGCCAAGCGGCTGGTGGCCTACGTGGTGCCGGGCCCGATGGTGGACCTGACGCAGCTGCGTAGTCACGCCGCGGCGGTGTTGCCCGACTACATGGTGCCGTCAGCGTTTGTGATCTTGGACGAGCTGCCGCTGAATGCGAATGGCAAGCTGGACCGGCGGGCTTTGCCCTCTCCGGAGTGGGGAGCAACCGCTGGCTACGTGGCCCCACGGAACGACGCCGAGCAGACCCTGGCGCGGATCTGGGCACAGGTCCTCGGCGTGGAACGGGTCGGAATCGCCGACAATTTCTTCGAGCTCGGTGGGGACTCGATCCTGAGCATCCGGGTGGCCTCGCGACTGCGCGCGGCTTTCGGGGTGGACCTGTCTCCCCGCGCCATGTTCACCCATTCCACCATCGCCGAGCTCGCCGCCGCGATACCGACCAGTTCCCCCACTGATCTACCAGCCATCCCGGTCGCTGATCGAGCTGATGAGTTGCCGTTGTCGTTCGCTCAGCAGCGGTTGTGGTTCCTGCACGAGTTCGAGCCGGACAGCGCCGAGCACGCCACGCGGGGCGGGCTGCGATTGCGTGGGGAACTGGACGTCGACGCGCTGGGGACCGCGTTCACCGGACTGATCGCTCGGCATGAGTCGTTGCGCACCACGTTCGAGCAGGTGGACGGACGGGGGGTGCAGGTGATCCACTCGCCGGGCGAGGTGTCGTTGCCAGTGCTGGACCTGTCGGATCTGGCCCATCCCGACCTGACACCGCCCGAGCGTGCCGCTGAGCTGGAGCGGGTCCTGGCGGCGGAGAGCAGCGAGCCGTTCGACCTGAGCCGGGGGCCGCTGATGCGGGTGCGGCTGGTGCGGATGGGCGCCAGGGACCACGCGTTGAGCTTGGTGCTCCACCACATCATCACCGACGGCTGGTCGATGGGCGTGCTCGTCGAAGAGCTGAGCGCGCTCTATCGGGCGGCCTCGCGTCATGAAGTAGCCGATCTGGCACCACTGCCGACGCAGTACGCGGATTTCTCCGCCTGGCAACGAGCGGCATTGTCCGGCCCGACTCTCGACGAAGGACTGGCCTACTGGCACCGTCAGCTCGACGGCGTGCCGCCGTTGGAACTACCGACCGATCGGCCGCGACCGGCGGTGCGCACCTCGACCGGGGCCATGCACGAGTTCGTGGTGCCGGCCGAGGTGACCGCCCGGCTCAAGGAGCTGGGCCAGCAGCGGGACGGCACGCTGTTCATGACCCTCGTAGCCGCCTGCCAGCTGCTGTTCTCTCGCTGGTCGGGTCAGGACGACATCGCCGTCGGCACGGTTGTCTCGGGTCGGGAGCGGGCCGAGCTGGAGGGGTTGATCGGGTTCTTCGTCAACACGGTGGTGCTGCGCTCCCGGGTGGACGCCACGCTGACCGTCACGCAGTTCCTCGACACCGTGCGAGAGACCGTGCTGGATGCCTTCGCCCATCAGGATGTGCCGTTCGAACGGGTGGTGGATCACCTTCAGCCGGTCCGGGACACCAGCCGCACGCCCCTGTTCCAACCCATGATCGTGCTGCAGAACACACCGAACCAGGCTCAAGACCTGCCCGGCCTGGAGGTCGAAGCCTTCGAGCTGCCGGTGGTGAGCACCAGCTTCGATATCACCGTGGAATTCCAGGAATCCGATAGCTGTCTGCGTGGGGCGGTGACCTACAACACGGATCTGTTCGACCGGGAGACCATTGAGCGGTTGGCCGGCAATCTGTTGGTGTTGTTGGCAGGCGTGGCGGCCGAGCCGGCGGGACTCGTGTCGGCTCTGCCGTTGTTGTCGGCGGTCGAACGTGATCGGCTGCTGATGGAGTGGAATGACACCGACCGGGACGTGCCGCCCGCCACGTTGGCGGAGATGTTCGAGGCGCAGGTCGTGCGGAGCCCGAACGCGCCGGCGGCGCTGTTCGAAAGCGGGCCTTTCGACGATGTCAATGTCGAGGGTGGGGTCGTCAGCTTCGCGGAGTTGAATGCGCGGGCGAATCGATTGGCGCGGTTGCTGGTGGCGCGCGGTGCCGGTCCGGAGCGGGTGGTCGGCTTGGCGCTGCCGCGGTCGGTGGACATCGTGGTGGCGCAACTGGCCGTGGTGAAGGCCGGGGCGGCCTTCGTGCCGCTGGATCCGGCCTATCCGGCTGAGCGGATCGGGTTCATGGTGGCCGACGCGTCGCCGGTGGCGGTGCTGACCCGGGGTGATGTGGCCGGGTTGGGGGAGATCCCGGTGCTGGTCCTCGACGATCCCGCGGTGCTGTCGGCGCTGGCTGCGATGGGCGATAGTGATCTGACCGACGCGGATCGTTCGGCGCCGCTGTTGCTGGCCCATCCGGCCTATGTGATCTACACCTCGGGGTCCACCGGGCGTCCTAAGGGTGTGGTGGTGACCCACGCCGGGTTGGCCAGTTTCTCCGCCGCGGAGGTCCAGCGGTATGAGGTGGTCCCGGGGGATCGGGTGTTGCAGTTCTCCTCGCCGAGCTTCGACGCCTCGGTGCTGGAGTTGTGCATGTCGCTGCCGGTCGGGGCGGCGTTGGTGGTGCCACCGCCAGGTCCGTTGCTCGGCGAGGCGCTGGCGCGGGTGTTGGCGCAGCAGCGGGTGACCCATGCGTTGATCCCGCCGGCCGCGTTGGCCACCGTGCCGGTGGAGGCAGCGGCGGGGCTGGCGCTGTTTCAGACGCTGATCGTGGGCGGAGAGGCCTGCCCGGCTGAGCTGGTGGCGCGGTGGGCCCCGGGCCGACGGATGATCAATTCGTACGGGCCGACCGAGTCGACGGTGGTGGCGACCTGGAGCGATCCGTTGACTCCGGGTCGGGTTCCGCGCATCGGCGGGCCGATCTGGAACACGCAGGTGTATGTGCTGGACGCGGCGTTGCAGCCGGTGCCGGTCGGTGTGGCCGGGGAGCTGTACGTCGCCGGGATGGGGTTGGCGCGGGGGTATCTGCAGCGTCCGGGATTGACCGCGCAGCGGTTCGTGGCGAATCCGTTCGGCTCGCCGGGTGCCCGGATGTATCGCACCGGGGATGTCGTGCGGTGGAACCCCGGTGGCGAGCTGGAATATCTGGGCCGGTCGGACCACCAGGTGAAGATCCGGGGCTTCCGCATCGAGCTGGGCGAGATCGAGACCGCTCTATTACGCCACACCGACATCGCCGAGGTTGTCGTGGTCGCCCGGGCGAACGAGGACGGCCACCAGCGGCTGGTGGCCTACCTCGTGCCGGTCGGTGCGACCGTACCCACATCGACCGACCTGCGGTCCTGGCTAAAGCGGACCTTGCCGGACTACATGGTGCCCTCGGCGTTCGTCGTGCTCGACGCGTTGCCCTTGACTGCCAACGGAAAGCTGGATCGGCGGGCGCTTCCCGCCCCCGATGCCCAACCGGAGCTCGGCTCGGTGTACCGGGCCCCGAGCACCGCGATCGAGCGCGAACTGGCTCTCGTCTGGGCTCAGGTGCTAGGTGTGGAGCTGGTCGGTGTCGAGGACAACTTCTTCGAGCTCGGCGGGGACTCCATCCTGAGCATCCAGCTCGTCTCCCGCGCCCGCCAGGCCGGCGTACGGGTGACGTCCAAGGACATCTTCCTGCACCAGACGATCGCCGAGCTCGCGGCGGCCGTCACGGCGGAGCCGGTACCGGAGCTAGCGGACCGCGACGTGATCCTCGGCCCGGCACCGCTGACGCCGATCCAGCACTGGTTCTTCACGACTCATGGCGCGCTGCCACACTTCAACCAGTCCATTGCCGTCGAGTTGGCCGAGGACCTCGACTTCGACGCGCTGTCCGTGGCAGTGAATGCCGTGGTGGCGCACCACCCGGCATTGCGCATGCGTTTCTTTACCGTTGATGGCCGGTGGTGCCAGGACATCGCACCCACCGAGGCGGCCGAGGTGCTCGGCCGGTGTGACCTGTCGGATCTGGGTTCGGATCTCAACAACGAAGGCAGGCACGCGGCCATGGCGGAGGCAGCGGCCTGCGCCCAGTCCGGTCTGGACCTCGCCGACGGTCCGCTGCTGCGCGCCGTGCTGTTCGACTTCGGACCCGGACGGCGGCCACAACTGTTCATCGCCGTGCACCACCTCGTCGTCGACGGGGTGTCGTGGCGGATCCTGCTCGGTGATCTGGAAGACGCTTACCGCCAGGCTCGCGCGGGGCGTGGGGTGGAGTTGGAGCCAACCGGCACCCCGTTCACCCAGTGGGCGCACCGGTTGAGCGAGCACGTCCGGGCCGGCGGGCTCGACGACGACCTCGCCTACTGGTCCACGGTTACACATGACACTGTTCCGCACGAGACATTGCCCGACTTGCCGGTCACCCGGGCAGGCGCCAACACGGCCGGTTCCAGCCGCACCGTGTCGGTCCGGCTGAGTCGGGACGACACCGATGCGTTGCTGCACCGGGTGCCGGGGGTGTACCGGACGCAGATCAACGACGTGTTGTTGAGCGCCCTGGGTCGGGTGCTGTCGGCCTGGACCGGTCGGGACCGGGTGCTCATCGCGCTGGAGGGGCACGGCCGCGAGGAGATCCTCGACGGGGTGGACCTGTCGCGCACCGTCGGCTGGTTCACGTCCCAGTTCCCGGTGGCGTTGGCCGTTGCCTCGGCGGGCTGGGACGAGGTCCTCAAGTCGGTCAAAGAGCAGCTACGGGCCATACCGCACCGGGGGCTCAGCTACGGGGCACTGCGCTACCTGAGCCCGGAGAACTCCGCGGCGGGAACGTTGCGCGACGACGCCCAGCCGCAGATCTGTCTGAACTACCACGGCCAGTGGGACCTCGCGCCGGAATCCGACGGGCTCTACCGCGGCTGGCTCGACGGGCTCGCGCCGAATCATGCGCCCGAGAACATCCGAACCTATTTGCTGGATGTCACCGGCGTGGTCGCCAACGGCGAGCTGGAGTTGGGCTGGACGTACTCGGAGAATGTGCACGACGAGGCCACTATCGCGCAGCTGGCGTCGGACATGATCGAGGCGCTGTGTGAGATCGTCGCGCACTGCTCCCGGCCGGAGGCCGGTGGCTACACGCCGTCGGATTTCCCGTTGGCGGGTTTGGATCAGGTTGGTGTGGATCGTGTGGTGGGTGATGGGCGGTCGGTGGAGGATGTTTACCCGCTGACGTCGTTGCAGGCTGGGATGGTGTTCCATCATCTGGTCGATACCGATTCCGCTGCCTATCTTGATGAGATCCAGATTTGGTTGTCGGGTGTGTCTGATGCTGGGGCGTTGGGGGTGGCTTGTCAGCGGGTGGCTGATCGTACGGCTGCGTTGCGTAGTGCGGTGGTGTGGGATGGGGTGGATGAGCCGCTGGCGGTGGTGTACCACCGAGTTGCTGTTCCGGTGAGTTATTTCGACTGGCGTGGTCTGTCTGATGCCCAGCGGGATCGGGAGTTGGCGGCCGTGGTGGCCGAGAACCGTGCCGCGGGGATGGACTTGACTGTGGCGCCGTTGTTGCGGTTGGTGATCGCCACGTTGTCTGATGATGAGGTTGTGTTGGTGTGGACTTCGCACCATGTGATGTTGGACGGTTGGAGCCTGGCGCAGGTGTTCACCGAGGTGCGTGAGCAGTACGCGGCGATCGTGCATGATCGGGCGCTTGAGTTGGCGACTCGGCGTCCGTTCCGGGATTACCTGCAGTGGTTGGGGGAGCACGACGACTCTCAGGCCGAGCGGCATTGGCGGGGGCTGTTGTCGGGTTTCTCCGCGCCGACCGGTCTGCCTTTTGATCGGCAGCCTTTTGAGGCGCACCGCGCTGAGTCGGCTGAGTCGGTGCGGGTTGAGTTGCCGGTTGAGGAGTCGGCGCGGTTGCAGTCGGTCGCCAAGCGCGCTGGTTTGACGTTGAACACGGTAGTACAGGGTGTTTGGGCGTTGTTGTTGTCGCGCTACAGCGGTGAGTGTGATGTTGTTTTCGGGACCGTCGTTTCTGGGCGGCCGGCTGAGCTGGTGGGTGTGGAGTCGATGGTCGGCATGTTCATCAACACCGTGCCGACTCGGGCGCAGGTCGATGATAGGCAGGACGTGCTGTCGTGGTTGCGTGAGTTACAAGCTCAGCAGTCGGAGTCGCGGCGGTTCGACTTTGTGTCGCTTTCGCGGTTGCAGGCGTGGAGCGACCTGCCCGCTGGGGTGAACCTGTTCGACAGCGTGGCGGTGTTCGAGAACTACCCGTTCGAGGAGCCACCGGAGGGTGAGCCGGGTCTGCGGATCCGTGAGGTTGTGGGCCGGGACACCACGAACTTCCCGCTGAGCTTGCGCGCTTATCTGGACGGGCAGCTCAGGTTCGACTTGGGTTATGACCCGCGGTTGTTCGACGCCGCGACGGTTGAGCGGATGGCTGGGCATGTTCTTCGGGTGCTGATGGTGTTGGCCGCCGATCCCGGTGTTCGCTTCGGTGACGTCGACATCTTGACTCC
>JALYVZ010000240.1 GCA_030852965.1 Actinomycetota bacterium | reverse complement strand
ACGCTTCGGTCTCGGACGTTCGGCCCTCGACCTCAGTAGCCGGTGCGGACGAGCCGCCGAAGCGCGGCGCTGCGCAGGTACAGCCCGAGCCAGAGCAGCACGGCCACATACACCGGGAAGAGCACATAGCCGAACAGCGGCGCCGCCACCCGGACGTTCGCGCACACCGCACCACCCAGGTAGGCGGTGACGAACACCGCGCCGAACACCGATGTCCTGGGCACCAGGTACAGCAGCACACCGACCAGCAGCAACACACCCATGGCCCGGATCGTGCTCTCCGGGAAGCCCAGCTTGACGGTGCCCTCCACCACCATCGAGATCTTGATCAGCTTGGTCACCGAGTCGAACAACAGGAACAACGTGACCAGCGCGGTGAGCACCCAGCCGGCGCGGATGGCGGCACGGCTGGGCAAGCCGGCGGCTGTCGTGTCGGTGCTGGACTTGTCGGTGCTGGACTTGTCGGTGCTGGACTTGTTAGCGGGGGACCTGTCGGCTGGGGTCATCGGAGCGTCCTTTCGGCTGGACCGGCATCAGGGTCCGGCCGGTCTTCACCCATACGACGGATGCGGCCTCGTCGACTGGTCGGTGCCGAGGAAGATATCCGGCCGGCCGGGCTCAGCCCTCGGCAGTCTCGGCGGCACCCAACCACTGCTCCTCCAGCCGGACCCGCTCGCCCAGCAGCTCCCGCAGCTCAGCGTCCAACGCCAGCAGCCGGGGTCCGTCGGTAGCGGCCGCCGCGAGCGCGGCGTGCAGCTCGGTCTCCCTGCTGGCGAGCACCTCCAGCCGCCGCTCCACCCTGCGGACCTCCTTCCGCGCCTCCCGCTGCTCAGCGGCCCCGCTCGAAGCCTCCCTCGCGGAGCGAACGGCACTTTCGCCCACATCTAGCGTGCGAGAGTGCCGTTCGCTCCGGGTGGGGAGGGGGGTGACTCGGCGGGCGAGGTACTCCTGGATGCCGCCGGGTACGTGGGTCAGCTGGGCGTCGCCGAACAGCGCCATCACGGTGTCGCAGGCCCGTTCGATGAGGTAACGGTCGTGGCTGACCACCACCAGGGTTCCCGGCCAGTCGTCCAGCAGATCCTCCAGCCGCTGCAGGGTGTCGATGTCCAGGTCGTTGGTGGGTTCGTCGAGCAGAAGCACGTTCGGTTCGTCCATCAGCAGCCGGGTCAGCTGCAGCCGCCGCCGCTCGCCACCGGACAGCTCGGCCACCGGGGTCCACTGCCGGGCCGCCGGGAAACCCAGCCGTTCCAGCATCGAGGATGCCGAGATCTCGTGCTTTCCGACCCGGACGAACCGCGCCACCTGCTCCACGGCCTCCAGCACCCGGAGGTGCTCGGGGATCGCCGAGGCCTGCTCGCCAGGGCCGAGCATCAGCCCCGAGGCCTGCTCGCCATGGCCGAGCGTCGGCCCACCCAGCTCCTGGCTCAGGTGCGCCAGCCGCACCGTCTTGCCGGTGACCAGCCTCCCGCCGTCCAGTGCCCGCTCGCCGCTGAGCACGCGCAGCAGTGAGGTCTTGCCCGAGCCGTTCACCCCGACCAGCCCGATCCGGTCCCCCGGCCCGAGCCGCCAGGTCACCCGGTCCAGCAGCTCCCGACCAGGCACCCGCAGCTCGGCGTCCTCCAGTTCGAGCACGGTCTTCCCGAGCCGCTGGGTGGCGAACGCCAGCAGCTCCGGGTTGTCCCGGGGCGCCGGCACTTCCGCGATCAGCGCTTCGGCGGCCTCGATCCGGAACCGGGGCTTGGACGTGCGTGCCGGGGCACCTCGGCGTAACCAGGCCAGCTCCTTGCGGGCCAGGTTCTGCCGCCGTTCCTCGGCCGCGTCGGCCTGCCGGGTGCGCTCGGCGCGGGCGTACACCCAGTCCGCGTAGCCACCCAGGTAGGACTCGACGCGACCTCCCGCCACCTCCCAGGTGCGGGTGCACACAGTGTCCAGGAACCACCGGTCGTGGGTCACCACCACCACCGCGCAGCCACGTGCTGTCAGGTGCGTGGCCAGCCAGGCGATGCCCTCGACGTCAAGGTGGTTGGTCGGCTCGTCCAGCACCACCAGGTCCAGGTCGGCGACCAGCGCGGCGGCCAGCGCCACCCGGCGCCGCTCACCACCGGACATGCCGTCCACTATGCGGTCGAGATCGGTGCTGCCGTTGTTGGTCAGACCGTTGCTGGTCAGACCGTTGTTGACCAGACCGTTGTTGATCAGGCCCAGCCCCGACAAGACGTTCCGCACTCGGGCGTCGGAGGCCCACTCGTGCTCGTCGGTGTCGATGCTCACGCCCAGGGCGCCGAGCACCACGTCACGCACCCGGGCGCCCGGCGACAGCTCGGTGCGCTGGGTGACCACGGCGACCCGCAGCCCACGAACCGCGCTGACCCGCCCAGAGTCGGGTGCGCGCGCACCGGTGAGCACCTCGAGCAGCGTGGTCTTGCCACCACCGTTGAGGCCCACCACACCGATGCGCTCACCGGCCGCCACCCCGAGCGACACCGCGTCCAGCAGCACCCGGGAGGCGTCACCGGGCACGGTCGCGGTGACCGTTTCGAGGTTGATCAGGTTCGTCGAGCTCAGCGCGGCCATGCCTCACGCCCAGCCTGGCGCGGGCGGCGGGCGGGGGGCTCCGGACGGGGCCGGCTCCGGGGCTTCCACCATCCGTGCGCCGGGCACGGGTCCGTGCGCCACCCGGACGCCCCGACACACCCCGGCACCGGCCAGCTCGGCGGCCACCCGGATCGCCGCCGCCTCGTCGACGCACAGGAACGCCGACGTCGGCCCGGACCCGGAGACGATGCCGGCCAGCGCGCCCGCCTCGACCCCGGCCCGCAGGGTGTGGCGCAGCGTCGGTTCCAGGCTCACCGCGGCGGCCTGCAGGTCGTTGCCCAGCAGCAACGCGAGCTGGTGTGGGTTGCCGCCGGCCAACGCCTCCATCACCGGCTCCACCGAACCCGCCCGAGGGGGCACCGACGGGGATCCAGACGCCGCCCGCAGCCGGTCCAGCTCGCCGAACACGGTCGGGGTGGACAGCCCCCGGTGGTGCAACGCGAACACCCAGTGCACCGTGTGCCGGGTCAGCACCGGAACCAGCTGCTCACCGCGACCGGTACCAAGCGCGGTGCCGCCGTGCAGCGCGAAGGTGACGTCGCTACCCAGCGCTGCGGCCAGCAGAGCCAGCTGGTCGCGCGGCAGGTCCAGCTTCCACAGCGCGGACAGCCCGACCAGGGTGGCCGCCGCGTCGGCACTGCCCCCGGCCATCCCGCCGGCCACCGGGATGGCCTTGCGCAGCACCACCCGCACCGACGGCTCCCGGCCGACGCGACGGGCCAGCGCGAGCACCGCCCGCCACGCCAGGTTGCTCTCGTCCGCCGGCACCTCGACCGCCGCCCCGGGCGCGCCCTCACCGAGCACCTCGACCCCTGGGAAGTCGGTGGCGGCCACGGTCACCTCGTCGTACAAGCTCACCGCATGGAACACGGTGACCAGGTCGTGGAACCCGTCCGGGCGCGGATCACCGACGGCCAGGTGCAGGTTCACCTTGGCCGGGACCCGGACGGTGACCGGTGGCGGGACGACGGCGAGCACGCGATCAGCCTAGTTGTGGTGGTCGGGACGGCGGCCGGCGATCCGGGCGAAGTCCGTCACCGACAGCTGCTCGGCCCGGGTCATCGGATCGACGCCGGCGCCGCGCAGCGCTTCCTCTGCGGCCGCCGCCGAACCCGCCCAGCCGGCCAACGCCGAGCGCAGCGACTTGCGGCGCTGCGCGAATGCCGCGTCCACCAGCGTGAACACCTTCTCCCGGTCCTCGGCCGGGGGCTCGCGGCGGGTGAACGCCAGCAACGCCGAGTCCACCCCAGGCACCGGCCAGAACACCGCCCGAGGTACCGGCCCGGCCCGCCGCGCAGAGGCGTACCAGGCCAACTTCACACTCGGCGCGCCGTAGGTGCGGCTGCCCGGCGGGGCGGCCAACCGGTCGACCACCTCGGCCTGCACCATCACCAGCCCCCGGTTGATGGTTGGTAGCCCGGCCAGTACCGCCAACAACACCGGTACCCCGACGTTGTAGGGCAAGTTGGCCACCATCTTGGTCGGCGCCGCGGGGAAGTCGGTGTGTTGCAGGGTCATGGCGTCCCGGATCAGTACGGTCAGCCTCGCTGCCGCGTTGGCCGAGCGGGCCGCCACCGTGTCCGGGAGAACGGCGGCCAGCCTGGGGTCGATCTCCACCGCGAACACCCGGGCCCCGGACGGGTCGGCCAACAACGCCAGGGTCAGCGAACCCAGCCCGGGGCCGATTTCCAGCACCACGTCGTCCGGGGTCAGCTGCGCCAGCCGAGTGATCCGGCGCACGGTGTTGGCGTCGTGCACGAAGTTCTGCCCGAGCCGCTTGGTCGGACGCAGCTGCAGCCGCTCGGCGAGCTGGCGCACCTCGGCGGGACCGAGCAGTGCGACATCGGGCGGTTCCCGCCCCTCAGGCACCGCCGTCGGGCAGGCCGAGCTTGCGTGAGCACGCCGGCCACGCCCCATACCCGCCCCGGGAGTCTCGGACCTTCTGGGCAACCGCGATCTGCTCCTCCCGAGTGGCCTGGTGGGGGTAGGGCGCGTACTGACCGCCACCGTTGGCCCGCCAGGTCTGGGCGTCGAACTGGATACCGCCGTAGTAACCGTTTCCGGTGTTGGCCGCCCAGTCGCCGCCAGCCTCACACTTGGCCAGACGATCCCACACCGCACGCAGGGCCAGCGCGGCCACCGTGACCTTGGGGTTGGTGCCCAGCCGAACGATACGGGGCTTGGCCAACCTGGTCAGCCAACCGCGAATCTTCTCTCGGCTGATCTCTTTGCCGTTGCGCACCCGCACCTGGTAGACGGCGTTCAGCTCGCCCGGCTGACCGGGATCCTGGACGACCTGCTCGCCCTTGGCCAGCTTGGGGTCCGGGACGGTCTGCACCGGCGGCGGGACGGCCCGGGTGATGGTGACCTCGCCGCCGCCGCTGCGCACCACCTGCACCCGGTCGCCGTCCGCCAAAGGACTGTCCGGGTCGGGCACGGTCATGTCCTCCGAGCCCAGCGGTACCCGCAGCTCGTCCAGCATCTCCCGCACACTGTCGGCCTTGGTGACCAGCTTGCGGGCCGGTCTGGCCCCGTCGACCAGGGTGACCGTGCGGGACAGCGACACCGCCAGGGACATCCCGGTGAGCGGTATCTCGGTGTTCGGTGTCGGGGTGTTCGGTGTCGGGGTGTTCGGTGTCGGGGTGTTCGCCTGCACACCCAGGCTCCGCAGCGCCTCCCGCACCGAGCTTGCGGTGGTCCACACCTTCCTGGTGACGCCACCATCGACCAAGGTCACCTGGCGAGCCCTGTTGAGCACGATGTGGTCGCCGTCGGCGATCGGGATCGCGCCGTCGGGCTCCAACCGGTCTCTGGCGGTCACCGACAGCCCGGCAGCCAGCACCGCACCCTCGACATCGCGGGCGAACGTCACCACGGTCCGGTCCCGCCCGTCCACCGTGATCGTGATCGTCTTGCGCAGCCCGACGGCCAGCAGACCGCCGACCAACACGGTGCACAGCATCGCGGTCGCCAGGGCGGCCGCGATGGAGCGGCGTCGGTGCTTGGCACGAGCCACGAAATTGGTCCAGTCGTCGTCGGACCGGGCAGAGGAGGCCATCGGACCGGCGCGGTCGACTCGGGCCGTACTGTGCCGATCCGCATGGTGTGCCGATCCGCATGGTGTGGGGGCTCTCCACCCCGGCGATCACGGAACGATAACGGGGTCCGCTCGATCGGCCCAAGGTCACGACAGGTGGTTGCGACGAACGGGCTTGTTACTGAGACGAACTGTTCGACTACCGTGAGTACGCTCACGGTAGTCGACTAGGGCAACTCGGCTAGTCGAAAGACCCGCTCAGCGTTCTCCCGGACGGTGTCGGCCAGCGGCTCCTCTGCCACACCTCGGACCTCGGCGAGCCCGCGCAGCGTCCAGGGCAGGCAGTACGGCTCGTTGGCCCGGCCGCGGTGCGGGTGCGGGGTCAGGTACGGGGCGTCGGTCTCCACCAGCAACAGCTCGTCCGGGGCCAGCGCGGCCGCCTCCCGCAGCTCCCGCGCGTTACGAAAAGTGACCGGGCCGGCGAACGACATGTGATAGCCAGCCTCCGCACAAGCCCTGGCCAGCGCCGCGTTCCCGGAGAAGCAGTGGAAGATCACCGTCTCCGGCGCGCCCTCGGCGGCGAGCACGGCCAGGACGTCATTGTGGGCGTCCCGATCGTGGATCATCAACGGCTTACCGAGCCGCTTGGCCAGGTCGATGTGCCAGGCGAAGGCCTCGCGCTGTTCGTCGGGCGTCGCGCAACCCTCCATCCGACCTGGCCAGTAGTAGTCCAGCCCGGTCTCTCCCACCGCCACCACCCGTGCTCCGGCGGCCAGGGTGGCGATCTCGGCGCGGGCGGGGTCGTCGAGCGCACCGGCGCGGGTCGGATGCAGCGCGACAGCCGCCACCACCCGAGGGTCCCAGTCGGCGGCCTCGGTGACCCAGCGCGCGCTCGCCAGGTC
>JALYVZ010000239.1 GCA_030852965.1 Actinomycetota bacterium | reverse complement strand
GGGGAGTACCCACCGCGCGGGCCGGAGCCGGCTCCGACCTGCGGCACCGGGCGCGACGCATTCGACGGGGACGGGGCCCGGCGGGCGCCTCCGGGGAGCGGTCCGGGGTCTGCCGCCAGCGGCGCGGACGGACCGGACTGTGTCGTCCCGGATTGTGGCGGTCGGGGGCCGAACGTGCGGTGTGGGCCGGGTCGGCCCGATCCGGTACCGCGCGCGTCGCCGCTGACCCACGGCGCAGGTCGACGTCCGTCTGAGCTCCACCCGTCCCCGGCTGACCCACCCGCGCCGATAGGACCGCTGGTCGGCCCGCTCGGCTCGTCGCGCACGGCCGGGGCGCCGATCGAGGGGGAGCCTTGGTCAACCGACGGTGGCGGGGTGAACGCGTCTGGCGAGCCTGGGAACAGCGGGTCGTCCGGGTCGGTGAGCATCGGCCGGAGCCGCCGCCGGACCTCGGCCAACGGCATCCGACCGGCCGGGTCCTTGACCATCAGCGCGGTGATCACGTCGACCAGTGGGCCGGCTGCCCTCGGGCGTGGCACCTCGTCGTGCACCACGGCGGTGACCGTCTTGACCGGGTCGCCGTCCACGTCGTACGGCGGTCTGCCCTCCGTCGACGCGAACAGGGTGGCGCCGAGCCCCCACAGGTCGGCGGCCGGGGTGACCGCCTCACCGGCGGCCACCTCCGGGGCGATGTACGCGGGTGAACCGAGAACCAGCCCGGTCGCGGTCATCGTCAGGTCGTCGCGCCTGCGGGCGATGCCGAAGTCGGTCAGCTTGATTCGCCCGTCGTGCGCGACCAGGACATTTCCCGGTTTGACGTCACGGTGGGTGATGCCGGCGCGGTGCGCGGCCTGCAGCGCGGCGGCCACGGCCAACCCGATCGACGCGACCTGCCCGACGCTCAGCCGGCCCTGCTCGTCGATGACCTCCCCCAGGTTGCGGCTGGGCAGCAGCTCAAGCACGACGTACGGGTCGCCGGCGACGTCGACAACGTCAAAGAGAGTGATCACGTTGGGGTGGGAGAGCCCACCCAGGGTGCGGGCCTCCCGCATCATCCGCTCGCGCATGGCGGCCATCTCGCCGCTCGGGACGCCCGGCGGCACCCGCAGCTCCTTGACCGCCACCGGTCGGTGCAACACCTCGTCGTAGCCGGCCCAGACCGTGCCCATCGCGCCCCGACCCAGCGGGTCGGTCAGCCGATAGCGCTCGCCGATGCGACGCGGCTCGGCGGCTGCGTCGTTGTCGGGGACCTGTCCGGTTGCCGGCATGGATGCCATTCTCCCGGTCGGGCCTCAGCGCCTGTCAGCGCGGTCGCCACTCCTTGCAATTGACCAGAAAACCCTGCCAGTGAGCGACGTCACATACCGTTCGTCTGCTCCCCGTCGACCGTTGATTCGGCGGTCCTCGCCGCCCGCAGCAGCGCAAGAACCCTTGGGCGCGGAAGGGGCTGATATCCCGCGTCGTCAAGTTTTCCGGGCTCTCAGCTAAGGCACCATATGGATCAGCGACGCCGGATTACACCCGCTGTCTCACTCCCTCGGGGGTGGCGGGGTACCGGGCAGCGTCCCACGGGTTACGGATCGGTGGTGGTTCCTGGTGACAGCGATCGACGCACGCACCGAACTGCTGGCCGGCCAGCAGTTCGTCCCGGTCGCCCCGGTGGTTGACCTGGGTCGTGGCCGGGGCCCGGCCTGGCTTGACAGTTGGCTTGGCACCCACAACCGGCAACTGGTCGGCTGGCGGCGAGCGCTGCATGCCAGCCCCGAGCTGGCCCGTCAGGAGCGTCTGAGTACCGCGCTGGTGGCGTCCCGGCTCGTCGAAGCGGGTCTGACCCCGCGCATCCTGCCCTGTGGCACCGGGCTGATCTGCGACGTGGGTTCCGGCGACCACTGCGTCGCGCTGCGCGCCGACCTGGACGCGCTGCCGCTACGCGAGCAGACAGGATTGAGCTTCGCCTCCGGCGTCGACGGGGTGATGCACGCCTGCGGGCACGACGCGCACACCGCCATGCTGCTGGGCGCCGGCCTGGCGCTCGCCCAGGCCCCCAGCCTGCCCGGCCGGGTCCGGCTGATCTTCCAGCCGGCTGAGGAAGTTGTCCCCGGCGGCGCGCTGGACGCGGTGCAGAGCGGGGCGCTGGAGGGTGTCGAGCGCATCTTCGCCCTGCACTGCGACCCTCGGCTGCCGGTCGGCCAGGTCGGCACCCGGGTCGGTCCGATCACCTCGGCGTGCGATCTGGTGGAGATTCGGCTGACCTCGCCTGGCGGGCACACCTCCCGCCCGCACCTCACCGCCGACCTGGTGCACGGCCTGGGCCTGTTGATCACGCAGCTGCCCTCGCTGCTGTCCCGCCGGGTCGATCCACGCTCGGGCACCGTGCTGGTCTGGGGTGCGGTGGAGGCCGGGCAGGCGGCCAACGCCATCCCACAGAATGGCACCCTGCGCGGCACCCTGCGCACCGGCGACCCCCAGGTCTGGTCCGAGCTGGAGCCGCTGGTCCGTTCGCTGGTGTCCGCGCTGCTGGCGCCGATCGGCGTCGGATATGTGCTCAACCACCAACGCGGCGTCCCGCCGGTGAACAACGAGGCGCTGAGCGTCGGGCTGCTGCACGATGCGGCGGTGGCCGGGCTTGGCGCCGATGCGGCCACCACCACCGAACAGTCCAGCGGTGGCGAGGACTTCGCCTGGTATCTGGAGAACGTGCCGGGTGCGATGGGACGGCTGGGTGTGTGGTCGGGCGACGGCCCGATGAACGACCTGCACCAGCCGACCTTCGACCTGGACGAGCGGGCGCTGCCGGTCGGCGTCCGGGTTATGGTGCACGCCGCGCTGGCCAGCCTGGCCGCCTGAGCTGCCGCACCAGCTGAGCCGGCCCGGTCCTCCCGCCTGGGCCGGCTCAGCCGTTTCCTGACGTTCGGTCTTCCGGCTGCTCGGTGACCGCGCTGTTGGCGCGTACGTTGCGCACGATGTCGCGGCCGAACGTCACGTCCAACCGCTCGGCGACGGCCAGCTGCAGTACCGCGAGCATCGCCTCGCCGGACACCTCTCGGAGCTGTTCGATCGTCTTGTACACCCCCGGCCAGCGCTCGGCCGGCCGCCCGGAGTCGTCGAACGGGCGCCAGACCTCGGCGAGGAACAGCTCGACGTAGATCCTCGCGATGCCGTCGGCGTGCTTGCGCAGGATCTCGACGACATCTAGCGACCGACTGAGCGGGATGCCCATCTCGACCATCGACTCGACCGCGCCCATCAGCCGGGGACTGATCTCTTCGTACTGGTCTTCGCCGACCTCGCGGAGCAGACCCAACTTCTGGGCCCGGCGAAGCTGACCGGCTTCCGTAGCTTCGAAGCGGGTGCCCAGCTCATCAAGGTGCACGATCTGGCGTTCCTCGGGCGCGAACAGCTGGTGCACAGTGCGGATGAAGCGCACCACCTCCTCGGTGGTGCCGCCCGTGGTATCCAGCAGCTTCTTGATCGTGTCGAGCTTGACGCCCTCACCCTGGAGTTCCTTGATCAGCTCGAGGCGGGCCTCGTGGCCCGGCCCGTAGTACCCAGTACGGGCCTGGACCTGCGGGGGTGGGAGTAGGCCCCGGGCCTGGTAGGCGCGGATGTTGCGCACGGTCACGCCGCTCTCGCGGGCCAGCTCGTCGATCGTCCGCCACTTGACATCATCGATCAAAATGGACATGCGACATAGAATAGCAGGCTCTCAGATCAGTAATGTGACATAGAACAATAGGTATATCCACTTGTGGTGTCACATGAAGACGTGTTGTGATGATGTCGTGTTCTCAACCGTACGTACCCACCGCTCCGGTCGGCTGCAAGCCGTCGTCGGAGCGCTCACTACGCCGCTGCTGCCTGAGGACTACCTCGGCCTGGTCAACCCGCTGTGGTCCACCTCGGAGTTGCGCGGCCGGGTGATCGAGCGCCGCGCGGAGACAGGCCGGGCCACGACTCTGCGGATCCGTCCCAACCGCGGCTGGACGTCCCACCTGGCGGGTCAGTACCTCCGGATCGGCGTCGACGTCGACGGGGTTCGGCAGCGGCGCACGTACTCGCTGACCAGCCCGCAGGGATGCGATCACTTGGAGATCACGGTGCAGTCGCAGCCAGGGGGAGCGGTCTCGCCATATCTGGCGCACTCGCTGCCGGTTGGCGCGATCCTGCACCTGGAGCCGGCGGCCGGGGACTTCGTGCTGCCCGACCCGGTGCCGCCGCGACTGCTGATGATCACCGGCGGCAGCGGCATCACCCCGACGATGGCGATGCTGCGCACCCTGGCCGCCCGAGGTCCGCTGCCGGACGTGGTGTTGCTGCACAGCGCGCCCACTCCGGACGACGTGATCTTCGGGACCGAGCTCCGAGGGCTCGCGCGCGCGCACTGCGGGCTGCGCCTCGTCGAACGACACACCGACATCGAAGGCCGGCTGACGTTGGCCGAGCTGGACCGGATCTGCTCCGACTGGGCGGACCGCGAGGCCTACGTCTGCGGCCCGGCGGGTTTGCTCGACGCCGCCGAGGTGCACTGGGGGGGCCGACCGGACCGGCTGCACCGCGAACGCTTCGCGCCACCGCCACGGGTGGGTGTCGGACCGGGCGGCACCGTCGCATTTGGTGACCCGGCGTCTGTGTTGTCAATCGACAGGGGGACCAGCCTGCTGGAAGCTGGCGAGGCCGCCGGCGTGGCCCTGCCCAGCGGGTGCCGGATGGGCATCTGCTTCAGCTGCGTCCTGCCACTGCGCTACGGACAGGTCCGCGACCTGCGCACTGGGAAGGTGCACGGCGAGCCCGGCGACCTGGTCCAGACCTGCATCTCCGGCGCGAGCGGCTCGGCCCGCCTGGACATCCCCACTGACCCTGGCTGAGGAGTATCTCAATGACAGTGACTCTGCCGGCGCGTGCCGCCGGACCGGCCGTGACAGCGCGGAATGCCGGACTCCCGGCCGCGTCGATGCGTCCGGTGCCGTCCACCCCCGCGCCCGAGGCGTGTGGCCTGACGGCGGAACAGATCGAGGAGTTCGGCCGCCGAGTGGACGCCATCCGGGAGCGCATCCTCGCCGGGCGCGGCGCTGACGACGCGGACTACATCCGCCAGGTGATCCGCCGCCAACGGTTGCTGGAGGTCGGCGGCCGAGCGTGTCTGTTCGCCGGGGTCGTCCCGCCGGCCTGGCTGGCCGGCACCGCCATGCTCTCGGTGGCCAAGATTCTGGAGAACATGGAGATCGGCCACAACGTCATGCACGGCCAGTGGGACTGGATGTGCGACCCGAAGATCCACTCCAGCACTTGGGAGTGGGACCTGGTGAGCAGTGCGCAGGACTGGAAGCACTCGCACAACTATCTGCACCACACCTATACCAACGTCCTTGGCAAGGACCGCGACGTGGGTTACGGCCTGCTGCGGATCTCCGAGGAGCAGCGCTGGCACCCGTACTACCTGGGAAACCCGGTGTACAACTTGCTGCTCTCGCTGTACTTCCAGTGGGGGGTGTCCCTGCACGACCTGGAGTACGAACGCGTCATCAGCGGCGAGAAGAGCTGCTCCGAGCTGTGGCGGCAGGTCAAGCGGATAGGTCGGAAGATCCGCCGCCAGGTCGTCAAGGACTACGTGGTGTTCCCGGCGTTGGCCGGTCCGTTCTTCCTACCGGTGTTGTTGGGCAACCTGACCGCCAACGCGATCCGCAACGTGTGGACGCACGCGGTGATCTTCTGCGGGCACTTCCCGGACGGCACGGTGGTGTTCACGCCGGCTCAGCTGGAGAACGAGACCCGAGGGCAGTGGTACCTGCGCCAGATGCTCGGCTCGGCCAACCTGGAGGGCCGCCCGCTGTTCCATCTGATGACCGGCAACCTCAGCTTCCAGATCGAGCACCACCTGTTCCCGGACCTGCCCAGCAACCGCTACGCCGAGCTGGGATGCGAGGTCAGGGCACTGTGCGAGGAGTTCGGGCTGCCCTACACCACGGGCCGGCTGGGCCGGCAGTACCTGCAAGTACTGCGCAAGATCAACCGGCTGGCGCTGCCGTCCGGGCGGATCGCCACCTGACAGCCGCCGAGCGGGTTCGCACCCGCCGCGTCGCCGCCTGAGCCCAGTGCTCTCAGGGCTGCTCAGCCCGCCGCGTCGCCGCCACTCCCGTGCCGGAGTCGGGGGCGGCGGTCGGTGTGGCTCAGGCTGTTCACCCCACCAGTCCTGACCCGGGCCGCCAACTCGGTCGCATGCGCAACGAGCTCGTCGACAGCGACACCGTGTGGTGGCTGCGCGGCGAACGGAGTGATCCGTTCCGCGCCGCGCTCCAGCAGCGCGGCGGCGCCCGAGGCGTTGCCCCGCTGGACATGCGTCAACCCGACCGCCAGCTGCGCCAACCCCTGCCACAGCGCCCGCTCGTCGCCTTCGGCAGCCTTCCAGGCGCTCTCAAGCACCTCGTGCGCGGTGAACGGGAGGTCAGCGTCCAGCAGCCGCTGGGCCTTGTCCAGGGCTTCGCGCGGGGGCAGTACGGCGTCGAGGTCCAGCGCGGAGTCCTCCGGCGGGCGGGGC
>JALYVZ010000238.1 GCA_030852965.1 Actinomycetota bacterium | reverse complement strand
GGCTGGCTCGACTCGCTGGCCCGGTAACACCGACCCCCAGGATTATGCGGACGAAAACCCCACCAGCACGGCCCCCCACCAGCAGAAACACGCCGACAGGGCGCATAACCCCGCCGTCCACCTAATGTCTGAAGTCGTGCAGGCGTGGGGTGCCGCATCCCGGGCGCGTCTGCAGCCGGCACTCCCGCACGAGCGCCCCGAACACGGCCCGGGCGGTGTTGGCGTTGAGTCGGGCGCCTCTGACCCCGACGAACAGCGGCCCACCCGCGCCACGGCCGTCGAGGTAGCTGATCAGCACCTCGACGGTGCTGGGATGCAGCGGCACGAGTCGCCGCTTGCCGTACTTGCCGGTCACCGCCAGCACGTGCCGGTCGGTGTCCAGGGCGTCGACATCGAGCGCGACCACCTCGCCCACTCGCATGCCGCTGACTGCGAGCAGTCCGATCAGGGTCGACATTGTTGCTGCCAGCGGCGGGGGTGAGAGCGCGGACGCCGCCGCGAGGAGCGCTTGGATCTGCTCGTGTGAGTAGAGGTAAGGATGTCGGCGGGTGACCCGCGCTCGGATCAGCCCGGCCGGGACAAGCTCGGCCGCCGCCGGATCGAGGGCGTGCACGTAGCGGGCGAGGTCGGCGATGACGTGCAGGCGCTGGGCATGCCAGCGCTGACTGGTCTCGGGTCGCCACCGGGCGAAGGCCAGCGCGTCGACAACAGTGATCGTGGTGACGCCCCGGCGGTCGAGGTCATCGAGGAAGGAACGGATCAGCCAGTCGTGATCGGTGAGCCGGTAGCCGCGGGCGCGTCGCGCCGCGAGGTAGCCGACCGCCGCGGCGTGCAGGTCGAGGGTCACCGGGCCACCTCCGTCGGCCACGGGCGGGCCAGCACCGCGAGCGCGTCAAGGTTCGAGCGGGCGTAACGGGCGCTGGTTGCGGGGTGCTCGTGGCGTAGGAGCTGGGCGACCTCGGCCAGCCCGCCACCACCGGCGAGCACCGAACAGGCGGCGGTGTGCCGCAGCCGGTGCGCGGCGCCGGGGCCTGTGATGCCCGCGCGGTCACGGGCCCGAACGACAACGCTGGTGACCGCGGCCCGAGTGATCGGCCCGTGGGGGGCGTCGAGAGCGAGGAACACCTCGCGGTGGTCGGTGCCCGCGGGACGGGCCTCACGCAGGTAGGCGCTGATCTTCGCCCCGACGTCGCTGGGCAGCGGCAGCTCGTCGACGCGGCCGCGTTTGCCCCGCACCCAGACCACCCCCGCGCGCCAGTCGAGGTCCTCCAGCCGAAGCGAGGCCACCTCCCCCGCCCGCAGCCCAAGACGAAGCAGCAGCACCAGCATCGCCTCGCCGCGAAGCAGCCTCAGAGCGTCTCCTGACAGGGCGGCGAACAGTCCCGCGACCGCTTCGGTGTCCAGCGCGGCCGGCCCGAACGTCGCCGCGCTCGGGGTTGCGATGCGTCCCACAGCGTCGGGAAGCGACGCCGACACGAGGTGCTCTCGCCACATCCACCGCAGCAGCGACCGCAGGGCGTTCGCCCGCACGCACACCGAGCCCGGGCGTTCGATCACCGCCCGGGCGACGATGAACTCGTCGACGTCGCGGGCAGCCAGCGACGCCCACCCGCCCGGGCGCCCGACGTGGGTGACGACAAAGGGCCGCACGAGTGACACGTAGCTGCGCACCGTGTCTGGCGCGAGGCTTTTCTCGGTCGACAGGAACGAACCGAACCGCCCCAGCAACGCCTCCGCCGGAGTCGGGGCAACCACCGGCGCCGGCACTGGTGCGACGCCCAGAGCACGCAGGTAGCCAAGCAACGGCACGAGTGCGCGCGCGGAACGCATGCACGTCGTCACCGCCCGCCGCTCGGCGACGAACGCCCGCACCACCTGTTCGGTGAGCCCTTCGGTGGCGAGCCCTCTCACCGCGAGCCACCCCGAAAGATGACGCAGCAACCGCAGCTGCGCCGCGAAACTTCGCGGCGAGTACCCCAGCCCCGCCAACTCGGCGATGAACCCCTCTACGTGCACTTGCAGAGGCCCCGACACCAGCGGCACCCCAGACAGGCCTTCCATGACCCTCTCCTCTCCTCGGAGTAGAAAGGATCGCCGCAAGCCCCGTAGTTATGCCGAACTATCCGGCCAGACCACCCCCGCGACCTCGCACGTCACACAGACTTCGGCATAACCACAACATCGGAATAGTTCCCGACAGCCTTCATCCGGGCTTGGTGGGGAGACGGGCGGGGCTGCTCATGGTCAGTTGCGGGATGAGGTTCCCGACGGCGATGCGAGCTCGCCCCGCCCGCGTGCTCAGCGGGGCCGCTCAGGCAGCGGCGGCCTCCTGGTCGGTGCGGTCGGCGCGGTCGAGACCGGCTGCAATGATCGGGTCCCAGCGGGTGTGGGTGAGCACGACGGCGTGCAGCTGGCGCAACAGGCTGGCGGCGACGGCGACGCGGGCCTGGGTGTCGGTCAGCGGGTTCTCGGCGCGGCCGGTGAGGTGGGCGTGTCTGGCGGCGAGGACCGGGTTGTGCTGTAGCGCGCTGAACACCGCCCGCCAGGCGGCCAGGCGCAGCTGCGGGCGGCCGCGGCCGCTGATCGAGGTCCTGCCCTGGTAGGTGCCCGAGGAGTTGTCGCGGGGGCACAGCCCGGCGTGTTTGACCAGGGCGCGGGCGTGGGTGAACCGGGTCAGGTCCCCGGCCTCGGCCAAGATCGTCGCGGCCCCGATCGCGGACACCCCAGGGATGGAGGAGACCAGCTCGGTGAGGCCGAGATCGTCGAGCACGCCGCGCATCCGGTGCTCGATCACGGTGATCTGCGCGCGGGCGTGGGCCAGGTCGGCCAGGGCGAACCGGACCCGTTCCAGTGCGCCGGCCCGCTGATCAGCCACGCCGACCGTGGCCAGTGTGGGGTCGGTGGCGGCGTCGAACACCGCGCGCACGATCGCGGAGTACCAACGGGTCGGGCCGAGCTCGCGGCGGACCGCCGCGGCGAAGTTGCGCCATCCCCAGCGCCGGATCACCGACAGGTCCCCGGTGTCCCCGATCCGGTCGAGCGCGACGGTGACCGCGGCCAGCCAGCTCTTCGAGTCCAGCGGCTGGCGCGCGGCGCCGGTGTCCACTGTGAGCGCGGTGCGCCGCGCGCCGAGGTGCCGCAGCCGGGCCCAGGTCGGGTCGGCTCGCTCGGGCAGATAGCAGCGCAGCTCGGTCACCAACCGGGCGATGATCATCGCGTCGGTGTCGTCGTTCTTGTTGCGGGTGAAGTCCTCGCCCTCCCGGGCCCGGCACACCAGCAGCGGCTGCACACACACCAACCGCGCACCGTGCTGTGCGACGATCTGGTCCAAGACTCGCCAGCGGTGCCCGGTCGGCTCACACGCAACCACCACCGAGGAGTAGCCGGCCTCGGCCGCCCGCGCGAGCCCCCACGACACCGCCTCGGACAGCTCCCACGCCTTGACCCGCACCGTACGCCGGGCCAGGACCCGCGAATCGGGGTCGGTCAACGCGCACACCTGCTTGTCCGCGGCCAGATCGAACGCCAACACCGCGGACTCACGGGTGATCACCTCACGAAGCCGAGCAAGCTTCTCATTACGACGACGGTCTCCCGAGACAACCGACGGCTATTACCGTTAGACACGACATCCTCCTGGTGCGGTTGGGACTCCAAGCCCGAGAACCCCACCAGGAGGATGTCCCGCGACTTCAACCGCTCAGGTTGTTACTACAGGCTGGCCGACGGTAGCGGCTGCCCCGGGCTCAGTCGGTCGAATCACGTGACGCAGACCGACCGGTTCTCCATCAGCCACGACAAGGCGGGACTGTTGGTGACCGCGCGCCCGATCCCTCCGGGCAGTTGCGGTGCGCCGTCATCGACCTGAGTGATCACTGCGGCGTCGGTGGCCACCAGCTGAGCCCATGTCGCCGGGTCGGTGTGGCGGTCGAGCGAGACAAGGCCCCGGCCGGCGGGATTCTTGCGCCACACCTTGTCGGGCACGAACCGATCGCGCGGTACCGCGTCGAACGTCGACGCCCACTCCGGTGCGACTCGTCGCACTCGGTCGCGCCAGGCTGCGGGTTCGATCACTTTTGGCGGTTGCCGCCCTTGGGCTCACCGGGATTGATCGGGGTGCCCGGTGGTACGTGCCCGTCGTCCTTCGCCGGGTCGGCTTTTCGTGCTTGCCCGCGTCGTCTGCGTCGTCTGCGTCGTCTTTGGCAATCAGTCCCCCCACCTTCAGATACCCGTCCCCCGGGGGAAGGGTATCGGCCCGCGAGGAGCAACGGAACGAAGAAGCCACCTCGGGAGTGGCGGACGGGCGATCTCGCGAAGCTGGGCGGCAAGGGCGCGTTTATCAAGGAAATCGACCGCGCCCTGCTCGACAACGCGGCCTCGCTGACCATCACGTCGCAGGGCCGGATCGGCTCACCGACCAGGGAGGACTGTCTCTGGCGCCGGATCCCGGTCCAAGTCTCTTCGCGCCTTCTCAGGGCTGGTTGTCACGGTTGGTCCCGGGCATCAGACGGGACAGCTGAACCCGGTTCAGCCTGGCGATCTCGGCCATCTCCGTCACGGTCAGCCCGGCCTCCCGCCCTCCGACCGCCACCGCGGAGATGTCCAGCATGGCTCCGGCCCGGTCCCGGTCGGCTTCGGTTATCCGGGCCATCGCTTCGGCCCGACGTTCCGCAGCTTCCCGGAGCCCCTCGCGTACGTCTTCGGGGTGTGGCGGGTGCCGCAGCCCCTCGGCCATGGACCGGGCCATCAGACCGCGTACCAGTAGCCGGCCGTCGTAGCGGAACTGCCAGCCGTTCCCGGCCAGGTCGCGCTCGACGAGCTGCCCGATCCGGGCCGCGATGATGGCGTAGACGAGAACAATCTCACGTGAATCCCCTTGCCTACCCCGCCGCATAGCCGCCGCTCAGCGGCGGGCGCCCTGGCGATTGCGCCATCAGACCTCGAAACTGGGGTGCCGAAGAAACGAACGATTTGCCGACACCCACATTCGGCTGGACCCGGTCGCCAGTTGTCGGCGGTTCCGGCCGGCCGACGTGTTGAGAAACGTGTCGCAGAGTCGGGGCCGATCTTCAGAGCCCGCTGCTTGGGTGGCGACGCCCAAGATATCTATTTGCAAGAGTTCGGATATACTTGGTGGATGACGAAGCGGCTGATCGATGTGGACGACGACAAGCTTGACCAGGTGCGGCACCTGCTCGGTACCTCGACGACGAAAGCGACTGTGAACGAGGCTCTGGTGGAGGTGTTGGCGCTCGCCCAGCGCCGAGAGGCCCTGCTGAACCCCGAGGTGGTGGCGGGCAGCGGGGAGCTGGCCGACGACGAACAGCGTCGGTCCGCGTGGGCCTGAGCCCCTATTTCCTCGGCGACACCTCGGCGGTCGCTCGTGTCGCCAAGCCTGCGGTGGCGCAACGGCTGATCCCGCTCATGGAGGCCGGGTTGGTCGCACGCTGCACGATCACGGACCTCGAGGCTGGGGTGAGCGCGCGCAGTGGGAGGGATTGGAAACGAACCGGGCAGGCTCGCTCGCCGTGGCCGCGGGCGACGATCGATCAGGACGTGCTGGACCGCGCGTTCGAGGTTCAAGGCGCGCTCGCCGCGGAAGGGCTACACCGGACGGTGAAACTCGGCGACCTGATCATCGCGGCTGCGGCCGAACGCGCCCAACTCGTGGTGCTGCACTATGATCGGGACTTCGACCGGATCGCGGCAATCACCAGTCAGCCCACGGAGTGGGTGGCGCCACCTGGTACAGCCGACTGAGGGTGATGTCAGCGTCCGAGTTCGTCTGCACGGGGTTCCCCAGCGGACACCGCTGGGAAGGGCACTTGCCGGACGGGGCCTATCTCCTCCGACTCGGGCCTACTGGACCGGAATCCGGCGTTCGTCAGGCTCTTGGGTGGGCTCGGGGTCGGGTGGGTCGTCGGGTTGGTGCTGGTCCGGGGGCGTGGCGTCGCGTGAGGGCGACAAGCACTTGATCTCGACATTGGCGGTCTTAGCTGTTCGCCGGCCGACGGGTGATCATCCGGACCGCCGCCTCCCGGTTCTCCAGGCCCCCAGCAGCCGTACACCCCGGCCCAGTGCGACTCACGTTCCGCACTTCTCGGATGCAATATCGCACCCTGTCGCAGGGCCTGTGATCAAGTTGGGTTGTAGCTGGTTGCGGGGATGTCGAGCAGGTCGAGGACTTGGTGGTGCAGCGGGTTGAGTTCGGGTTCGAAGGTCTGGATGAGTTGTCCGTGCTGGCGGAGTTCGTGGCGGGTGAGGTCGGCGACGATCTCCACGATGCGTTCGGTGGAGGGCGCGGTGCAGGCGCGCAGCTCGGGGTAGAGCTGGATGTCGTGGCCTGGGCGGCGGTCATGGCGGTGCGGATCTGGCGTTCGATCAGCTCGCCGAGGAGTAGCGCGAGGAACTGGCAGCAGAACAGGGCTTCGATGCGGGCGGTTGCGTCGGCGCCTACGCCGAGCCGTCCTGGGCGGCAGCGTACGGCTGGCCACAGCTGACCGGTGCGCTGCTGGACATGGCGCGTAGCGCCGAGCCCGGCTCAGACG
>JALYVZ010000058.1 GCA_030852965.1 Actinomycetota bacterium | reverse complement strand
GCCCCGACCGGCGCCTCGGGTGGCACCGGCCACCAGCGCCACCCGACCGCGCAGCGAGTCGGGATCTGCCGCCCAGCCCGAGGTGGGTGTCGGCGGGGGCGTCACGTCGGGCTCATGGGGGGCTCATGGGGGGCAGAGCACGCTCGTGTCGGGAACCACGCCATCCACCAGCAAGGCGTCCACGGCAGCGGTTACGCATGGCGTGTGCGGGTAGGAGTCCCGGCCAGCGCCCTGCCAGTTGACCACCTTGGCCGGCGCCAGCTGGTCGGCGGCTCGCTGATAGCCCTGCAACGGCGACCGCGGGCTCAGCGCGGTGGCCAGCACCAGCATCGGCGGGGCCCGGTCGGCCGGCCCGACCTTGGCCGGGTCGGCGGGCACCGGCCACGCGGTGCACAGCAGCAACCGCTGCGCGGTCAACGGGCCGAACAGCGGGTGGTCGACCTGCCAGCGGCGGACCAGCTGCATCACCTGGGGTGGGCTGATCCGCTGAGCGGTGTCGTTGCACATCGTCGCCAGTGCCAGGTCGAACCTGCCGTTCGTGCCGAGCAGCTGGTCGAGGTTCTTCAGCAGGCCCGAGGGGTCGCCGGCGCGGGACGATCCGATCGCGGCGGCCAGGTCGGGCCAACCGCTCGGGTCGTCCAGTCCGATGAGGACGGCGTTCATCATGCCGCCGGCGGTCAGCCGGCCACCGTCGGCTCCGAACTGTGGTCGGTCGCGCAACTGGTCGATCAGAGTCCGCAGACTCGACTTGGGGTCCGGGCCGAGTGGGCAACCGGGCCGGGCCGCGCAGTCCTTGGCGAAGGCGTCGAAGGTGGCCTCGGCGGCGGTGGCAGTGGCTTCGGCGGCCCCGATGGCGTCGGTGGTCGGATCGGGCGGGGCATCCAGCGCCAACCGGCCCACTGACTCTGGTTGGTCCTGGGCCCACACCGACAACGCCCGGGAGCCGTCGCCGAGCCCGAGTGCGCTCAGTGTCCGCACCCCGAGCAGCACCCGTGCCCGCTCCACATCGCGGGCTGTGTGTTGGGTGTCGTAGCTGGTGATGGTGTCACCCTCGGTGAGATAGCACTCCTGGACCACCCGGCGCACGTCCTCCAACAGCGCATCCGCCGCGAGCTGACCACCGGCGGCCACGTCGGCGTCCAGGATCTCCGAGCGCAGCTCCGGCGGCGCGCAGTCCAGCCTGCTGGTGCCCTGCCCCCGGCGGTCCATGCCGACCAGGCTGAAGTGGGCCAACAGCGCGGCCGGGACCTCTGCGCTGAGCCGGGCCGCCCGCCGCGTACCGGTCTCGCCGTCGCTGTCACCGAGCACCAGCAGTGGGGGCCGCTGCGCCTGGCCGGCGAGCGACACCCGGGTCAGGCTGATCGAGGCTTGCCGCCGGCGCCCGTTTGAGGTGTCGTCGATGACCGGGAGGTCGGCGCACTCGTAGCGCAGTCGCCGGTCGGCTGGAACGGGCACCGGTAGCTGCAGCCGCACGTCGTCGGTGCAGTCGATGAACGTCAGTGCGTCCGGTTTTCCGACGTCAGGGACCGGGAGAGACCGAAGGGTCGGCGGTGGCAATGTCGGAGGCGGTGGCGGGGGAACGCCGTCCACCGCGCTGGCCCCGCGCACCGCGACCGGCGGGCGCACCGAAGGGCCGACGGCACACGAGGAGACCAGCACGGCGAGAACGGCGAACCCGGCGGTCAGCGCGGCCGGCGCGCCTCGTCGACCGGCTGATCGCGGCACACCCGTTCTCCCCATGGCTCGCTGACGACTCATATATGACGTGCTGGCAACTCGGGCGCTGGATGCGCCCTACTCACCAGCCTGGCGCTCGGCCGGTGTGGATCCGGTAAGTCTGTGGAGCCCCCCATCTCACGGTACGCAAGTGGGTCGGCTCAGCGGTCTCGGGCTCAGCGGTCCCGGGCGTAGCGCAGCAGCACGACGTCGCGTTCGGTCAATATGCCCACGAGCCGCATCCGCCGCAGCTCACCGGGTACACCGTTGGCAATTCGGAAGGTGTCACCGCCGGTCAGCACGGGGCTGATGGTGAGACACAGCTCGTCCACCGCGTCCGCGGCGATCAGGTCGCCGAACAACCGGGGACCGCCCTCGCACAGCACCCTGCGCAGCCCGAGCGCCTGCAGCGCCGCGAGCAACCCGGTCGCGGTGACCCGCTCGTCGTCGAGCACCACCACCTCAGCCCCGGCGCCGCGCAGCCGGTCCCGGTTGGCCGGCGGGCAGGACCGGCCGGTCAGCACCAGCGGGGGCACCGCGGTGTCGGTGAACAACGGAGTCGACGGGTCCAGCTCGCCGGTGGCGGTGACCACGGCGATCCGCGGCGCGACGCCGGTCACCCGGCTGGGGCGTCGCGCGCCCCGGTAGTTTTCCGCGCGAACGGTGCCGGCGCCCACCAGGATCACCTCGCAGAGCTCGCGCAGCAGCCCGAACACCCGCCGGTCGGCGTCGGAACCCAGCCCGGCGGACTTGCCCCCTGCGGCGGCCGCGCCGTCCGCGCTGGACACGAGGTTCATCCGGACATACGGCGCCGCCAGCCCCGGCGGGTAGGCGTAGGCGTGCGCCAGGTCGTCGGGGGTGAGCGGGCCGCAAGCGGGATCGGCCGGTGGCCAGAGCCGGAGCACCCGATCATCACACCATGCGCGGAGGGTTGCGCCGCGCCCGGCCGTGTCGCACCCGCCGGGAGGGCTGGCCCTAGGCTCGGCGGCCATGGGTACCCCGAAGGTGCGGGCTGCGCTGCGTCTACCGGATGGCCAGCTCAACCTGGCGGCGCTGGACCCGGGTGCGACCGCGGTCGGCCCCCGGACCAAGAAGGACGCCGCGGCCGACCTGGCGAAGCTGGCCGACACCCTTGAGGAGCTGCAAGAACGGCTCTACGCGGAAGGTACCGGGAAGAGCCCCCGCCGCGTGTTGCTTGTCCTGCAGGGCATGGACACCTCCGGCAAAGGTGGGGTGATCCGGCACGTCGCGGGGCTGGTCAACCCGCAGGGCCTGCACATAGCGTCGTTCAAGAAACCCACTGAGGAGGAGCTGCGCCACGACTTCCTGTGGCGCATCCGCAACCAGGTGCCCGCGCCCGGCCAGATCGGGATGTTCGACCGCTCGCACTACGAGGACGTGCTCATCGTTCGGGTCGAGTCTCTGGTACCGAGGTCGACCTGGCGAGCCCGATACGACCAGATCAACCTGTTCGAGCAGGAGCTGGACGCCCAAGGTGTCAGCATCGTCAAGTGCTTCCTGCACATCTCACCCGAGGTGCAGGCGGAGCGGCTGCAAGCCCGGCTGCAGGACCCGACCAAGCGGTGGAAGTACGACCCCGCCGATCTGGACGCCCGTCGCAAGTGGAGTCAGTACCAGGCCGCCTACGCCGAGGCACTGCGCCGCTGTGACACCGAGGTGGCGCCCTGGTACGTCGTGCCGTCCGACCGCAAGTGGTATCGCAACTGGGCGGTGGCCCGGCTGCTGCTGGAGACGCTGACCGGCCTCGACCCGCGCTACCCGACGCTGAGCTTCAACCCGCGCACCGAGCTGGCCGCGCTGGACGCCGCCGTCCCCGGCTGAACCGGTTCATTGCAACCAGTCAGGCCGCCACCTCTCGGTCGGCGGCGGAGGTCGCCGTCTCCCCACGTTCGTCGATCTCGCGCAGGACGACGACCAGCTCCCAGATGTCCGGCCCGGCGACCAGCGCGGCCCGACGGCCGGCTGGTCCGTCCCGGAATACGACTCGGGGGTGGTCAGCCATGTGCATATCCCGAAGTCCGCTCGCTGCTGGCCACCGTGCTCGCGGCGTTGCGCGGCCTGGCACTTGTCGACTTCTCGGTCGCGAGGGCGAGCTGGACCGGATGTGGCACGGCGTGCGGACCCAGCTGCTCACGCTGCTGGAACGCGGACCCTGACAGCGGCCGACCCTGCTGTTGGTCGAACCGGGCCGTTGGTCGAACCGCAGCGCCACGAACGGGCCAATCCCAGACCGACCTCGGCTCGTCGCCGGGGCTTCCGGATCGCCATGGGGTACACCGGGCGGGTCCCGTGTATGGAGGGAGTCCCGAATGACCGCGCCGACCTCCGGCGCCGGCGAGTTGCTGGCAGATCTCCTCAATGAGCGCGCCCGGCTGCTGGAGCTGCTGTGCGCGGTTCCCGAGGCCGACTGGCGAACCCGGCCATCCACGGGCGGCTGGACGGTCGCCGACCACGTCATTCAGCTGGCCCTGCTGGACGAGGCGGCCTGCCTGGCGGTGACCGCGCCGCAACGGTTCGCCACCCATGCCCGCGCCCGGTTGGGTGGTGGGCCATCGGCACCTGGCGACGTCGACGCGCCCGGATCACGTCCGGCGCCGAGCCTGCTGCGATGGTTGGGCCGGACCCAGTGCGCCCTGGTCAATGCCTACCGGACCCTCGACTCCGACCATCGGCTGCCCTGGTACGGAACCGAGCTGGACGCCGGCACCGCGCTGGCGGCGCGGCTGACCGAGACCTGGGCGCACGGCTGGGACCTCGCGGAGGCGCTCGGCGCGGGCTGGCCGGCGACCGACCGGCTCTGGCACGTCGCCGATCTCGGTTTCCGAACCCTCGGCGCCAGCTTCGAACTCCTCGGGCGCCCGGTGCCCACGGTGCCGGTGCGGATCGCGTTGACCGCGCCGGGCGGGGCACTGTGGACCTGGGGACGGGAGCACGCGCGCGATGAGGTGACCGGTGCTGCCGAGGACCTGTGTCTGGTGCTCACCGGACGCCGGGACATCGCGGAGGTACCGCTGCGGGTGACCGGGGCGGTGGTCGGGGAGTGGTTGGCCATCGGCCGCGCCTACCCCGGAGCGCCCGATGCACCGGCCACTCGACGCGCCACCCGCGTTCGGGTGTTCTGACGACATGTCGCTGGGCATCACTCGCGGGAACAATTAGCGTCTTGGTGTGACCACGTTGGCTGCACATCAGGCGGCGGTCGCCGAACTGCGGTCGCGGTACGCCCGGTTACCCGTGGGCGAGCGGGTGCGGCTGGGCAAGCCGACCTCGAACCTGTTCCGTTTCGGGGGGGCTCGCAACCGATCAGCCGGTCGGTTGGCGGCCGACGGGCTAGATCAGGTGCTCAGCATCGACCCGGTCGCCCGCACCGCACACGTGCAGGGCATGACCAGCTACGAGCGGCTGCTCGACGCCACCCTCGTGCACGGGCTGATGCCGTTCGTGGTGCCGCAGCTCAAGACGATCACCGTGGGTGGTGCGGTTGCTGGGTTGGGCATCGAGTCCTCCTCGTTCCACCGCGGCCTGGCGCACGAGTCGGTGCTGGAGGCCGAGGTGCTGACCGGCGACGGCCGGCTGGTCACCGCCACCCCCGACAACGAGCACGCCACGCTGTTCCGGGCGCTGCCCAACTCCTACGGAACGCTGGGATACGCGGTTTCGCTGATGGTGCGGCTGCAGCCGGTCGCCCGCTACGTCGCGCTGCGCCACCTGCACTTCGCCGACGCTGAAAGCTGCTCCGCGACCATCGTGGACATCTGCGCGACAAGGGCACACGCCGGTGAGCCGGTGGACTTCCTCGACGGCACGGTGTTCCACGCGGGCGAGCAGTACCTCACCCTGGGCCGCTTCAGCGACACCGACCCGCATGGTGCCGGACCGAGTGACTACACCGGTCAACAGATCTACTATCGGTCGATTGCCGAGCGCGGATGCGATCTGCTGACCACCCGGGACTACCTGTGGCGCTGGGACACCGACTGGTTCTGGTGTTCGCGGGCATTCGGTGCCCAGCATCCGGTACTGCGCCGGCTGTGGCCCCGCCGCTACCGCCGCTCGGACGTCTACCGGCGGCTGGTCGCGCTGGACCGCCGGGTCGGGCTGAGCGCCCGGGTGCGCCGGGTGGCGGGGCTGCCGGACGAGGAACCCGTTGTCCAGGACATTGAGGTGCCGGTGACGCGATTGGCGGAGTTCCTGACCGCGTTCCACACTGAGATCGGGATCAGCCCGGTGTGGTTGTGCCCGGTGCGGCTGAGCGATCCGGCGGGCTGGCCGCTCTACCCGATGGATCCGGCGCGGCTTTACGTCAACGTGGGGTTCTGGTCGGCGGTGCCGGTCGCCACCGGCGAGCCCCCCGGCGCGCGCAACCGGCGGATCGAACAGCTCGTCGCCGACCTCGACGGGCACAAGTCGCTGTACTCCGACTCGTACTACTCCGAGACTGAGTTCTGGAGGTACTACAACGGTTCGGCTTATCAGGCCGCCAAGCGGGAATACGACCCGGGCGGGCGACTGCCTGATCTGTATGACAAGTGTGTAAGGGGGAGCTGAGCACGGTGACAGTGGCGGAGATATTCCAGCGGGTCGCAGGGTCGGAGGCACCGGTGCGGGTCACCGCGTACGACGGCAGCGCGGCGGGGCCACCGGAGGCCGGGGTGGGCCTGCGGGTTCGCTCGCCCAGGGCGTTGGCCTACCTGGCCTCTGCGCCCGGTTCGTTGGGCCTGGCCAGGGCGTACGTCACCGGCGAGTTGGAGATCGACGGGCAGCTGCACACGGCTTTGTCCGAGCTGGCCGAGGTCACCATGCACTCGCTGCCCCGGCCTGAGCGGGTACGGCTGGCCGGGCAGCTGATCGGGGCGCGGCTGCGCTACCGGACCCCCCTGCCGCAGAGCGAGTACCGCCCACACGGCCGGCTGCACTCCAAGCGCCGGGACCGCCAGGTGATCGCGCACCACTACGACGTGTCCAACCGGTTCTACTCCTGGGTGTTGGGTCCGTCGATGGCCTACACCTGCGCGGTCTACTCGACGCCCGCCACCACCCTGGAGCAGGCTCAGTGGGCCAAGCACGAGCTGGTCGCGGCCAAGCTGGGGCTGCGCCCTGGGATGCGACTGCTCGACGTGGGCTGCGGCTGGGGCGGCATGGTGATGCACGCCGCCGCACTGGGGGTCCGTGCGTTGGGCGTCACGCTGTCCCGGCAGCAGGCGGAGTGGGCCCAGCGGGAGATCGTCGAGCGGGGACTCACCGAGCTCGCCGAGGTCCGCCACCTGGACTACCGGGAAGTGCCGGAGACCGGTTTCGACGCGGTGTCCTCGATCGGGTTGACCGAGCATATCGGGGCCCGCCAGCTGCCGGCGTACTTCGCCACCCTGTTCGGCAAGCTGCGTCCCGGTGGCCGGTTGCTCAACCACTGTATCACCCAGCCCACGCCGGATGTGCCGAGGCGGCTGGACGAGTTCATTGACCGTTACGTGTTCCCGGACGGCCAGCTGCACGGCATCGGTCAGCTCATCGAGTCGATGAACGCCCAGGGCTTCGAGATCCGGCACCAAGAGAATCTGCGCGAGCACTACGCGCGCACGCTGGCCGACTGGGGGGCGAACCTGGAACGGCACTGGGAGGAGGCGCTCGCCGAGGTGGGCGACCAGCGGGCTCGGGTCTGGCGGCTGTACATGGCCGCCTGCCGGATCGGGTTCGAGCGCAACAACATCCAGCTGCACCAGGTGCTCGGGGTCCGACTCGACGACCGTGGCGACTCATTGATGCCGTTCCGGCCTGACTGGTAGTTGGGGCTCGGCCGGACTGATGATTGGCGGACTGATGAGTTCGGGGCTCAGCCGGCGGTGTGGTCTTTGCGGCTCAGCCGGCGGTGTGGTCCTTGCCGGCGTCCCTCTGCCGGGCCACCCGACGCCCCAGCAGCACGGTGATGACCCCGGACGCGATCAGGAATGCGCCGCTGAACGCCACCTTGATCCAGTACACCCCGCCTGGGGTGCCGATGGTCAGAGTGATCAAGAACAGCGCCAGCCAGCCGGCTGTCACGGCCGCGAACATGATCACATGACCGACACTCGGCCGGGAAGCATTGTTGCGCACGGTGCCCAGCTTGGCAGGTGGCGCCGGATGCGACCGGCACCGGGGGCAGGGCTCCACTACACGGAGAGTTATCTCGATGAGCCGAACGGAGCGATCAGCAACTCGGAAAACCCCTCGGTCAGCGCCTTGACCGCGCCGGAGGTGGCCACCGCGTCCCGGGCGGGCGGGCGGGCTCCGACGACCGAGCTCGACGGAAAGGGGCGCCGGGTGGACGGGTTGATCCCCAGGACCCGGCGGGAGGTGGCGCCCGGCGCGGTGCACGTTCCCGACTGGCTCGACATCGACGGTCAGCGCCGACTGGTGGTGGCCTGCCGGGAGTGGGCCCGGCCCGGGGCGGACGGCCGGCCGGGAATGTGCGTCACCCGGTTGCCGGGCGGCGCGATGATGTCGGTGCGTACCGTGTGCCTGGGCTGGCACTGGTATCCGTACGGCTACTCGCGCACGATCGACCGAGGCGACGGCAGCGGTCCGCCCGTGGCGCCGCTCCCGGACTGGCTCGCCGATCTGGGTCGACGGGCGGCCGTCGATGCCTACCAGGACCCTACGATCACCTACCGACCGGACATTGCGCTGGTCAACTATTATGACGCGAGCGCGAAGATGGGCCTTCACCAGGACCGCGACGAGCTCAGCCAGGAGCCGGTGGTGTCGCTGAGCCTGGGCGATGCGTGCGTGTTCCGGTTCGGCAACACCGAGCACCGACAGCGACCGTGGTCCGACGTCGAGCTGAGCTCGGGTGACCTGTTCGTGTTCGGGGATGCGTCCCGGTTGGCCTTCCACGGGGTGCCCAAGATCTGCCCGGGCACCGGTGACCCGGCGATCGGGTTGGCGCAAGGACGGCTGAACCTCACGTTGCGGGTGTCCGGCCTCGAACGCGTTGCGCATGATCCGGCTCAGGCAAGCAGGCAGCATCATTGGCCCCGGTGACCACGAAATTCGCGACCGGTGGGCACAGGGGGTCGTTGAACGAGGGGTTGGGAGGTGCCGCGATGAACGACTCCGGGTGCTGGGCCAGGTCGTGGTTGGTAGACCTGGTCGGCCACGACACGCCGAGGCCGCTGACGCTGCACGACCAGCACTGCGTGCGCCTGCAGCCGACGAAGTTGCGCGAGCAGCTGCGTGAGCTGCGGCGACCGGTGGCCCACGGGGTACCCAAGCACGGCCGTTACGCGGTGGTCTACGAGCACTCCTGGGGTGGGCAGGAGGCGGTCTGGATGGAGGCCGCCGAGTACGTCTACGGGATGTTTGGCGCCCGGTTCGTGTTCGTCCAGCTGGTGCGTCCGGGCGCACTGGGCGAGCTGGTGGCCGTCGGTGACCCCGTCGAGCTGACGGACGGGCGTCTCGCGGAGCTGCCGGCGCGGGGTGGGACGTCGGTCCGCGAGGCAGTCGGTTCGGGCGTCGCCTGGTTGCGTCGCGGTTGGGCCGGGCGTCCCCGGGTCGGTGCGGGCGAGGGCGTTCTCCTGCGGGCTGGTGCCGGCAGGCGACTTCTGCTGCGTCGGATCGCGGGCGCACCCGGCGCGGTGGTCTCGGCGGCGTGGATTGGGGTGCTGTTGGTCGGTGTGCTCTCGGCGCTGGCGCTGACCGGGGGCGACGACACCGCCGCGCGGTCGCCGCACCCGGGCCGGAATGCCGCGCGGGTCGTTCCCAGCCCGATGACGGCGGCAACCGCTCCGAACTCCGTCCCGAGCGCTCCCGCCCGACCGGCGTCTGCGAGCGGCGATCTCGGGCTGGCCGTGCCCATCTCGCGTCCGAGCTGTGACGGGGCCTACGGGGTGTTCGTCGGCGCGGCCGTTCGTCCGGGCGCCTACCAGCGGGAGGTCGGGGACTTTCTGGCTCGGTACTCGGGCGCCTCGTACCTGCTCGCCGAGCAGGCGTGCCCATCATTGCGTCCCCGCACGGGCGCGGGGAACAGCATCTACGCGGTCTACTACGGGCCTTTCCCGACGCTCGGCAATGCCTGCGAGACCAAGGGCCGGGTCGGCGTGGGCAGCTACGTACGCCGGCTGGACAACAGCGGATCACGCAGCCGGACCATTGCCTGTTGAGCGGCTCTCAGAGCTCGGCGCGGCCGAGTGCGACGCACAGCAGTTGCTGGCGGTCGACCAGCTTCACCCTCGGCCGGCCATGCGGTTCACCGGCCGTCCGTTCGGCGGCGTCGATCAACTGCCAGCCTTCCTGGGTGACCAGGTGCGGCTGCCGCTCGGCCAGCCAGGCCGCCACGTCGTCGACGAATGCATCCCGGTCGTGCTGGCGCAGCTCCCCGCTCTCCAGGTCGGCGAGCAGCTGGGTGACGGTCTCGACCGCGCACTTCTTGTTGGTGCCGATGATCCCGGTCGGCCCGCGCTTGATCCAGCCGGCCACGTACTCCCGCTCGGTGCCGTCCACCCGGCCGTTCGTGTTGGGGATGACGCCTTTGCGCTGGTCATAGGGCAGCCCGGCAATGGGCAGACCCTGGTAGCCGACCGCGCGCAGCACCAACCCGGTCTCCAACGACTCTCGCTCTCCGGTGTCGACCGCGGCGACCCAGCCATCCTCGGCGACCTTCAGTGCGTTGCGACCCAGCACGATCTCCTCGACCCGTCCGGTGCCGCGCAGCTCGATGGGGGAGCGCAGGAACCGCAGCGCGATGTGTCGCTTGCCGAGCGGGGTGTTGCCTCCTGCGTAGTCGCGCATGATCGCCACGTTGCGCTTGGCGGCCCGGGGCAGCGCGTCGTCCTCGCCCGCGTCGGGCAGGTCCTCTGGATGGACGAGCACCCCGGACTCGGTGTACTCCTGCAGCTCCTTCAGCTCGGGTGTGGTGAACGCGGCCTGCACCGGACCCCGGCGGCCGACCACCACGACCTCTTCGATCGAGCTGTCGGCCAGCGCCGCCAGCGCGTGGTCGGCGATGTCGGTCTTGGCCAGCCGCTCGACCGGCGAGCACAGCATGCGGGCCACGTCGAGGGCCACGTTGCCGGCGCCGATCACCACCGCGCGCCGGGAGCTGAGGTCGAAGCTCTGGTCGGCGAAGTCCGGGTGGCCGTTGTACCAGCCCACGAAGTCCAGCGCCGCCACACAGCCGGGCAGCTCCTCGCCCGGGATGCCGAGCTTGCGGTCGCTCTGCGCGCCCACGGTGTAGACCACCGCGTCGTAGCGCTCGACAAGTTCCTCGCGGGTGATGTCGCCTTCGTCCGGGCCGCCGACATGCACGTTGCCGAAGAACCGGAAGGACTCCTCGGCGGCGATCTTGGTGTAGACGCTGGACACTGACTTGATCTTGGGGTGGTCAGGGGCCACGCCGGCCCGCACGAGTCCCCACGGGGTGGCCAGCCGCTCGTACATGTCCACCCGGACGTCCAGGCCGTCATGATCCAGCAGCGCCCCTGCGGTGTAGAAGCCGGCGGGCCCCGAGCCGACGACGGCGACGGCCAGTGGTGCGTTCACAGCTCTCACATCCTGCTCAACGTGGCGGGGCGGCTCAGAAGTCCAGACCCAACCCTGTCACACCGAAGCTCACCTGGTGATGACGCGCCGGAGCTCACCTGGTGATGACGCGCCGGGCATCGTCGGTAGTTCCGTCGCAACGCGGCGAGTGCAACGATGGGACCGGTGAGCGATCTTGGGAATCGAATCAGGCGAGTACGTCGTGGCAGAGGTCTGAGCCGCCTGAGCCAGGTCACGCTTGTTGGTTTGGTGGGTTGTTCCGAGTCGTGGTTGTTTTAGGTCGAGCGTGGGTCCGGACCATCGACAGCCTGTCGGTGATCACCGAGCTGTGCCGAGCATTGGAAGTCGTTGCTGCCTGACCACGTCGCGGACCACACCGGTCACTGTCGTTCCTGTACGGTCGGCGGCCAGGCGGGTCGCCGTTGGTGGCCGTGCACCTTGTTCAGCCTCGTCGACGCCGCCCGAATGCTCTGCGACGATTCGAGACCGACGCCAGGCGCGGGCCGTGGGCCCACTGGAGGTCGATGATCGGCCGGCTAGGGTTCGCAAAAGCGGACACGAGAGCGATCGCGTCCGCACCGAGGACGCCGTCGACGGCATCCTGGCATGCGTCGAACGTCGCCCGCCGACGTTCTGGGGGGAGGTAACCTGCCTCACATGTCCGGATCACAACAGACCGGGTTCGACGCGGTCGTCGGCGCCGGCTTCTACCTGCTGCACCGGTTACGCGAGCTGAGACTGTCCGTGCAGGTGATCGAGGTCGCGGACGGGGTGGGCGGTACTTGGTACTGGAACCGCTACCCGGGCGCCCGCCACCGGACGCGATGAACGCGATCACGGCGCGGCTCGCCGAGCTGCACTCCGGCACTGTCGGTGCCCGACGTGGCTGGTGCGGCAGGACTGGCCGAGCACGGCGGGGCGCTCGGTTGCACCCGCGGTCCGGACGGCTTGCGGCGAGGCCGACAGCGTGATGGGCCGCCGCAGGACGCTCAGCGATGTCCTGCGGCGGCCCGAGCCCCCGGCTGGTCAATGTATGGCTAGCTGAACCTGCTCCGGGTCGTCGGGAGCGGCGGCGACCACGGCAGCGACGGACCGCCACGGCGCTCCGCCTCCGCTGCGATCCGATACACCTCGCAGGGCCAGCGGATGTTGTCCCGGCAGTCGACGCAGTGGCCGTTCTGGTCCGGTACGTGTCGGGCTTGAACACGGAGGCGCAGATCCGGCATGTCCGCCAGGATCGTCGCGATCAGCGTCATGGGTGGTCCTTCCCAGGTACTCCGGCGCAGTGGTATCGGTGAATCGAGGTGCGCATTGTGTTCAACACCTGGTCGAGTCAGTAGTGACGGAAACTTCGACTGATTCGCCCGTTTCAGTGACAGATCCGCCTGGTTGAATCATCTGAAAGTGGAGGCATGACGATTCAATGTGGTCAATCTGTCACTGTTTGCAGTCAATTTACTTACGCTTGGTAGTCACGGTCCGGGCGTGGCACAGTCGAGGCGGACCGCGGGTGGCACGATGCGCCGATGAGTACCGAACGGTTTGAGGTCAGCGCACTGTCGCGGCAGACCCGGCGACGATCTTCCGTCTGGTGAGCGACCCACAAGGGCACGTCACGATCACAGCTCGGTGATCGCCGCCTCTCCCCATCGAACGTGGTCGGCGCTCGTGGCGGTCGTCGCCGGCACCGTGGGTCGTGAGCTGTCGAGGCCGCTGGCGTCAGCCTGGGGGCTTGAGCAGCGCGCGCAGTGCGACGACTGGGGTTCTCCAGCCGTCGGCGACACGGTCCCCGGATGCGAGGTCGCGGAGATCGACCCGCATCGAGTGCTGACGTTGCGCGGTCGGCATCGGTTCTCGCGTAACTGCCCCCGACCCAGGGGCTAACCCGACCGGGCCTGAGATCGCTGAGCGGGTGGGATGTAGCGAGCCCACGGTGGTGCTGTGGCGGCGGCTTCGCGGAGAGGGACTGGCCGGGCTGGACGAGCGGGCGCGCCGGGGCGCGGCCGGCTACGACCATGACCGATGCGGTGCGCGATGAGATCTTGACCGTGACTTTGGCGCGTCCGCCGGGTGTCACGCACTGGTCGAGTCGCTTGGCGGACTGGATGGCTCGGCGAGGAACCCGGGTCTGGCACGACTCGATCAGCCGGTTCTGGCGCCGATTCGGCATCCAGCTGTGGCGGGCCGAGACGTTCATGTGGACATGCCAGACTGCCTGGCGGAACCCCGCATTACGGGGGCTCTGCCAGGCCGTTTGTTGGTGGGCGAGACAAGGATTGAACTTGTGACCTCTCCGTGTCAAGCAACTCCGGTGGGCCTGGTATCAGGGCATATGTGCTGGTGGGCGGTGGCGTGGTGGCCGTGGGCGTCCAGGGAGATCCGGGTGCGGCCAGGAAGATTGTCACACGGTTGGTCACTCACCCGGTCCGGGTCCCTCTGCCGTGCTCGGTTGACTCTCGAACCCGCCGGCCATCTGGGCGATCGCGCCGCGCAGTGTGCCCAGCTCATGCTCAACCACGGACCAAGCAAGATCGTTATCTACCTCGAAGTATCCGTGCACCAGGATGTGGCGCATGCCGATGATCTCTCGCCACGGCCCGTCGGACTGTTGATCGCGCGCCTCCTGGGACAGTCGGCTGGCCGCCTCGCCGATGATCTGTAGGTGCCGGACCACCCACACCTGGATCAGCTCGTCGTTGTCGAAGGTGGAGCGCCCGCTGTGGGTGTGCCGTTCGACTCGCTCGATCGCTTCGAGGATGTCCTGAACGCGGTCAGGATCTGATCTCACAGGTGGACTGCCTCCTGCAAGACAAGGGCGCGTACCCGCGCACCCAGGCTCGTGGGAGTCACGACGTCGACCGGCCCGCCGAGCAGATCCCTGAGGTCCATGAGGAGCCCACCCAGGTCGAGCAGGCTGCGACCGGTCTCCATGGTGACGAGGAAATCGACGTCGCTGCCCTGTATCGCTTCGCCGCGCGCGACGGATCCGAACACTCGAACGTCTCGCGCCCCGTGGCGGAGGGCCAACCGCAGGATCGTCTCCCGCCGCTTGCGTAGGTCGTGCAACGACGGCGGTGTGTGCTCAATCAGATCGTCCACGTGGCCCTCCTCGTGAACATGATCGCAGGTTGTGGTCGGTGCGCGCGAGAACTCGCGAGAACTCGCGAGTAATGGCCGGGGTGGTGCCGGCAGGTTGGGCGATGACCGTCGCTCAGGTCCGGTGTTGCCTCACCGTGCTCCGCAAAGACAAACGACCTGGTCAGTCTCCCTCGGAAGGACTCTGACCAGGCCGTTTGGTGGTGAGCGATGCAAGGATTGAATTTGCGACCTCTTCCGTGTCAATGCGGAAACCTGGTCCCTGGCGGTGTCACGCGGTGTCGCCGCATGCCTTCTGATCTGGGCTTCTGTGTCAGCCTGTCTTGTTGCGTGTGTCTGCCGATCAGGGCGTTCGCTGCCTAGCTGCTGCCTGCGTCAGGAGTGCAGCTCCGGCATGGTGCGACTAGCTGCAGGTTCCACTTGCGCCAGATCCGGGCTACCGTGGCGAACCCAATCTTCGGCTCGGCACCCAGCAGCCGGGGGCGACCAGTGCGTCACCCCCAGCCGCGCGGGAGGCCGCCCGTCGGCGGCCACAGTTGCCACCACCACGTCGATCTCGGGCGGTCGCCCGCTGCGCGGCAGATCCTCCAACGCCCCGATTCCGCCAGCCTCAGTGCCGGGCCGGGGGACGACGGGTGCCGAACATTTCGTCCATGGTCACCGGGTGCAGGTCGCGCTGCTTGATCAGGTCCAGGATCTGGTCGAACAACCCGAGCACGATCGGGTGGTTGGCGTGCCCGATCATGATCGTGCCGGGGCGCAGGTACCTGCTCGCCTGTGCCATCAGGAACTGCGGCGTGATCAATCTGGAGTCGGAGTACGAGCCGTTCCACAGCGTCAGCACCCGGAAGCCCGCGGCTGCGGCCGCCTGCTGCACGCCCGCGTTGTGCCGGCCGTAGGGCGGGCGGAAGTACGGGCGGGTGGTGGTGCCGAAGGTCTGGGCGATCCAGTCCTCGTTGCGTTCCAGCTCGGCGCGGATCTGGGCGCCCGACAGCACGGTCAGGTCACGGTGGTCGAACGTGTGGTTCATCAGCTGCACCTGGCCAGCCGCGATCAACGGGCGCAGGACCGGGGCGTGCGGCGCCCACTCCCGCGCGTAGACGCCGTTCGGGCAGAACGTCAGGTGGGTGCCACTGGACTTGGCGAAGGCCACGTAGCCGGCCACGCAGGTCGCGCAGAAGCCGTCGTCGACGGTCAGCGCGACGCGGCGGTCGGCGACCGGGCCCTGGCGCAGGATCTGGGGCGCCCCGGTGATCACGGGGGGACCGGGCGGGGCGGGCGGGGCGGGTGCGGCCGAGTCAGGTGCCGTCGGGTCGAACTCGATCGCGTCGGACTCGGTCGGGTCGAGGAGATGGGGATCATCGCCTGGTTGGGCGGCGGGCCCGGCGGGATCTGCACAGCCGGCCAGCGTGACGGCCAAGCCGACGCCGAGCAAGCCGACGAACTCCCGGCGGGAACGCCCCGCGTGCGGACAGGGCACAGCCGCGACGATAACCGCGAAGGGCTTACGAAGCCCTCAGCTCAGGCCCTGCGACACGCCGGCCCCGTCCGCCTAGTGTCCCGTGGCCGCTGAACAATTTCGCTGAGAATGATCAGACCATCGATAATTTCATCACTGTGCTCAATGCGGGGCCGCTGGTCCAACTGCGAGACCAGTATCGTCGGTCCTACTGAAGGGCTGCCAGCTCGCTCAAGCTTCGAACGCACGTTCGGATCATACCGGACGCTGCGGTCTTCGTCTCGAACGCGGACAGGCGGCGCCGGGCTCGCTCGGCTGGTGCCGTCCTGTGCTGTCTGAGCTGGGTGTTGGTGTCACGCGAACCAGAGCCCCGGTGACGGCTGCTGCTGGTTCGTTCGCTCCAGATTTGCTCCGTCCGACGCCCGCTGTGCGAAGCGGTCCGCGATCTCTGAGTTATGAGTAGTGGCCCTGTCGTCTCACAGCGGCTCACCACTCCCCCGGTGCGTCTGCTGACCTCGCCGGCTACGGCTTCGGCGTCTCACCCGTCGCATAGCATGCCGTGCGCTTCCGGAGCGTCTTGGTCACAGATCTGGTCACACAGGCGGCCGCGCCCGGACCAGACCGAGGAGCTGGAGCCGCCAGCACCGTGCATGTCGGCTGCGGAAGGGACTGAGGCACACTGTAGGGCCCCCGATCGGGGGGAGCAGTCCAGCGGCAGGAGAAACTTGTGACGGCGATGAGTGAGGACAGAGCGCTGACCGCCGAGCCCGTACGGCCGTCGGAGCCTGCCGAGAGCGGGACCGTCCTTCCGGCCTGGCGGTGTGTAACCCGTGGCGAGTCCCGGTGGTCAGTCATCGCTGCGGTGGCGGTGGCGGTGGGGTTGCAGGTAGGGCTACCGAACAGGTTCACCGCTGGCCATCGAGCGGTTCCCGCACTGGAGTTGTTCCTTGTGGTCGGCTTGTGGCTCGCCCATCCACATAAGACTGGGTGGGCGCCAAGCTGGATGCGGCCGGCGAGTATCTTGCTGATCGGGATGATTACCGCGACGAATGCGTGGTCGGCGGTTCGGTTGATCCAGCAGATCATCCAGGGCAAGCAGGACGACGCGGTATCGTTGTTGTCCTCTGGCGCGGCGATCTGGGCGACCAACATTGTTCTTTTTGCGCTCTGGTACTGGGAGTTCGATCAAGGAGGCCCGCTAAACCGGGCACTGGGTAAGGCTGAGCATCCAGACTTCTCATTCCCGCAGATGCAGAATCCTGAACTCTCACCGTCGCATTGGGAGCCGAAATTCCCCGA
>JALYVZ010000237.1 GCA_030852965.1 Actinomycetota bacterium | reverse complement strand
CGTACTACCTGGCCATCCCCGGCGCCCCTGGCTGACACCGCAGCGGTGGTCCAGCGCGGACGCACCGCCGGCGCCGCTCTCGGCGAGGACCCGGTGGCCGCGCTGGGCGCTCTGGTGGCCCGGGTACCCGAGCGGGTCCGAGCCGCGCCGGCCGGCGCCCTGGTGCGCACCCCGTTCGGGATGATGACGTTAGAGGGCTACCTGCCAACCCGCACCCTCGAGCTGACTGTGCACACCTGTGACCTGGCAGGTGCACTTGGCGTCAGCGCCGACGTCCCCCGATCGCCGGCAGCCGATACATTCGCTGTCGTCGGTGGTCTGGCCGCGGCACAGGGCAGGGCATCCGCGGCGCTACTCGCCTTGACCGGCCGCCGTGTCTTGCCAGCCGGCTACTCGGTCTTCTGACGTACCTCCATGCCACACGAGCTGAGCGTGTTCGGTTGACGATCCCTGATCGAGAACACGTCGTAGCCGGCGGTCTCGGCGTCCTGGAGCTGATTCAGGAGTTGTTCGGACTGCCGATCGGCAGGTTGAGGCCCAGGCCGAACAATGGTCGCGGAAAGGACATCTGCTACTTCCTTCTGGTCCCACCGACAAAACGCTCCCGATCAACCGTCACTCAACCAGGCGCCAGACCGTCAACTACTTCAGCGACACGGTCATCACCGGTAGCTGGCCTCGTACTGATCGTGGCGGTGGAACCAGGAAAGGTCACCCTCGTTGCGGCCAAGCGGCGTTCGGTCCAACCACTGCCACATGTTCCACAGCGCGTCGACGCCGCGCGCGTAAGCGGAGTACGTGTGGTAGATGACGCCGTCCTCGGATGCGAACGTGCTCATGCCGGGTCCCTCGTAGGGCAGATGCGCCGGGTCGAGCCGCCAACCGTCTAGCGGCTTGAAGTTGTACGACTGGCCGTTCGCGACCGACGCTTCGGTGAACGAGACGTTGAAGTCGAAGTTGAAGCCGCTGGGTGCTGACGACGCCCACGGGAAGCCCCAGCCCATCCGGTCCCGATAGCCGAGCAGCTTCTCCAGCGGTGCGCGGGAGACGGCGGTGAACGCGACGTCGTGGTTCTGCAGATGCAGATGCGTTTGGTCGAGGCCGTCGGCGATTGCTGAGCAGCTCGGGCAGCCTTCGTCCCAGTGCGGAGCGAACATGAAGTGGTATACGAGCAGCTGTGATCGGCCGCGGAACAGGTCGGCGAGCGTGGCTTGTCCGTCCTCGGTCTCGAAACGGTAGTCCTTGTCGATGCGGACCCACGGCAGCTCTCGCCGCCGCTGGGTGAGCTCGTCGTTGCGGCGGGTCAGCTCCTTCTCGGTCTTGAGCAGTTTGAGCCGGGCGTCGAGCCACTCGCCATGGGTTCCGGTGCGGTGACTCGTCATCGTTCCTCCAGTTGTGCGGTTGAGATGCTCGACCAAAGCGTCGAGCGGGCCGTCCCAGTCGCGGGCCAGGGCGGCCAGGAACTGCTGCGCCACCTGCATCGGCGCGGAGCGCAGCCGGTAGCGCACCCGGCGCCGTTCCCCGGGTTGGGCCGTTACCAGGCCGGCCTCGGCCAGCAGCGCGAGGTGCTTGGCGATCGCCTGCCTCGTGATCGGAAGCCGATTGGCCAGGTCTGTCGCCGTAGCCGGGCCGGCTGAGGCCAGCGCGGCCAGGATGGCGCGCCTGCTCGGGTCGGCCAGGGCGGCGAAGACCTGCTCGGCGATCGCCTCTGGGTGCAGCGGTGGGTCAGGCGGCATCGAGGTAGTCGACCAGTTCGCCCAGCTCGCTCGCCCAACCGCGGGTGTTGCCGTCGAACGCCGTGCGGTGGGCGTCTTCAGGCAGCTGGGCGAAGCCGGTCTCGATGACGGTGAGGCGCGTTCCCGCACCGACCGGCTCGAGGGTGAACTCCACGTAGGTGCGGCGCGGATCGTTCTCGGCCAGGCCGTAGATGTGCCAGGTGAACCCAAACACCCTCGGCTCCTCCACCCGTTCCACTCGCATCTCCTGGCTGAACCCGCCGGTCCAGCTCATCTTGGCCGGCCCGCCCGGGCGCAGGTCGATCGTCACCTCGTTGCCGAACCAGGCGCCCAGACCCTTGGCGGTGGTGAGCGCCGCCCATACCCGCTCTGGCGGGTGAGCGATCTCCACGGTCCGTTCGATGCGATCGGGGAACCCCACGAGAACCTCCATACCAAGTAGCAACTGACTGGCTGCTACATTATAGCAATCGATGAGTTGCGTCAAGAAGGCTTGATCCGCAACCCGTGGGTCTGGTCGCGGTTCTCCACCCAGGGGCTCGCCGCGCAGGGCCGCCAGCAGCGAACTCTTGCCCACCTCGCCCTCGCCGACCAACACCAGCTTCGTCTCAGCCAGCTGCACCCCCTCAGCCTCGATGAGACGCAGAAACGCCAGCAGCTCAGCTGTTCCCTCGGCGGCGGCGGCCAGGACCTCCGGCGGCAGTGGATTGTCCGCGATGTCCAAGACCGCCAGCTCGCTCAACGCACCGAGACATTTCGGCAGGACGCCGAGCTGGTTGCCGGACAGGTGGAGCTCGGTGAGGGCGGTGAGGTTACCCAGCCAGTCCGGCAGGACGCCGAACTCAGCCCGACATCGGCCTGTCTCAGCAGAGGATCGGGTACCGGGACGGGTCACGCCGGCCCTGGCGCGGTGGTCAGGTTCACCGCCGCAGCTGCATCATGGTCGGCATGCCAGCCTACGTGATCTCCGAGGTCGAGATACTCAACGAGGGCGAGGGCCAGCGTTACCGGGACCTTGCCGCAGCCTCCATCGCTCGACACGGTGGCCGCTACATCGTCCGCGGAGCGCTTCCAGAGGTCCCCGAAGGGGAATGGTCTGCCGTTCAGCGGGTGGTCGTGGTCGAGTCGATCCTTGGGTTCTCGCTGTTGGTCGCGACACAGCTGGTGGCCATGATCCATCCTTCCTGCGCGCGTGACAGCGGCACGGCTGCGGCCGCGGGGCGGCTCCTCAGCGCCGGGCTCAGTCTGATTGTCGGACTCGAACACCGCGACCATTGCCAGGACGTTGAACAGCAACCTGCCCACCGCGTGGTGGGGGTCATACACCGACCCGCCCAAGCTGAGCCGGACATGCCGGGCGGTCAGCCCGTCCGCGATGGCCCGGGCTGCTACGACGCGGCGGCTACCGACAGCGACCGAGGCCGCCGTCCCCCACCTCACCCCGGTAACCGTCCAGCCAAGTGCGGATGGCTCATCGGGCCGCCCACTGATACCATCCGTGGTATGTTCGCCGGGTGTGGCTGGTTGTCTACGTTCCCGATGCCGAACGTGAGCGCGACGCGCTGCCAGCCAACGAACGCCACGCTCTCTACAACGCCGTCGCGAAACTGTAGGCGATCGGGCCGGCCCTCGGCTACCGCACACCAGCGCCGTACAGGGCACACCCGGCCTACGGGAACTGCGCCCCCGGGGAGGGCGCAGCCCGTGGCGCGGCCTGTACCGCCAGGTCGGTGAGCAGCCGCCAGCAGGCGGCTGGACCAGCTAGAGGAATGAGGAACCGATGCGAGCATCCGAGCTGACCACCGCCGACGACCTCCACGAACAGGACCTGGCCGATCCCGCCTACCAGGCCGAGTACGAGCGGACCCGCTTCGCCAACGAAGTAGCGATCCGTGTCATCCGTTACCGCAGTGATCACGCGCTGACCCAAGCCCAGTTCGGCAGGCTCGTCGGCATGCGCCAGCCGCATGTGGCAAGGCTGGAGTCCGGCGAACACGAACCCTCGCTGTCCACCCTGGCGCGTCTGTCCGCGGCGCTGGACGTGGACTTCACCGTCGCAATCACCCCCAGCGGTGTACAGCTGCGCGAGAACGCCTGACCCCGCTATCTTCCCGGCAACCGAGCCCGAACCTGGTCACATTCCCATCGTCTGCGTACGGCCTGATCGATGACACGTTCGGTCGCCAAGATCTCTGGCACTTGATCCTGGCATGTGTGATCAGCGGGCGTCGAGGCGGCGCAGAATCTCGGCGAAGCCCTCGGTGACCTGGGTTTCGAGCGCGCCGAGACGATCCTCGATCGTGTCGAGACGATCCTCGATCGTGTCGAGCTTGCGGCCGTGCTCAAGCTGCGTATCCCGAACTTCGATCACGGTGTCCGCCACCGCGCGCACGTCTTCCTCCGTGCGGCCGACGCGGCGGGTCAGCTGTTCGGGCGAGGACATGCCGGGCAGAGTACCTCCGCGCGGGTAGCAGTCACCGGTGCACGCCAGTCCATAATCTGTCCGACGCCACCATGGCCCTACTCACCACGACGCCGCCGCAGGAAGGACTGGCCACACCCGAGCGCATGACTGACTGATCAACCATCGTCGGTGTGTAACGGTTGAGGATCCCCTACCGGACACGGCGCCGAAGCTGGACCAGTCGTCAGCCGGCGCCGAGGGTGAGCCGGCTCGTCATGTTCAGCTTCACCTCGCCGTAGGGCAGCACGTGCGTCCAGAACAGCGGGGTCAGACCGCGCCGGTCTTCCGGAGCGAGCGCGGCGGCCCACTCGGGCTCGGGATGACTGCGCGAATGCTGAGTGCTTCGTACGGTTTAGTGGTGAAGGACTATCGGCCGGTCGAACACTGTGTTGTCGATGGCTACATCGACGAACGCCACCGGGTCAACCTCGGCGAGGTAGAGGCGCTCAGCGGGCAGGTAGCGGGTTCGGTGCAGGGTCTCGGCCTCGGAACCGGCCCAATACTGATCACGTTCCGCGCCCCGATGCACCGAGGTTTCCGGGTCCACCTCCAGCCAGATACGGAAGTCCCAGTAGCGGTTGATCTTTGGATGGAACGCAAAGACCCGTCCACGATCCAGCACAGTGTCCGGGGCCAACTGGGTTCTCACCGACGAGTGATCAACTTGGGTCAGTGGGTCAATGCCGCAGAGCGCGCATTCACCCGAGCCGAGGGGGCCGCTGGGCTCAAGAAGCAAGCTGATCGCGGCGGTGTAGTCGTAGGCGTTGCGGTAGTAGCCTTCGCCCGATTCCCGGTCGTAGAGGTGTCGATCTCGCCAGGGCCGCTTGAAATCGTCAAGACATGCCCGCGCTACCGGGCGGCCAGCACGGCTGACTCGGTCAGCGAGTTGGTGGCCGAAGCTGGTCTTTCCTGCAGCGGTCAGCCCATCGATTCCAATCCGCAAGCGCCCAGGCCCAACCGCCAGTACACGCTCGGCGACGCTGGTGAGCACCGCGTCGCGCTCGGGCGTTGTTACAGGACGCAGGGGCTGCCGAAGCGTCGAGACTGACTGCTGCACGAGTGTGTGAGCTGGCTCCACGACGGGACAGTATGCGAAGTCTTCGGGACCAGACCATCCCTCACACGTGGATGGTTGCACCGCGAACCCACCGACCAATAATGCAAGATCGAATGTAGTTCGTTACCGATATGGCATGTCCCTGGCGACGGTGACGAAGCGGCCGGCAATATCGCGGAAGTCGGCAGGCCGAGGTTGACTGTGGCGGCCTGTCGGGGCCGCTGGTCGAGCTGGGTGAGTTTCTGTTCGGCGCCGGCGAGGCTGACCTGAGGCCCTCGACCTCGCCGAGCCAGCCCTCGCGTTTGGCCTCTCGATGCGGGCCAGCAGTGCCCGTGCGGACCAGCGCGGGTGACACGGGGTCAGGCCGCGCTGAAGCCGTCGGCGACCAGGGCGGCCAGCTGGAGGAACGCGTCTTGGGTGGCCGGTTGCAGGCGGTCCAGGTCGATCACCCCACCGGCGCTCAGGTGCGGGTCGGCCGGCACCTCGACCAGATGGCGACAACGCCGGGCGAAGTGTGCGCGAATGGCCTCCTGGTCCACCTGGTGGCTGGTCCGGTCCCGGCAGAGCACCAGCACGGCCTGGTCGGCCAGCTCATCGTGACTGTGCGCCAGTAGCCAGTCCAACGTCTTGCTGGCCCGGCTGGCCCCGTCCACCGTCGGTGCTCCGACCACCACCAGTCGATCGGCCACCCGCAGGGTGCCCTGCATCGCCGAGTGCACCAGGCCAGTGCCGGAGTCGGTGACCACGATGTCGAAGAACCGAGCCAGCGCGGCGCAGATCCGCTCGTACTCCTCACCCTGGAACGCCTCGCCGGTCGCCGGATCCTGCTCGCCGGCGAGCACCCGCAGCCGGCCGGCCAGGCTGGTGTACGCGCTGAACCCACTCAGCGAGGAGATCGCCTCGAGGTCGGCGCCGAGCAGGCCGCGGACGCCGCTGGTGGGGGGTCCACTGAGCCGATCGGCCAGCGTGCCGGCGTCGGGGTCGGCGTCCACCGCGATCACCCCGCCGCTGCGGTAGCCGGCCAACGTCAGCCCCAGGCAGGCGGCCACCGTGGTCTTCCCGATGCCACCCTTGATCGAGGTCACGGCGATCTGGTGGGAGCCGCGCAGCGATGCGCGGACCCGTTGGATCAGCTCGAGCCGGTTTCGCTCCACGGGTCCGACGCCGGGGTTGATCCGGCCGCCGGTGGCGGAGTACACCCGGGCCCGCCAGCCGACACTGGGTGTGTCCCGGTCAGGCGCGACGATCCACGCGTCGCTCGTCGGCGTGGATCCGCCGGCCGCACCCGAAGCCGTAGCCGGTGGTGTGGGTGACGG
>JALYVZ010000236.1 GCA_030852965.1 Actinomycetota bacterium | reverse complement strand
GACCAGGCCGGCCTGGTCGACGCACTTGACGACCCCGGGCCCCGCGAGAGCTACTCCGACGCCGGGTACCAGCGCATCCGTCGGCTGGCGGGTGAGCTGAACCAGCTGCGGGGGCGGGCCGGCGGCGCCGGCACCTCCGGCTGGGCCGGACTGTCCGATCTGGTCGCCGACACCGAGCGGGCGCTGCTGCTGGACGTCGAGACCGCATCCCGTCCCGGCCCGGTCGGCCGGGTGCATCTGGACGCGTTCGCCGACGTGGTCGCCGAGTTCGCCGCCGGCGCCGAGGTGCCCACGTTGTCCGCGCTGCTGGACTACCTGGCCACCGCTGAGGACGCCGAGGACGGTCTGAGCCCCGGCGAGGTGGACGTGGCGACCGACCGGGTGCAGATCCTCACCGTGCACGCCGCGAAGGGCCTGGAGTGGGAGCTGGTCGCGGTGCCGAACCTGGTGAAGGAGGTGTTCCCGGGGCGGCGGCGCACCGGCACCTGGCTGACCAACCCGGCCGAGCTGCCGGTCACGCTGCGCGGTGATGCCCCGGACCTGCCCGAGCCGGCGCTGTCCACCTCAGGCGCCAACACTGCCAACCGCAAGGAGCTGGAGGACGCGTTCAAGGCGCACCAGGGCGACCTGGAGCAGCGGCGGCTGGAGGAGGAGCGGCGGCTGCTGTACGTGGCGATCACCCGTGCCGAGCGCTGCCTGCTGCTGTCCGGGCACTGGTGGGGGACGACCGACAAGGCGCGCGGACCGTCGGCGTTCCTGACCGAGATCGCGCAGGCCGGCGCGGACGGCGTGGTCGTGGAGCACTGGGCCGAGCAGCCCGCCGACGGCGAACCCAACCCGGTGACCGCGACTCCGCGCATCGACCGGTGGCCGACTGACCCGCTCGGGCATCGTCGCGCGGAGGTGGCTCGGGGTGCCGAGCTGGTGCTTGAGGAGCTGCGTCGACGCCGCCGCGCCGACCCGGCCGCCCCAGGTCCCACCCAGCTCAGCTTGTTCGAGTCCGGCGCCGCCTGCGGCGACGGGGCCGACGACCCGGACAACTGGGCAGCCGACGTGGATGCCCTGCTCGCCGAGCGCACCGCCGCCCGGGAGGCTCGACCCGAGGTGGCGCTGCCGGCCGCGTTGTCGGTCAGCCAGCTGGTCGAGCTGGCCGCCAACCCCGAGGCGCTGGCTGCCCGGCTGCGCCGTCCGATGCCCGTCCCGCCGAACCCGCACGCCCGCCGGGGTACCGCATTCCACGCGTGGCTGGAGCAGCGGTTCGGGGCCACCCGGCTGCTGGATCTCGACGAGCTGCCAGGGGCCGCCGACGAGGGCGCGGCCGGGGATGACGAGCTGGCCGCGCTACGAACCGCGTTCCTGGCCTCGGCGTGGGCCGAGCGGCGACCGATCGAGGTGGAGGTCCCGTTCGAGACGGTACTGTTCGACCGTGCCGATGACGGAGACCCGGATCGGGCCGGCACGGATGGGATCGCCGTTCGCGGGCGGATGGATGCGGTGTTCGCCGACCCGGATGGCGGGGTCACCGTGGTTGATTGGAAGACCGGTGCAGTGCCCGACGAGGCGCGGCTACCGGCGTTGAGTGTGCAGCTGGCCGCCTACCGTCTGGCCTGGGCGGCATTGAGCAGCGCCGAGCTGAGCAAGGTGCGGGCGGCGTTCCACTATGTGCGCGGCGATGTCACGCTGCGCCCGGCCGACCTGCTGGATGCCGAGGGGTTGCGCGCGTTGCTCCGAGCGATTCCCGATGGATGATCCTCGGTACCCATCCACGACCACACTGAGCCCGGAAAGGGTGCGCACACAAATGGCCAAGCGGGGACGTACCCGTGCGGGGGGCTCTGACAGCCGCATTCTGATTGTCTCGGCGAGTGTCGGGGCGGGCCATGACGGAGTCGCGAACGAGTTGGCGCGACGGCTACGAGCGCAGGGGTTCCGTGTCGACTGTGTCGACTTCCTCGATTTGCTTCCGGGTTTCCTCGGAAGGGCGCTGCGCCAGGGATACGCCCTGGAGTTGCGGGCCGTCCCACGCACCTGGGACTGGCTCTACACCGCGTTGGAGCGGTACCGGTCGCTGGCTGCCGCGGCGGGGGGATTCGCGGCGCTGGCGCTGCGGCGGATGCGGCGCCACATCGGGGATGACTGCGTGGCGGTGGTCTCCACCTATCCTCTGGCAAGCCAGGTGCTCGGGCGGTTGCGCCGAAACGGGGACCTGCGGATACCGGTCGCTACGGTCCTGTGTGACATGTCGGTGCACCGCTTGTGGGTGCATGCGCACGTTGATGTGCATCTCGCGCTGCACGCGGTCCCAGCCGAGCAGGCGCGGGACCACGGCGCCAGGAGGGTTGTGGTGGTTGCCCCGCTCGTGGCCGCCGGATTCGCCCCACCCGCTTCAGGCGAACAGCGCGCGCTCGCGAGGTCACGATTTTCGCTGCCGCCCGCTGGGCGGCTGGTGTTGCTCTTGGCGGGTTCGTGGGGAGTCGGCGATGTCGAACGGGCCGCCCGTGACGTGGCCGCGTCCGGGCTCGGCACACCGGTGGTGGTCTGCGGGCAGAACACGGCTCTCCATGGCCGGCTGGTCCGGCATGGGGTGGGGATCCCGCTTGGCTGGGTCCAGGACATGCCGGGCCTGCTACGGGCGGTCGATGTGGTGGTACACAACGCCGGCGGACTGAGCTGCATGGAAGCACTGGCCACAGGTGTGCCGGTGTTGACCTATCGGTGCATCCCTGGGCACGGCCGCACCAACGTCGCCGCACTCGATCAGGCGGGGCTGGCCGCGTGGGCGCGCAGTCCCGACGAGCTCAGCGAGCTGCTGGACGCGGTCATGGATGGTCCGTTGCGTGCCGCGCAGCACACGGCCGCGGTCAACCAGGCGGCTGGTCCGGATCCCGCCGATGTGATCGCGTCACTCGCCCCCGCGCCGCCCAACGGCAAGCGACGTCCCTGGCCCACCAGACGGTTGGTTCGCGTTGCCTCGGTGGCCGCAGTCTGCATGTGGGTCTGTATCGCTGGGCCCAGCCTCGCCGTTGAGTACGGCATCGACGCTGTCCGACCCGGAAAAGCCCCGGCCAGCGTGTTCTTCATCATCGAGCCGTCCGCCGACCGCGCACTCACAACCGGGGAAGTCGATGTGCTGGCTCAGTCCCACATTGCGGTCGCGGTCAGCGACACGCTGCTGCACCGGCAGCCAGACAGCTTGCGAGCCGCCGTGTCCGCCGGGGTGATGTTGGTCAACGCCGGCGCCGGAGCCCCGTATGAAACCGGCCTCGTAGCCGGACGGGCCTCGTTGGGCAGTACGGCCAGCAGCATTGGGCGGCTCACCGGCACCGTACCGTCATTGCTGTTGAGCAACGGCGATCTCGACGCAATCGATCTGGCCACGGCCGCCAGACACCACGAGCGCATCGTTGTCCCCAACCTCACGCTGGACTGCGCATCACCGGTGGACCCACCACGCGGTGGCGTGATCATCCTTCTGCGCTCCGCCATCCCCAGTTCTTGTGACCTGACCCAGTTGTTGCCAGGAGTTCGCAAGCGCCTGAGCGCCCGGTCACTGCGCCCCGCTTCGCTGCGCGAGGTGATCAGATGAACGCTCGCCTGGCCGGTGTGGCCGCTGGGTGCATGGCCGCCGCCCAGCTGGCCCCCGCGGTAACCGCAGTCGGTGCGGTGCGGCGCCGTCTCACTCCGGCGCTGGCGGGTGTCGGTGACCACTCGCACATCGCCATCACGTTCGATGATGGGCCAGATCCGCGCTCCACCCCGCAGTTCTTGGCGGCGCTGCGGGCCCGCGATACGCGGGCAACGTTCTTCCTGCTCGGCAGTGCGCTCGCCCACACCCCCGCGTTGGGACGTGAGCTCGTTGCTTCGGGACACGAGGTCGCGGTCCACGGCTGGGACCACCGATGCCTTGCGGCGACCTCACCGCAGGCAACGCTGCGCTCGCTCACCCGCGCGAGAGATGTCATCGCCGACCTGACCGGTCAGCGGCCACGATGGTTCCGCCCAGCCTATGGAGTGCTCACCACCTCCGCGCTGTGGGCCGCGCACAACCTCGAACTGACCCCGGTCCTGTGGACAGACTGGGGTCGAGACTGGACCAGACGCGCCACCCCCTCCTCTGTTCTCGACACCCTCACCCGCCACCTCGACGGTGGTGCCTGCGTACTGATGCACGATGCGGACAGCCCCACCGCGGCCCCGGGAGCTTGGCGCTCAACGCTTGGCGCCTTGCCTGGGCTGATCGAGCACTGCCAGCGGCGTGGGATCGCGGTTGGCCCGCTCGCCGATCACCGGCCCAAGGTTGACGCCGCCGGCGGCGGCGTCCTCGGCTGAACGGCTACCCTGCCGGCGTGGGAGCCCTGCGGATGAAGGATCCCGACCACGCGCTCGTCGGCGTGGTGCGGGTGCATCGCGTGGGCCAGCCCGATCGGTGCGATCGTGCGGCGGTGCGGGGTGGCGCTGCTGGCGCTGGCGGTCACCGCCGCGGTGGGGTACGTGGGCCGGGGCGGCTACCGGGACATCAACGGGGACGGGGTCTCGTTGCTGGACGCGGTCGGTGTACTACGCGACCGTGTCGCTGTCCACCACCGGCTGCGACCATCGTGGCCTCGGTGCGGGAGGCGGAGAACGTGCACCTGCTGCGCCAGTCGGGTGCGGACTCGGTGGTGGTGTCGTCCGAAACGGCGGGACGGTTGCTCGGCATGGCCACCAGCACACCGTCGGTGGTGAACGTGATCGAGGATCTGCTCACTCCGGATGTCAGGTTCTCCATCACCGAACGCGAGATCGAGCAGTCCGAGGTCGGCGGCTCGCCCAGGCACCTGTCCGACATCGTGCTCGGAGTGACGCGGGGGCGCGAGCTGCACCGGTTGGATGCGCCCGCAGTGGACGCCCTGCAGGCCTGCGAACGGCTGCTGTACGTCAAGAAGGTGACCGCCCCGGACGAGTTCGGGGCGAACACCCACTAGCCTTAGTCGCTCACCACCGCCGCAGGTGGAGGCCGCCGAACCGGCCGCCCCGGCAGCGGTCGGCGAGCCAGTCGATGTGGCCGCCGCCCCGACGGCACTGGAAGGGGCCGACCGCCAACGAGTGGTTGAGCCACCCGTCGTTCCACCTGCTGTGCCAGCGGCCGTTGTCGCGGTCCCGATCGTGGTTGTGATCCCAGTTGTCGTCGTTCCAGCTCGGCTGGGTGACGGTTACCGAGGCCGCGGCACCCGGGGCGATGGGCGTCGCGGCGGACGCTGCGCCACCACCGGCGACAACCAATCCGACGATGAGTCCCAATGTGATCAGAACGTTCCTGGCTGTGGTCATCAATCCCTCTTCTCGAGGTAGGCCCGCCCGCTGGCCGGTACCCGGCAACACAGGTTCTGCCCAACCTGTCCGGGTCGCAATGACATACCCGGATACCACTCGTTCAGCCCAATCGGGCAGGGCTCTGGCGCCGACCGGTGCCCGCCCGGCACCAGCGGGTGGGCGACATGGTGGCCAAGACCCTGGTGGTCCGGGCGGAGTGAGCCGACGCTGACGGCCAGCGCGACAGTGATCAGGCGGCCGGCAACGTCAGCTCGAAGACCGAGTCGTCGACGCAGCGCAGTATCCCCCCGTGTGCCCGGGCGATACCCCGGGCGATGGCCAATCCCAGCCCGGAGCCGCCGCCCGCGCCGCCGTCGCGAGCGCGGGCCTCGTCCAGCCGCACCAGCCGATCGAAGATCCGCTCACGGTCCTCGGCGGGCACCCCGGGTCCGGAGTCGCGGACCCGCATCCGCGCCGTGTCCGGCGTCGGGTGGTCGACCGCGACGGTGATCTCACCGCCATCCGGGGTGTGTCGGCGGGCGTTGTCGAGCAGATTGGCCAACACCTGGGTCAGCCGGCCGGGGTCGGCGTGCACGATGAGCGGCTCGCCGGTGACCAGCACCCGCACCGACGGTGCCAGCAGCCGGGCCCGGGCAGCCTCGGACTCGGCCAGCCCGACCAGTTCGACATCCTCCCGGTGCAGGGCCAGCCCGGCGTCGATCCGGGCCAGCGCCAGCAGGTCCTCGACCAGGCGACCGGCCCGCGCGGCCTCCCGGACGAGCAGCAGCTGCAGCCGGTCCCGTTCCTCACCGTCCGCACGGCTGCTCAGGCTGGCCTCGGCGACGGCGCGCAGCCCGGCGATCGGAGTACGCAGCTCATGCGCGGCGTCGGCGACGAACTGCCGGGTGCGTGACTCCGACTCTCGGGCCTGTGTCTCGGCGTTCCGGGCCTGGGTTTCGGCGCCTTCGAGTGCGTCGAGCATGTCGTCGAACGCGACGGCGGTGCGTCCGAGCTCGGTGTCGGTCCGGGTCGGGGCCAGCCGTCGCCCCCGGTCGCCGCCGGCGATCTGCCTGGCCAGGCCGGTCATGGCGTCCAGCGGGCGCAGCGCGACCGCAGTGGTGATCAGCAGCGCGACGATCGCCACCACCAGCCCACCGGTACCGAGGAACACCAGCAGCCGACCCAGCCGCCGCTGCGCGTCGGACAGCTCGGCCGAGTCGCCGACCAGGGTCAGCCGCGAGCCGTCGGATAGGGTGCGCCGCAGCACGGGCCCGAAGGCCGGTCCGCCC
>JALYVZ010000235.1 GCA_030852965.1 Actinomycetota bacterium | reverse complement strand
GGGTGTGCGCGCGGTGGACGCCGCGCCGGCCGGCACCCCGACCGACGGTGTGTCGTTGGCGCCGCTGCTGCCGGAGCAGACCGGGTTGGTCGGACCGGTGCCCGACGACGGCCCGTTACCGCCCTGAGTCACCCGTAGGCGGACGATCGGCGGTCAGCAACGCCGCCAGGTCCACCTCGGCGGCAAACGGCGCGGTCAGCCGCAGCACCGGCACGGCTCGTCGCAGACGTACTGGCCGTCGCGGAGCCGGTGCGGCAGCGCGATGGGACCGGAGAGCTCGACGCGCAGGTAGTCGGGAATGCCGGCCTCGGTGTAGAGCCGTGGCTTGATCGCCCGATCGGCCGCGACGCTGCCCGGGCTGAAGATCTATACGACGAGCACCACGTCGGCGGCGTCGAACACGGTCACGTTGTCGTCCAGGCGGGTCACCACGACGAGGTCGGGGAACAGGATCCGATTGGGGCCGATCCGGACGTTGATGGTCTCCAACACCTCCCTTCCGGACGGTCGCGCCGCCTCCAGGGCGCGTCACAGCTGCGACGAGAGCCGATAATGGCGACTGCCCGCGTAGGGGCGCATCAGCAGCGCCCCGTCCAGCAGCTCGATGTAGCGGTCCTCGGGCAGCGCGAGGAACTCGTCCCGGGGTCCGACATTCTCGGGTTCTACACCAAAGAACCTGATCTCCGCGAGCGCGACCCGCCGACGCCCGCGTGAGCAGCGGCTTCGTCATTGCCTTCGCCCGCTCCGTCGGGGCGTCGGTGGCACCAGATTGACCCCATGTCAGCCGTGCCCGTCGGGTTTCCTCGAGCGCCGGCTCGACTTCGAGCACGGATCAGTTCGTGCACCTGCACGTGCACACCGAGTTCTCCATGCGCGGCGGCGCGGCTCGGCGGACGACCTGTTCACCGAGGCGGCCCGGATGGGCATGCCCGTGCTGGCCATGACCGACCATGGCAACGTGTTCGGGCCTACTAGTTTTGGCGCTAGGCCAGGGGCGAGTTCCGCGCCCCGTCGAGGTACTCCTGAAGCTGGTCAACCACGGCGAACTTACTGGGCGATCGGTGATCGTGGTGGACTAGCCGCGACTTGCGCGGTCGAACCGCCACGATTGACGATCATGAACCAGGGCTGGCGGGCGAGGCGCTGCCGCTGCCGCGTCCCAGTGCTGCCGTCCTGTTCGCGACGTCGGCTGCCTCGGGCGGGACGAGGCCGATACGGTCATGGTCAGTATCGCCCTGTGGCCGTCGGCCTCGGCGGAACTCGTGGACAGGCAATGACGTCGAGGAGGAATGGCAGTGCCGATCACACCGCCGGAGAGTTTCAACGCGGCTGACTATCTGGTGCACCGGCGGGTCCCCGCCGGCGACGGCGAACGGGTGGCGCTGGTGCACCCGGGTGGCGAGGTGAGCTATGCCGAGGTCAGCCGACAGGTCCGGGCGGTGGCCGCCGGTTTGACTGCGCTCGGGGTGCACGCCGAGGAACGGGTGATGTTCTTCGCTGCTGACTGCCCGGAGCTGGTGGCCGGGCTGCTCGGGGCGATGCACCGCGGCGCGGTGGCGGTGCCGGTGTCCACCATGCTCACCTCCGCCGACCTGGCCGGGTTGCTGGCCGACTCCCGCGCCCGGGTACTGGTCACCTCGACAGACTTCGTCGAGACCGCCCGGGCGGCGGTGGCGTCGCTCACCGATCCGGAGTTGACCCGGGTGGTGACCATCGGCGCCCCGCCGGACGGGTTCGCGGTGCCGGCGCATGCCTGGGAGGAGTTCGTCTCGCGTGGGGACGCCGCGCCGCTCTACCCGAGCTGGGCGGACTCTCCAGCACTGTGGCTGTACACCTCCGGCACCACCGGCAGCCCCAAGGCCGCGATGCACCGCCACGGCAGCATCCGGGTGGTCAGCGAGACCTACGGCCAGCGGGTGCTGGGCATCACCGCGGGTGACCGCTGCTTCTCGGTGGCCAAGCTGTTCTTCGCCTACGGCATCGGCAACTCGTTGTTCTTCCCGTTCTCGGTCGGGGCCGCCGCGGTGCTGGAGCCGGGCCGCCCGACACCGGCGCTGGTCGCCGACGTGGTGGGTCGGCACCGGCCGACCCTGTTCTTCGGGGTGCCCACGTTCTACTCGGCGCTGCTCGCGAGCGAGACCCCCGACGGCACCTTCGCCGGCGTGCGGCAGGGCGTGTCGGCTGGGGAGCCGTTGTCGGCCACCCTGTTCACCCGGATGCGGGACCGGTTCGGTTTTGAGATCCTGGACGGCATCGGCTCCACTGAGGCGTTGCACATCTTCCTGTCCAACTACCCGGGGGAGGTACGGCCGGGGACCTCCGGTACCCCCGTACCGGGCTACCGGGTGCAGCTGCGCGACGAGTCGGACGGCTCGGCGCTGGACAAGCCAGGGGAGTCGGGCGCGCTGTACGTCAGCGGGGAGTCGGTTGCCACCGGGTACTGGTGCCGCGCGGAGATCACCCGCCGGGCCTTCCAAGGCGACTGGCTGCGCACTGGCGACAGCTACCTACGCAACGACGACGGCACCTACACCCACCTCGGTCGGTCCGACGACATGATCAAGGCTGGTGGCATCTGGGTCAGCCCGTGCGAGGTGGAGGCCCGGCTGTTGGAGCACCCGGGGGTGGTCGAGGCCGCAGTGGTCGGCATTCCGGACGCGGACGGGCTGGACAAGCCGGTGGCCGCCGTGGTGCTCCGGCTGTCGTCGACGCTGACCGAGTCCGAGCTGGTGGCGTTCTGCCGGGCCGGCCTGGCCTCGTTCAAACGTCCCCGCCGGATCGCGGTGGTCGACGAGCTGCCCAAGACCGCGACCGGCAAGCTGCAGCGCTATCTCGTGCGGGCCACCCTGGAGAGGGAGGGCGAGCGAGCATCGACCGAGCGCCAACGAGGTAGGAGCGGAACGAGCCCGGAGTCGACCGTCGGCACAGCCGCGGGTGAGAATGCCGCACGTGATCGTTGACGCACACGTGTACGTCGCGCGGCTGCCCGGGCTGAAGCTGTCTGGCGTGAGTCAGCTATGCGTGTCGAGCAGTGCGGTCCAGCACTGCTGGGCGGCACCTGCCCAGCGCTCGTGGCGCTCGTGGAACAGCGTGTACGCCTTGGCTCCGGCCCACCCCCCGGGCAACAGCTCCGCAGGCAGCTGCGGGTCGAGGAACGGAAATCGACGCCAGGCGTGCACCAGCCGGATCTGGGAGGTGAGCACCTGCTGTGGGGTGTCCGGCTCCTCGCCGCCGAACGTGGTGACGAAGTCGTGGTACGTGGTCTCCACCTCGGCCAGGTTCCAGGCCTGCGCGACCAGTTCCCGCTGGGCACCGATGGCGCCGCAGTGCCCCACGAACGAGAAGCTCGCCTCCTTCAGCGCGAGCTCGTCGATCACCTCGGCCACCTCGTGCTGCTTGTCCGGGTGCGGCGACAGCCACACCCCGGGCGCCGGGCTGCCCAACCCGGCCCAGGCCAGCCGCGAACGCAGCTGGTGTCGTAGCTGGCGGCGGGCTTCCGGCACGCTCACCAGCAGCACCAGCCACCGTCCGTCCCAGCCGCTGCCCGTCGAGCCGAAGCTGTAGATCCGCTCGGCGCCGTCCGAGAGCAGCCGCCGACCCGGTTCGGTGAGCGACCAGCGAACCCGGCGCCCGGCCCGGTCGGAGATCAGCAGACCCTCGGGCGCGGTCCGGGCCAGCGCCTGGCGGGCCGACTTGGGCTCCACCCCGAGCTCGCCCAGGACGTCCAACAGCACCTGCGTCCACACCGGCTCGCCGTGCGGCAGCACGAACTCGCCGAGCACGGTGAGCAGCAGGGAGCGCGCGCTGGGGGCGCCCAGCTCGCGTCGACGGGTCAGCGCCGGTGCGGCGTGATCCGTGGGCTGCTCGTCAAGCTCCGGAACGGGAACGACCATGACCAACTAGCATAGCGCGTGCCCCGGCGCTGACCGGCGCACCCTAGGCTCGCTGATCGTGACCCCCGAGGAGCTCCTCACTGCCGACCGCGCGCACGTCTGGCACCCCTATGCCCCGATGCCCGCGGCCACCCCGGCACTGCCGGTGGCCGAGGCGCACGGGGTCCGGCTGCGGTTGGCCGCCCCGGCGGCGGGGCTCTCGGCGGGCGCCGAGCTGATCGACGGGATGTCGTCGTGGTGGGCGGCCATCCACGGCTACCGCCACCGCGCGCTGGACGCCGCGATCATCGACCAGCTCGGCCGGATGAGCCACGTGATGTTCGGCGGGCTGACCCACCAGCCGGCGGTGGCGCTGGCCGGAAGACTCGTGGAGATCACGCCGGAGCCGCTGCAACACGTGTTCCTTGCCGACTCCGGCTCGGTGTCGGTCGAGGTGGCGATCAAGATGTGCTTGCAGTACTGGCGCTCCTGTGGGCGGCCGGCGAAGCATCGGCTGATGACCTGGCGCGGCGGCTACCACGGCGACACCTTCGGGGCGATGAGCGTATGCGACCCGGACGGTGGGATGCACGCTCTGTGGTCCGATGTGCTGCCCCGGCAGGTGTTCGCTTCCGCCCCGCCGACGGCGTTCGAGACCGACTACGTAGCGGAGCTGGCGTCGCTGGTGGAGCAGCATGCCGACGAGCTGGCGGCGGTGATCGTGGAGCCGGTGGTGCAGGGCGCGGGTGGCATGCGCTTCCACGACCCGCGCTACCTGCACGTGCTGCGTGAGCTGTGCCTGACCCACGGCGTGCTGCTGGTGTTCGACGAGATTGCCACCGGGTTCGGGCGCACCGGCGAGCTGTTCGCCGCCGACCACGCTGGCATCAGCCCGGACGTGATGTGTGTGGGCAAGGCGTTGACCGGTGGCTATCTCACCCAGGCCGCCGCGCTGTGCACGTCGGAGATGGCCAGGGGGATCAGCGACGGTGAGGTGGGCGCGCTGATGCACGGGCCGACGTTCATGGGCAACCCGCTGGCCAGCGCGGTGTCGTTGGCGTCGATCGAGGAGCTGCACCGGCGGGACTGGCGGGCTGAGGTCGGGGCCATCGAGACCGGGCTGCGCACCGGGCTGGCCCCGGCCCGGGCGCTGGACGGGGTGCTCGATGTGCGGGTGCTCGGGGCGATCGGGGTGGTACAGCTGGCGCACCCGGTTGATCTGCCAGCTGTCACGGCGGCCGCCGCCGCGCACGGGGTGTGGCTGCGCCCGTTCCGGGACCTGATCTACACCATGCCACCGTACGTGATCTCGCGCGAGGACCTGGCCACGGTGTGCGAAGCGGTGTGCGCGGCGGTGGAGGCGTCCCGGGCTGGGTGCTGAGCGGGGCGGTTCGGAATTTCACCCGAAGGTGCTGAAGTGGCTGATGTGGGAACTGTGGCCGGTTGCTGAGCCGTTCTCAGGGTGGCCGAATGCGGACGACGGTGACCGTGGCTCGGCGACCCCTCGAACCCTTCTGGAGGAGACGCATGCCCGTGCGGCTGCCCGACCTGTCCACGCTGCGAGCCGATGTGGGTGCCTCGCTGGTGGTCTTCCTGGTTGCGGTCCCGCTGTCGCTGGGGATCGCGGTGGCCTCCGACGCACCGATCCTGGCCGGCCTGATCGCGGCCGTCGTCGGCGGCCTGGTCGCGGGACTGTTCGGCGGTTCTCCGCTGCAGGTCAGCGGACCCGCGGCCGGGCTGACCGTGGTGGTTGCCGAGCTGATCAACCGCTTCGGCTGGCCGGCCACCTGCGCGATTGTCGCGTGTGCCGGAGTGCTGCAGATCGGGTTCGGGCTGTCCAGGGTGGCCCGGTTCGCGCAGGCCATCCCGCCGGCGGTGGTGCACGGCATGCTGGCCGGCATCGGCGGCACCATCGCGTTGGCCCAACTGCACGTGGTGCTCGGCGGCCAGCCCCGGTCCAGCGTGCTGGACAACCTGCGTGAGCTGCCCGCGCAGCTGCTCGGGGCGCACGGACCGGCGGTGGCAGTCGGCGGGTTCACCGTGCTGCTGGTGGTCGGGTGGCCGCGCTTCGCCGGCCCGCTGCGGGTGCTGCCGGGCCCGCTGGTGGCGGTCGGTCTGGCGACCGCGCTGAGCCTCGCCTTCGCCGTCATCCCCAGGGTGGAGCTGCCCGGTGACCTGATCTCCGCGGTGGCGCTGCCGCTGCTGCCGACCGGTGACTGGGCCGGCGTGGTCGGCGGCGTGCTGACCGTGGCACTGATCGCCAGCGTGGAGAGCCTGCTCTCGGCGGTCGCGGTGGACCGCATGCACCACGGGCCGCGCACCGACGCCGACCGCGAGCTGATCGGGCAGGGCGCCGCGAACACGCTGTCCGGGCTGTTTGGCGGGCTGCCGGTGACCGGGGTGATCGTGCGCAGCTCCACCAACGTGCGGGCCGGCGCCCGGACCCGGGTGGCCGCCGTGCTGCACGCCGTGTGGATCGCGGTGTTCGCGTTGGCCCTGGTCCGGGTGGTGGAGATGATCCCAATGGCCGCGTTGGCCGGGCTGCTCGTCGTGGTCGGGGTCCAGCTGGTCAAGCTCACCGACCTGCGAACCGCCCATCAGCACGGCGAGCTGGCCCTGTACGTGGTGACGGGCTTCGGGGTGATGGCGCTCAACCTGCTCGAGGGCGTCGCGCTCGGCCTCGCGCTGGCCGCGCTGCTGGTGCTGCGCCGGGC
>JALYVZ010000234.1 GCA_030852965.1 Actinomycetota bacterium | reverse complement strand
GAGCAGCACCGCCGGACGGCGGGCGCGCCGCGCCGCGATCCGACGGGCTCTGGCGTCCACCACCCTGGCGTTCGCTTCCGCGCTGACCGCTCCCCCGCTGCCCATCGGACCCCTCGCCGCCGGGCTGTCGGCTGCCACCCTGGTCCGAGCCCGGCTCGTCGTTCAGCCGCAGGATCAGCGAGATCCGCTTGCGTGCCTCGTCCACCGAGAGCACCTTGACCCGCACCACGTCACCGGGCTTGGCCACCTCGCGCGGATCCGACACGAACCGGTCCGACATCGCCGAGACGTGCACCAACCCGTCCTGATGCACGCCGATGTCCACAAACGCGCCGAACGCGGCCACGTTGGTGACCACACCCTCCAGCACCATGCCGACCTTGAGGTCGCAGAGCTTCTCCACCCCGTCGGCGAAGCTTGCGGTCCTGAACGCCGGACGCGGGTCACGCCCGGGTTTCTCCAACTCGGCGATGATGTCGGTGACGGTGGGCAACCCGAAGGTGTCGTCGACGAAGTCGGCGGGCTTGAGGGATCGGAGGGTACGGGTGTCGCCGATCAACGCCGACACCTCAGCACGCGCCCCGCCACCGACACTGGCCAGGATCCGCACGACCACCGGGTAGGCCTCGGGGTGCACGGAAGAGGAGTCCAGCGGGTCGTCGCCGCCGGGGATCCGCAGGAAGCCGGCGCACTGCTCGAACGCCTTGGGCCCCAGCCTGGACACGTCGGCCAGCCCCCGGCGGGTGCGGAAGATGCCGTGGGCGTCGCGGTGGGCCACGATGCTGGTGGCCAGCCCCTCGGTGATCCCGGAGACTCGGCGCAGCAGCGGTGCCGACGCGGTGTTCACGTCCACCCCGACGGCGTTCACACAGTCCTCCACCACGGCGTCCAACGAGCGGGACAGCTTCAGCTCGGACACGTCGTGCTGGTACTGGCCGACACCGATCGACCTGGGATCGATCTTGACCAGCTCGGCCAGCGGGTCCTGCAGCCGCCGGGCGATGGACACCGCGCCGCGCAGCGACACGTCCAGCTCGGGCAGCTCCGCCGAGGCGTACGCCGACGCCGAGTACACCGAGGCGCCCGCCTCGGACACCATCACCTTGGTCAGTGTCATCCCGGGGGTGGTGCCGGACCCGGCGAGACCGGCCACCAGCTCGCCGGCCAGCTTGTCGGTCTCCCGGGACGCGGTGCCGTTGCCGATCGCGACCAGCTCAACGTTGTGCTGCTTGGCCAGCCTCGCGCAGGTGGCCAGCGCCGCGTCCCACTGCCGGCGGGGCTCGTGCGGGTAGATCGTGTCGGTGGCGACCACCTTGCCGGTGCCGTCCACGACGGCCACCTTGACGCCGGTGCGCAGCCCCGGGTCCAGGCCCATGGTTGCTCGGCCACCGGCCGGGGCGGCCAGCAGCAGGTCGCGCAGGTTGGCCGCGAACACGCCGACCGCCCCGTCCTCGGCGACCTGCCAGAGCCGGGAGCGGACGTCGCTACCCAGGTGCACCTGGATGCGGGTGCGCCAGGCCCAGCGCACGGTGTCGGCCAGCCAACGGTCGGCTGGGCGACCGCGGTCGACGATCTCGAACCGGGCGGCGATGCTGCCCTCGAAGCTGGACGGCCCGTCGTCCCTCGACGGCTCGGGCTCCAAGACGAGGTTGAGCACATCCTCCTTCTCGCCTCGGAACAGCGCCAGGATCCGGTGGCTGGGCAGCTTCTGGAACGGCTCACCGAACTCGAAGTAGTCGGCGAACTTCGCCCCTTCTGTCTCCTTGCCCGCCCGGACCGTAGAGCGCATCGCGCCCCGCGACCACATTCGTTCCCGCAGCTCACCAATCAGGTCAGCGTCCTCGGAGAACCACTCCACCAGGATCGAGCGGGCCCCGTCCAGCGCAGCGGTCACGTCGGCCACGGTCTCGTTGACGTAGGTCACGGCCAGCGTGCTCGGATCCTGGGTGGGGTCGACGAGCAACGCCTCGGCCAGCGGCTGCAAGCCGTTCTCCCTGGCGATCTGGGCCTTGGTCCGCCGCTTGGGCTTGTAAGGGAGGTAGATGTCCTCCAACCGGGCCTTGGAGTCCGCCCCGAGCACCTGGGCGCGCAGCTCGTCGGTCAGCTTGCCTTGGGAGTCGATCGACTCCAGCACCGCGACCCGACGTTCCTCCAGCTCGCGCAGGTAGCCAAGGCGTTCCTCCAGGGTGCGTAGCTGGGTGTCGTCCAGGGTGCCGGTGGCTTCCTTGCGGTACCGGGCGATGAACGGCACGGTGGCACCGCCGTCCAACAGCCCCACCGCCGCGCCGACCTGCTCCGATCGGACCCCGAGCTCATCGGCGATACGCCGCTGGATCCCGGCCGCCGTCTGAGGGTTCAGCTCACTCACACCCTCCATCGTTGCGCTCCACTCAGCGGGCACAACCGCGGGGCGGTGTACGACTACCTGGTTGGCTTCTGCTAACGCCTTGGTTCGGGCGTGCCGCCACGATCACACTCCCAGTGTGCCCGCGCCCTTAGGCTGCGGTAGAAGTCACACCCGTCCGTTACGTGAGGCGGCTACAAGGAGGCGCGAGACTAGCCATGGGTTTCGACGCACCAGCTGGGCACTACGACCGTTACATGGGCCGCTATGCGCGCACACTCGCCACCGCGCTCGCCGACTTCGCCGGTGTGACGTCCGGCATGCGGGTCCTCGACATCGGCTGCGGGCCGGGCGGTCTCACCCTCGAGCTTGTCACGCGGGTCGGCGCCGAGCACGTCGCGGCGATCGATCCGGCGCCGCAGTTCACGGCGGCGTGTCGCGACCGCAACCCTGGCGCCGACGTCCGCGACGGCGTGGCTGAGGAACTCCCCTGGGGGGACGATGAGTTCGATGCGGCGCTCGCCTCGCTGGTGCTCGGCTTCATGCGCGATCCCGATCAGGGCGTGCGCGAGATGGCCCGGGTGACCCGGCCGGGCGGGACCGTCGCCGCGTGCATGTGGGACACCGCCACCGGTGGCATGACCATGCTGCGGATCTTCTGGGCCGCGGCAGAGCTGGTCGACCCGGACGTGGAGGGCGAACGCCGGATGGCCGGCACCTCAGAGGGCGATATTGCGGAGCGCTTCGAGCGCGCCGGGCTCGAAGACGTGATCGGTGGGGCGCTGGCGGCCCGCGCGGACTACACGGGCTTCGGCGCCTTCTGGGAACCGTTCACGTTCGCTGTCGGACCGGCCGGCCAGTACCTACGTACGCTGCCCGACGAGCAGCGTACGCGGGTGCGGGAGGCCTGCCGGTCGTCGCTGCCCGATGGCCCGTTCTCGCTCGACGCCCGCGCCTGGTGTGCACGGGGCACCGTCGTCAGCGGGCGCTGAGCCGGCACGCGAAGCGTGCGGAACCATTGGTTGAACGTAGCGTCACTGGCGGGCATGATCGAGCCGTAAATCCCGAACGCAGGCAGGAGCGAGGATGAGCGCGGGGCCAGGCCTCGGGATCGGCCCACCGCACTTCCGCGATGTGCTGGGCAACTACCCCACCGGGGTCACGGTGATCACCGCGATCGACGTCGAGGGGAGCCCCACGGGCATGACGGTCGGCTCGTTCGCCTCGGTGTCGCTGGACCCGCCGCTGGTGGCGTTCCTGCCAGACAAGTCCTCCACCAGCTTTCCGAAGATCCGAACGGCGGCCAGCTTCTGCGTCAACGTGCTGGCCGCAGACCAGGAGCACATCTGCCGGGCCTTCGCGATGCGCGGCGGGGACAAGTTCGCCAGGGTGTCCTGGACGCCCTGCGCCTCGGGCGCGCCTCGCCTGGATCGGGTAGCCGCGTGGATCGACTGCGACTTCGAGTCGATCACCGAGGCCGGCGATCACTACATCGTGCTCGGCCGGGTCCGCGAGCTGCAGGCTCCCGGGATCGCGCTGCCGCTGGTATTCTTCCGGGGCACCTACGGACACTTCACCGCGTTCGAACCGGACGGCGCTATCACGCCGCCGTGAGCCGAGGGCCGCGCATCACGCCGCACTGAGCCGTTCGGCGCGCATCAGCTGGCGGGCGGGCGCGATGTAGCGCATCTGCAGCTCAGTGCCACGGTAGCGCTCCGGGGCAGCCAGCATGGCCATCCTGGTGGCCTGCAGGGTGGCGGTGGCGCCGGAGCTCAACACAGCGTCGGCGGGTGCGAAGTCGCCGGACGGCAGGCCGTACAGGCGACGCGCCCAACCCGGCAGCAGGGCGAGCGACAGCGCCGCGAACGCCGGGTAGATCACCTTCAGCGGAGCCAGCCGGACCGGTGCCGGGGTGTTCGCCCACATCCGGATGGCCGCCTTGGCCTCGTCGGTGAGCCGCAACACCGGCAGCATGGACTGGAAGTAGTCGTCCAGCTCAGCCACCGAGCCTGGTACCCAGGCCGGGTCCAGCCCGACGACAGCGGCCGAGCGGCGCTGCTCGTCGACGTAGGCGTTGGCGTCCGCGTCGGTCAGCGGCACGCCGGCCCGCTGGGCCACCCGCAGGTAGGCGGTGATCTCGCCGCAGTGCACCCAGCGCAGGTTCTCCGGCTCGTCGATCCGGAACTCCGCGCCGGTCTCGGGGTTGGTTCCGCGCAGCCGCGCGTGGATGCCGCGCACCCGGCGGCCGGCCTGGTCGACCTCGGCCAGGCTGCCGAAGGTGCGCACCGCCACGAAGTCGCCGGTGCGCAACAGCCGAGCCATCGCCAGCTTGCGGTCGAACAGCTTCGAGTGTTGCCAGGTGCCCCACATGGTCGGTGGGTGCAGCGACTGGACCGACAGTGCGTAGAACGCGGCTACCCACATCACCGGGTCGGTGTGGATCCGCCAGGTCACCGAGTCGGGCCCGAACAGGCCGTGGTCGTCATCCACAGTTGCCACCCTCTCCCGTTGAGATACAGAAATACCAACTTTGTCTCTCTGCGTCTGTCCAGGGTTGACCCGTAGGATGCTTGGGTGTCCACGTCGTCCGAGCAGGTGCTTGCAGCCTCGCTGCTGGCCCGCGTCCTGGAGCCGGAGCCGGACACCGACGATCTCGCCGAGCGGATCCTGGACGGCGCACTGGAGCAGTTCCGGGAGCACGGGCTGACCCGCACCACCATGGACGACGTGGCTCGCCGTGCCGAGCTGTCCCGGGTCACCATCTACCGGCGCTTCCAGAACAAGAACTCATTGATCGAAGCGGTGCTGCTGCGGGAGTGCCGGCGTTGCCTGGACGCGCTGGACCGGGCGGTGGCGGGGCTACCCGGGGTCCAGGAACGGATGGTGGAGGGCTACGTGTTCGCCCTGCGCTACGCCAGGGAACACCCGCTGGTCGGCGGGCTGCTGCGGGTCGAGCCGCAGGTCATCCTGCCGTTCATGACCGTGCATGCCGAGCCCGCGCTGGTCGCCGTGCGCACCTTCCTGGCCATGCACCTGCGTCGGGCCCGCGACGCCGGGGAGCTGGCCGAGTTGGCCGATGTGGAGCCGATCGCCGAGCTGATGGCCCGGATCGCGGTCTCGTTCGTGATCAGCCCGTACGGCTGTATTCCGATGCGCTCCGACGACGACGCCCGAGCGTTCGCCCGCCGGTTCCTGGTGCCGCTCATCCCCCGGCCGTGACAAGCGGCGATCCGCTGCTCGGGAGTCATCGGTCCGATTTGCGGGCACGGCGATGTGGCGGCATCGCCGTGCCTGCGGCCGGGGAGTTGCGCCGGCTGGGCGCGGTGGGCGGCCACAGCCAACTGACCAGTTCCACCAGGTGTGACCCGTGGTCGGGTTCGTGCACGTGGACCTCGATCCAGTCCGCGCTCGAGGACGCCCGCAGCCGAGCCGAACCGTCGGCTCCGCGCGCAGCTGAGCCCGCCGTTCCCTGATGACGCCCCGGGTGAGCCGGACGTCGACCACGTCAAGATCGTCGAGGTGGCGATCTCGGTGCCGTCGACCCACAGCGCGGCGCATCCCGGAACCTGGACGGTGCTTCCTCGACGCCGTCGACATCAGAAGCGTTTCCCAGAGCCTGCTGCTGAGCAGCGCCGCGCTCCCGGAGACCAGAAGCCGTGCCGACGACAGCGCCCGTGCGCTGGGCGGGTCGGTGGCGATCCGGGACCACACCGGGTCCGGAGTCGGGAAAGTCGACGCCGAGCGCACGCCCAGCTCGACCGGGACCACCTCGGGACCCTCGCCGAGCGAGGGCCTGAGCCAGAGTTGGGCACCGGAGTCCCGCAGCAGGTAAGCCCGCTCCCGCGTTCCGGAGTCTGCCGGAGTACCGGCACCACCGGCACCCCGGCCAACAAACAGCCCAGCACCGCGACCACCGTGGGCAGCGCGGCCTCGGCGGGCACGGCCACACACCCGGCACCGTGGACCCGGTCAGCGACGGCGGCCGCGGCACCGAACAGCTCGTCCCGTCTCAGTGCACCCCGGCCACGGTCACCGAGGGTCGATGATCGGCCCCTTCCGCCGACCCACACAGGAACCCCACAGGTCCAGCCTAGACACCTCGTTCGGCCGCCGCCGCACACCTCGCAGGGCCGGGGTGTGCGGCGCGTACGGTGTGCGGCGGCGATCACCCGGGGTGTGCCGGCGCCGAGTGGCGCGCTCAGGCGCTCAGGGGTGGCCGGGTGGCACGACGGCGGGCCGGGCGCGGCAGGTCCTGCGCCGCGTCGTCCAC
>JALYVZ010000233.1 GCA_030852965.1 Actinomycetota bacterium | reverse complement strand
GCGAGGCGGTGCGGGTGCTGGCCGGAATCGCGCGGCACTGAGACCACCAGCCGCGGCTACCGGTTGAGTCGGGTGGGTCGGACGGACCGGCAGCAGTCCGGAGCGCAGGGCACGCCGTTCATCCCGCACCCGGCCGAGGGCACAGCGCCCAGGGCGCGCGGCGGTGTGCCCGAGGTGTGCTCGGCGACCAGCTCGACGACCATCCTGGCGAATCCCGGATGCGTACCGGCCGTTGCCGCGCGGGCGAACCCCAGGCCCAGTTCGGCGGCCCGCGCCCGAGCCTCGCTGTCCAGGTCCCAGACCACCTCGAGGTGGTCGCTGACGAACCCCACCGGGCAGACCAGGACCGCCATGGCACCCGCGGCGTGCACCACGTCCAGGTGGTCGCACACGTCCGGCGCCAACCAGGGCACCGATGGTGGCCCCGATCGGGACTGCCACACCACGTCGTACTCGGGCACTCCCACCTGCCGGGCCACCAGTCGGGCCGCCTCACGGACCTGCCGGGAGTACCAGCGCCCACCGTCGGAGGCGGTCCCGGCGGCGGCATCGGCGGCGGTCGGCACCGAGTGCGCGGTGAACACCAGCCGGGCCTTGTCCCCCGCCGCACCGAGCTCCGCGCGGGCCGCCCGCACCCCGTCGGCCGCCGCCGCCACGAACTCCGGGTGGTCGAAGAAATGCCGCAGCTTGACCAGCTCCGGTGCCGCTTGCCCCACCACGGCCCGGGCCCGGGCGATGTCCTCGTGGTACTGCCGGCACGCCGAGTAGCCCCCGAAAGCACTGGTCGCGAACACCAGCGCGCGACGTACCCCGTGCAGGGCCATCTCCGCGACGGTGTCCTCCACCAGCGGGTGCCAGTTGCGGTTGCCGAAGTAGACCGGCAGCTCGGTGAGCTCGGAGACGGCGGCGACCAGCTCCCGGTTGCGGGCGTTGATCGGTGAGATCCCGCCGAAATGACCGTAGTGGCCGGCGACTTCGGCGAGGCGCTCCGGTGGCACCCCACGTCCCCGGGTGACGTTCTCCAGGAACGGGATCACGTCGTCGGGGCCTTCCGGGCCGCCGAACGACAGCACCAGCAACGCCTCGAAGTCACCCGAGACGTCGGTCACTGAGGCTCACACCCCGATGGCGTGGAAACCTCCGTCGGCCCACACCATCGATCCGGTGGTCACCGGCAGCCAGTCCGAAAGCAGCGCGCAGCAGGTCCTGGCCACCGGCTCGGCGGCGGTGACGTCCCAACCCAGCGGCGCTCGGCCGTCCCACGCCTCCTCGAACGCGGCGAACCCGGGAATGGACCTAGCGGCCATGGTGCGTACCGGGCCGGCCGCCACCAGGTTCACCCGGATGCCGTCCGGGCCCAGGTCACGGGCCAGGTAGCGGCACACCGACTCCAGGGTCGACTTCGCCACCCCCATCCAGTCGTACGCCGGCCAGGCCTGCCGGTTGTCGAAGTCCATCCCCACCACCGACGCCCCGCGCCCGAGCAGCGGCTTGCAGGCCACCGCCAGCGACTTGAACGAGTAGGCGCTCACCTGGATCGTGGTGGCCACGTCCTCCCAGGGGGCGGTGAGGAACGCGCCCTCGCCGAGACAGCTGGCCGGCGCGAACCCGATGGAGTGCAGCACCCCGTCCAGCCCGTCGACGTGCTCGCCCACCCGGTCGGCGAGGCTGTCCAGCTGCCCCTGGTCGGACACGTCCAGCTCGATCACCGGCGCCGGTTCGGGCAGCCGCTGCGCGATCCGCTCCACCAGCCGCATCCGACCGAAGCCGGTCAGTACCACTGTTGCGCCCTGCTGCTGGGCCACCTTGGCCACGTGAAAGGCCAGCGATGCGTCGGTGATCACCCCGGTGATCAGGATGCGCTTACCGTCCAGGATTCCGTTCAAGTCAGGTTCGTCCTTCCGGGCTCATTGGCCCATGCTGTGGGGCTCGAGTGTCAATGCTTCGGCCCTCGACCGCCGGGCCTCGTGCTGATGCTTCGGCCCTCGACCACTGGACCTCAGTGGCCCATGCCGAGGCCGCCGTCGACGGGGATCACCGCACCGGTGATGTACCCGGCGGAGTCCGAGGCGAGCCAGGTGACCACCTCGGCGATCTCCGCCGGAGAGGCGAACCGGGTCAGTGGGATGTTGGCCAGGATCTCCTGCTGCCGCTTCTCCCCGAGCTGCGCGGTCATGTCGGTCTCGACGAAACCTGGGGCGACCACGTTGGCGGTGATCGAGCGGCTGCCCAGCTCGCGGGCGATCGAGCGGGCCAACCCGACCAGGCCGGCCTTGCTGGCCGCATAGTTCACCTGACCGGCCGACCCCAGCATCCCGACCACAGATGAGACGAAGATCATGCGTCCGGCTCGGGCCCGCAGCATGCCCCGGGCGGCCCGCTTGGCCACCCGGTAGGCGCCGGAGAGGTTCGCGTCGACCACCTTGGTGAACTGGTCATCGCTCATCCGCATCAGCAGGGTGTCATCGGTGATCCCGGCGTTGCTGACCAGCACCTGCACCGGCCCGTGCGCACCCTCGACCTCGGTGAAGGCGGTATCCACGCTGTCGGGGTCCGTGACGTCACAGTGCACCCCGAACAGGCCGTCCGGGGCGCCGGAACCGCGGTGCGTGACCGCGACCTGATCGCCCTGTTCAGCGAACGCCCGCGCGACCGCCAAACCGATCCCCCGGTTCCCCCCAGTCACCAGCACGCTTCGGCTCACGCCTAGCAGGTTATCCACCGCCGCCCGATTCGGCGCGCCGAGCACGCCAGGGCCGCACCAAGCGAACGGCACTGTCGTCCACATCTAACGTGAGAAAGTGCCGTTCGCCCGGCGGTGGGAGCGGCGCCGTGAGCTCAGAGACCTCGAGCTCAGGGGAGGCGGCGGCCGAGGGCGAACGCCGCACCCAGCCCGACGATGGCCACCAGCACTCCGGCGATCAGCCAGGGGCGGCTGGTGTCGACGCGGCGGGTCTCGTAGCCGATCTGCTCGCCGAGCGTTTCGTAGACCTTCTGCAGCTCCTCCTGGCTGGCCGCGGTGAAGAACTGCCCTCCGGTGATCTGCGCGATCCGGCGCAACGAGTCGTCATCCACCGGCACCGGCACCGCGTGGTTCGCCAGCTCGATCCGCCCTAGCAGGGTGCCGAACGAGATCGTGGAGATCGGGACCTTGGCATCGGAGGCCTTGTGCGCGGCGGTGAACGACCCGCGCGGCTCGTTCTCCCCGTCCGGCCCGGGCAGCGTCTGCTTGCCGTCGCTCATCAGCACCACGCGAGCCGGCGGCGGTCCTTCATCCCCACCAGCCAGGCCCTGGGAGAAGCTGTCGATCGACTGCAACGCGGCGAAGATCGCCTCACCCGTGGCGGTCGACTCGGACAGCTTCAGGCCGTCGATCGCGCGCTTCACCGGATCGCGGTCCACCGTGGGCGAGACCAGAACGGCGGCCGTTCCGGCGAAGGAGACAAGCCCCAGGTTGATCCCGGGGGTCAGCCGGTCGGCGAATCCCTTCGCGGCCACCTGGGCAGCCATCAGCCGGGTCGGCGTCACGTCCGTGGCCTCCATCGACAGCGAGACGTCGATCACCAGGATGACCGTGGCCCGGTTGCGTGGAACCTTGGCCTCGGCGGTGGGGCCGGCCAGTGCCACGGTGAGCAGCAGCAGAGCGACCAGGACCAACGCCGTGGGGGCGTGCCGCACCCAGTCCGGCCGCCGAGGCGCGACCCGTTCCAGCAGCTCCAGGTTGGTGAACCGCATCGTGTCCCGGTGGCGGCGGCGTTGCAGCTGCCAGTACGCGACCAGCAAGCCGGCGATCACCACCAGCAGCAGCAACCACCACGGCTGCGTGAAACTCACTCAGGTCACCCCCGGTCACTCACCCGAGCTGACCGACATCGGCGACGACGGGTCAGACCACTGCCGCTTGCGGGCGACGGCGAACCGCACCACGTCAGCGATCCAGTCCCGGTCGGTGCACAGCACCAGGTGCGCCGAACCGCAACGGCGCAGCGCGGTGGCCACCTGTTCGCGGTGCTCGGCGGCCGCCGCGGCGAACTCCCGGCGCAGCAACGGGGTGGTGTTGACCTCACGTTGGCGCCCGGTCTCCGGGTCGGCCAACACCACTCTGCCGACGTCGGGCAGTTCGAGATCGCGCGGATCGAGTACCTCCACAGCGAGCAGGTCATGGCGGGCGGACAGTGCTCGCAGTGGGCGTTCCCAGGCCAGGTCACCGAGGAAGTCCGAGATGACCACCGCCAGCCCGCGACGACGCGGTGGGCGGCGCAGCTGTTCGACAGCGGCCGCCAGATCACCCCGGATGCCCTCGGCGGCCCGAGGGGTCTGCGCCACCCGCCGAATCAGACCACGGGCGTGCTGCAGACCGCCCCTGGCCGGGATGCGCGCGGTGAGCGCGCCGGTCGCGACCAGCGCCCCGATCCGGTTGCCCCCGCCCTGCGTGAGGTGCGTGACGGCGGCGGCCGCCGCCACTGCCAGGTCGCGCTTCTCGCAGGCGGCGGTGCCGAAGTCGAGGCTGGCCGACAGGTCGACCACCATCCACGTCTCCAGCTCACGGTCGGCGACGGTGTCGCGGATGTGCGGGACGGTGGTACGGGCGGTGACGGCCCAGTCCATCCGCCGCACGTCATCGCCGGGCTGGTACGGGCGCGCCTCCCCTGGTTCGCTACCCGGCCCGGGTATCAGGCCAAGGTGGTTGCCCTGCAGCAGCCCGTCCAGCCGGCGGCGCACGGTCAGCTCCAGGGTGCGCAACGCCGCCTCCAGCCTGCCGTCGCTCATGCTGGGCGGCGCCGGATGCAGCTGGGTCGGGTTGGACTGGTCCGCGTGCTGCTGGGCCGTCACGTCGGGACTCACCAGTGATTCACGCGGAGGCGTACTGCGGTCGCGAACTGACCTGCGGCAGCGGCACGGTCTGCAACACCCGGGTAAGGATGTGGTCCATCGGCACCGCGTCGGCCACCGCGTCGTAGGACAACACCAGCCGGTGCCGCAGCACGTCCGGGGCAACATCCATCACATCCTGCGGCAGCACGTAGTCCCGGCCCCGGACCAGGGCCAACGCCCTGGCGGCCGCCACGATGCCGAGGCTGGCCCGAGGCGAGGCACCATAGGAGACCCAACTCGCGACATCGGTCAGGCCGTGCTCGCCCGGGGTCCGGGTGGCCACCACCAGCCGCACCACATAGTCGACCAGGGCGTGGTGCACGAACACCCTGGACGCCACACCCTGCAGCCGCACCAGCTCAGCCGGGGTGAGCACCTGCTCCGGAGTGGGCGCTTCGACCCCCATCCGGTAGATGATCTCGCGCTCCTCCTCGATGTTCGGGTACTCGATGATGAGCTTGAACAGGAACCGGTCACGCTGCGCCTCCGGCAGCGGGTACACACCCTCGTTCTCGATCGGGTTCTGGGTGGCCAGTACCAGGAACGGGTCTGGCATCGGGAACGTCTTTCCGCCGATCGACAGGTGCCGCTCTGCCATGACCTCGAGCATCGCGGACTGCACCTTGGCCGGCGCCCGGTTGATCTCGTCGGCGAGCACGAAGTTGGCCACCACCGGGCCCAGCTCGACGTCGAACTCCTCGCGGCCCTGCCGGTAGATGCGGGTGCCGAGGATGTCGGCGGGCACCAGGTCGGGGGTGAACTGCAGTCGGGAGAAGCTGCCGCCGACCACTCTGGCGACGGTCTCCACGGCGAGCGTCTTCGCCACGCCCGGCACGCCCTCCAACAACAGGTGGCCCTTGGACAGCAGGCCGACCAGCATCCGCTCGACCAACCGGTCCTGCCCGACGATGATGCGCTTGACCTCGAATACGGTGCGCTCGAGCAGCTCACTCTCCCTGGCCGGGCTCGGCGGACCCGCCGGACTCGGCTCACCGGGCACACCTGACTCGACACTGGTCTGTTCCGGGTTGCTCACCGCGTGCTCCCTCCACCCGGAGAGTCCACCCCGGTCTACCCGGTGCAGCGAACCGCGCGCACGGTATGACCCCCGTGAAGAGCGGGATACCGCCTACAGCATCCGGGTGGCGTACGGCATGAGCCCGTCGCCGTAGCGCACTGGACTGATCTTCACCTTCGCCCCGGAGTACGGGGCTTCCACCATCTGGCCGTCGCCGATGTACAGCGCGACATGATGTATGTTGCTGCCCTCGGCCCAGAACAGCATGTCACCGGGGCGGATCTGGGAGATCGGCACCTTGGTGCCCGAGTTGTACTGGTAGCCGCTGTAGTGCGGTAGGCCGACCCCGGCCGCGCCGAACGCGTAGATCATCAGGCCCGAGCAGTCGAACCCGGTTTTGCGGAAGTCGCGGTGGGCATCGGCCACGCCGCCGTCGCGGATGCCGAGGGACGGTCCGTTGCCGGTGCCACCGCCCCAGGCATAGGTCACCCCGAGCTGGGACAGTGCCCGGTCGATGACCTGGGAGATGGTGCCGGTGGCGCGACCCCGCAACCGCCCGGCGGCCGCCCGCTGCTGAGCTGCCGCGGCGGCAGCCAGCTGGGCCTGGTAGTCCAGATAGCGTTGGCGCTGCGCCCGCAAGCTGGCGTCGTTCGCGGTGAGCTCGTCGAGCTGGCGCTCCAGCGACACCCGCTGCGCCTCCACCTCGGCCAGCTCCGCCTCCCCGGCCCGCACCGCGCTCTCGGCGG
>JALYVZ010000057.1 GCA_030852965.1 Actinomycetota bacterium | reverse complement strand
GCGCTACCCGACGCGACCGTCGGGCCTCCGACCACGACCAACAACCGTTCAAGATCATAAAGGAAGGGTGAAGATCACCAAGGCGGAACCGCTACGGCACCATGCACACCCGGTGAATGATCAAGGCTAGTGACGCTGACCTTCTGTCGACACTAGCGATCACCAATCGGCCAGGAACCCGACCCATGCCCGTTAGCGCAAATCCGCCGGTCATCGGACACGTGCGGCACCTGCTGCCGCACACCCTCGACGTACAGCGCCGCGGCCCGATGCTGCCCTTCAACATCCATGACATAGCGCGTAACGGCCGCCGCCAGCACACCCGGATCGTTGCTCATCACCCCGGCGTACTGCTCAGCAACTGTTAAGTTGGCGGTAATGAACTGCGTAGCACATATTTCCCGCAGCCGGACAGCATGGACGCCGTAGACGACGTACGCCACCGACTGGGCGTTGGGTGACTCGGGCATTGCTTTCTGGGTCACGACGCACTACCTCTTGGCTCGGTTTGAATGGCCGGTGGATGACACCCACCACCGCCCACCACCGGGGCAGCGGTGCAGCTCCCGGTGATGGATGCCTGAAGATCATCAAACCCCTTGGCGGGGGTTGTGCGTCACCGTGTGCGTCCCGTTGCCACACCGATTGCCACCCGCAGCTACGCTGAGGGAGGGCACTGCAAGCCAGACATTTGGAAGCGTGGAAGACGTGGCGCGAGAGCCGGAGGTCATCGCCGGGCAGCGCTGTGCCCTGGGCGAACGTTTGGCGACATTTCGCCGGGCCGCCGACCTCACGCAAGTACGACTCGCCCGTGTGGTCATCTGCGACCGTACGACGGTTGCCCACATCGAGAAGGGGCGCAGCCGGGCGGACGAACGTTTCTGGCAGGCCGCTGACCACGCTTGTCACGCCAATGGGGCGTTGCTTGCGGCCTTTCACGAGCTTCAGGCCGCTAAACATGAGTACGGACAGCACGCCCGAGAGCGCGAACTCGCGGAGGCTCGTGCCAAAGCGGCACAGTTCCGTAGCGTACAGCCGGGGGACAGCCAGCCGACCGCTTCAGCCTGGCTCGCAGCTCCGCAGCTCAACGAGGGCAACGAACATGAGGCATTGGAGCTGGCCCGCCGGGTCGGGGCAAGTGACGTCGGCGACGAGACGCTTGTGCGTCTGGAAGCGGTCGTCGACGAATTGGCAGTGGCCTACCCCAAAACGCCGCCGGTCGTACTGCTGGACCGTGTCCGGCAGTATCTCAGTTATGTGGACCGCCTGCTCGATGCCCGTAAAACGCTGAGCGAGCATCGCCGGTTGCTCGTCGTCGGCAGTTGGCTGTCGCTGCTTGGCGCGACGGTGCATATTGATCTCAAGCAGTATCAGGCCGCGTCGGCGCGGCTGACGACTGCCGCTGGTTTGGCTCGCCACGCCGAGCATGAAGAAATTCGTGCCTGGTGCTATGAAACCGAAGCCTGGCGTCTACTCACCGAAGGCGACTATCGCCGCGCCGTTGAGCTGTCGCGTGCCGCGCAATACGTAGCTCCAACTGGCAGTTCGGCGGCCATTCAGGCAACAGCGCAAGAAGGACGCGCGTGGGCGCGGTTGCAGCAGCCAAAAGAGACCTACGCTGCTGTTGAACGGGTACATCGGTTGGTGTCCCCCATGTCGAAGCCCGAGCGGCCGGAGCACCACTACCGCTACGATCCGGACAAGTCGGTAGCATATACTGCAACAACCCTGGCTTGGCTGGGCGATCCCGCTGCCGAGGACTACGCCCGCGAGATTATTGCGCGCCTCGCGCCGCACAATGATGTCGTTCAGTGGCCGGATGTCGTGCAGTGGCCGCGCCGGGTCGCTTCGGCCAATATTGACTTGGCGCTCGCATTGCTGGTGACCGACCGCTTGGACGAAGCCTGTGATGCCACCCTGCGGGCAATCTCGTCCGGCCGTGTCGTGCCCTCCAACCACTGGCGCGCGGCCGAGGTTGTCGAGGCCGTGGAAGCCCGGCAGCTACCGGAGGCAACGGTGTTGCGTGAGGCATACGAGGGGTTGCGGCGGGGATAGCGGTCACCACGATCCTGAGTCTCTTTGGCCGCCAGGGCGAGCGCATCCACCTACGCGCCCGCCCCCGCGCCCTCGCCGCGATGTTGTCTTCGCGGACCAGTAGCGATGCGCGTGTCTCTGACCTCTTGTCTAGGATCTCGTCGTGGATTGTGCGCGCTATCCCCCGCCGCTGCCACTGCGGGTGACGATGTTGTGCGGTTCGTCCAGCCAAACCACCTGGGCGTCCTGCGTGACGGTGAGCCCGAGGCGTTCCCAGCTCGGCTGGTTCCACTGGCGCCACAAGTCGTAGGCGCGCTCCACCTGCCCCCAGAGCGGGGTTGGTCCGCCTTCGCGGACCTGCCGGAACACACTGTCGTCGGTCGTCAACTCGACCTCACACCAGGAGCCGTCCGGCGCTGACAGTGTTGTGGCCTTCGGTGTGCGGGTGGTGGGGTCGAGGGTGTATCCGTAACTGAGGTCGCGGGGCAGGCGCAGACAGGACAGCAGCCACACCTCGCGGTCGGTGTTCCACGGCTGGGCCGGTGTGGTGGTGACGCGCTGGGTGCTTGGCTCGGCTTTTGGAGTATGGATCGCGGTAACGTCGCCGTGGTGGCGCATTCCCATGAACGCGGCCCACCGCTTGGTGAACCTGCCTTCCAGCCGGTCGTCGTAGCGGTGCAGTAGGACCAGGTTTCCTGCACCAGTGCCGAGTTTGAGATCGGCGAGCAGTTTTCCGCCGATGGTGAGTTGTTGTGCCCAGTCCCAGGGGATGCTGGGCACCGAACAGGTGGCAATGATCCGGTCGTAGGGCGCGTGCTCGGGCCAGCCGCCGATGCCGTCGTGGGCTGCCAGGTGGGGGCGGCATCCGATGCTCGCCAGCCGCTGTCTGGCTGTCGCTACGAGTTCGGGGCCCACGTCGAGGGAGAAGACGTGGTCGGCGTCGAGGCGATGGGTGAGCAGGGCGGCGTTGTAGCCGGTGCCGGTGCCAATCTCCAACACCCGGTGTCCATCCTGGACGTCGAGGGTTTCCAGCATGCGCACCATGAGGTCAGGTTTGGTGCTGGAGGAGATGGCCGCGCCATCATCGTTGATCTCGGTCACCAGTGTGGTGGGCGAGTAGGCCAGTTCCAGATCCTGGCCGCCGGTGTCGAACTCGGCCCAGGAGCCGTCTGCTTGCTGCTGGTAGGCGACGGGCACCAACAGATGTCGAGGGGTGGCGGCGAGGGCAGCGGCCCATGCGGGGTCATGCAGATCGCCGGAGTCGGTCAGGGCGGCCGCGAGTCCGGCGGCATGGGCGGCCCAATCGGTGTCGGTGCTGGTCATGATGCGGCTCCGGTGAGCAGGTCGGCGAGCTGTGCGGTCAAGGGGGCGCCGGTGGCGTTCTCGATGAATCCATACTGGCCGGTGGGGTTGATCTCCAACAGGACCCATTCACCGGATGGGTGATCACGAAGTCCAACGCCCCATAGACCAGGCCGAATCCGTCCATCAGCAGCCGCACCCCATCGATGACGTGCTCAGGCGGGGTGATCAGCTCGTAGGACAGCGACTCGTAGTCGGTGCGGTAGTCGATATAGGCGGCTGGGCTTCCGGCGGTGATCGCAGCGGCGGTGACCTGGTTGCCGATCACGATCACTCGTGCCTCCCGTTGCTTGGGAACCCACCGCTGGAACAGGTGCGTGGTGTGCTCGATCCCGCGTAAGTCGGCGAGGTCGTCGGCGGTGAGGCGGCGGGTGTAGACGTTCTTGCGGACGCCGTCCTCGTCGAGGGCCATGCCCCCGACCAGTTTGGTGATCACCGGACCGCCCGCCGCGAACGCGCGGACAGCGTCCGGTACGTTGGTGATCAGGGTGTCGGGCACCGCCAGCCCACACAGGGCGGCGCGAGCGAGTTGGACGGGCTTGTAGGCGGCGTCTGCGACCTTGCTCGGGTGGTTGCACCACAACGCTGGCAGCGATGCCAGCACCCCGCCGAGCCCGTATTTCGCCTCTACCCGTGCGTGCTGAGCCTCGGTCGGGCTCAACTGCGGCGGCATCTGGTATGCCTCCGGAGACCGGTACCACACGGCCCGGACCTGATGGAGGTCCACGTGGCCGTGAGGAGTGGCGAGGTCGCCATGCCAGCGATCCTCATGCAGCTCGACCGAGATCTGGAGTTGAGTGGGAAACCAGCCGGTGTTGACCCGGTAGACCTCGACCCCACGCTCACCAAGCACTGTCACCATGCGGTCGGCGGTGGGGTCGAGGTCCCGAGCCAGGATCAGGACGCTCACACGGGGCTGCCGGGGTTGTCCGGGCAGAAGTCGTAGCTCCAGTCCTCGGACTTGCCCTCGTCACCGTCCAGGTCGGACACCGACTTCGCAGAGGCGTCGACGAGGTCGATTACACGCTGGCCATCCAGGGTGAGCGCGACCTGCTGGACGTGGTCGTAACGCCACGCACCCAGCCGCGCGCCCCCACCGGTCATGATCTGGGCGTTCCTCAGGTTCCACGGACGGAGCCCGGCAGGAGATGGGGTGTCGTGCCCTGCCGGAGTACCGGCGGGGCGGGCCAGCCCGAACTGTGCGGAGTGCGAGGCGATCGGGCCGTCGGCGAACCCGACCGATTCACTGCACGCGTCGAGCATCAACGTGGACATGGTGGTTCCTCTCCTCGTGATTCACACCGAGGTCACGGTGTGGTGTGCGGCCAATGGCTGGTGGGGGTGAGACCGAAGGGCGGCACCTCCCCGACACCGCCCTCGGCCCTGCTGGGACAAACGGTGTGAGCTGTCGGGAATGCCGGGCAGTACATCATGCTGGCTGGCTCCCTCCACGCGGTGCGGACAGCTCGAGAACACCAGGACCGGCAGCCGTGCCGCTAGGCTGAGCGGCAGCTCACGGCGGGTTCACGCCCACTCACGGTCAGCTTGAAAGGGATGGCGAACGATGGCCAGCAGCCCGAACTCCACCACCGAGGACACCCCGTCTGAGGCCAACGTCTTCGCCGTCGAGCTTCGACGCTGGCGCGACGTACGCAGCCTGTCGCGAACAGCGCTGGCCAAGCGAATGGGCTACGACCGCTCGTATGTGTCCAAAGTGGAATCTGGAGCTGAGCGCCCTTCCAAGGAGTTCGCCGCCCAAGCCGAGACGGCGCTGCGCGCTGGTGGCGCCCTGCGCACCGCGTTCCGTGAGTACGAGGCCACCCGCATCACCAGGCCCCGACCACCGGTAGCCGCCAATCCGGCCGCGCAAGCAGGGACCGGCAATCTGGTGGTCGACCACGACGACGCCACGCTGCACTACGACGGCCACAACTACCGGTTGACCCAACGCCGCCGACTGGTCAACGGCGGCCTTGAGCCGATCAGCCGCTACCTGATCCGCATCTCCGTCGACCGCTACCCCGGCGACCCCGAGCGCTCCAACCAGCTCTACAGCGAGAATCCGCTGACCTGGGAGGAGATCAACCTGCACGCCTGGCATGGGCAGAGCCGCACCGAGCCGATGAACTGGAGCACCCACCACGACCGCGATGCCTTCAAGGGAGTCTGGCTGCACTTCGCCGGCGACTCCGGGCATTTCCCGCTCTACCCCGGCGAATCGACCTGGATCGAGTACGAGTACACCGTCCGTGACGAGCACTGGGGCAACTGGTTCCAGCGCGCGGTCCGGTTGCCCACCCACACGTTGTCGGTATGCCTGGACTTCCCCGCCGACCTCACCCCCGCCGTGTGGGGCCTACACACCTCGATGACCGCCGAGGCCATGCCCTTCCGTACCGCCATCGACCGCACCCTCAGCGATGACCGGGCAGTGTTCGCCTGGTCGTGTGAGAACCCGCCGCTCCACGCCCGCTACCGGCTGGAATGGGACTTCCGTAACCGCACCACCAGCAAGCCAGCGCGGCCGAGCGAGACCATGAGCGCGCTGGGCGTGATCCAGGACGGCGACCCACTCCTGCCGAACTCCACTCCGCCGCCGGGCGCATCGCCCAAGCCCACACCTTCGGCAAGGGCATGGGCATCGCCGCACCCCAGATCGGCATCGAACGAGCCGCCGCGATCGTGCGGCCACCCGGCACCGACGAGGTGATCACCCTGCTCAACCCCCACATCATCGAGACCAGCGCCGAGGTCGACGAGCAGTACGAGGGCTGCCTGAGCTTCTTCGACGTCCGCTGCCTGGTCCCTCGGCCACTGGTGATCCACGTCGAACACACCGAGATCACCGGCGACAAGAAGATCACCATCTTCGACCGCGGGACCGCACGCCTTACCGCCCACGAGGTCGACCACCTCCACGGCATCCTCTGCTGCGACCACATCGCCGAGGGGACCCAGCCCATCCCCATCGAGCAGTACCGAGGAACCGGCCAGACCTGGTCCTACAGCGACCATTCGTAGTGACAGCAGCGTTGTCAAATGTCGGGCATGTCATGGGGCGTCAGACGCGTCACCAGGTTAGTGGCCGGGGTCTCGATCTCGACCGGTCGGCAGGGAGCGAACGCCGGTGCTGGACACCTGACGAACTCTGACCGCTGGGGCGCCAGCTCGGCGCGGCCGGCCTCGGTCAACCGGGCCGGCATCCGACTGGGGTTCGGCTCCGGGGGTGCGACCAGGCCGGCCCGTACCAGCCGGGGCGCCACGCCGGTGTCGCAGCAGACCCGCCCGTCCACGTAGAGCACTGGCAACGGCCCCGGTTCCAGCTCGCAGCGGCCGTTCGCCACCGCCCGCAACAGCGCGGCGTCACGTCCGTTCAACACCTCGATCACCCCAACCCTCCCGGCCTCGTACCAGGTTGATCGGGCGGGCGGCCGAGAGTGTTTCAGCTCCCCGCCCTCGGCCTGTTAGGACAGTCGCTCGAAGATCGCGGTCAGGCCCTGACCGCCGCCGATGCACATCGTCTCCAGCCCGTACCGCCCCGAGCGGCGGTCCAGCTCGCGCAGCATGGTGGCCAGGATCCGGGCTCCGGTGGCGCCGACCGGGTGCCCGAGCGAGATGCCCGAGCCGTTGACGTTGAACCGCTCGTCGGTCGCCGGCTCGAGCTTCCACTCGCGGGTACAGGCCAGCACCTGCGCGGCGAACGCCTCGTTCAGCTCGATCAGGTCCATGTCGGAGAGGGTCAGCCCGGCCCGTTCCAGCGCCTTGGCGGTCGACGGCACCGGGCCGATGCCCATGGTCTTCGGCGCCACCCCGGCCACTGCCCAGGACACCAGCCGCGCCAACGGCCGCAGACCCAGCTCGGCGGCCTTCTCCGGCGAGGTCACGATGCACAGGGCGGCGCCGTCGTTCTGGCCGGAGGCGTTGCCAGCGGTGACTGTGGACTCGGGATCGGCCTTGCCCAGGATCGGCATGCTGTACGGCCGGGACGCCCTGCACACCCCACCGCATCGAGGTGCAGTAGAACGGCGCATTGCTCATCGACTCGGCTCCGCCGGCGAACACCACCTCCGCCGCCCCGGTCTGCACCTGCATGGCGGCCAGCAGCACCGCCTGCAGCCCGGAGCCACAGCGGCGGTCCAGCTGCAGCCCGGTCACCGACGCCGGCAGCCCGGCGTCCAACGCCACCACCCGCCCGAACGCCGGGGCGTCCATCGTCGGGTAGCAGTTGCCCATGATCACGTCGTCCACCGCGTCGGCGGGCAGCTGGGTATGTTGAGCACCCGCATCAGAGGTAGTACCGGACCAGGGTCTCGGCGACGGCGGCCGGGCGTTCGCTGCCCTCCAGCTCGATGGTCGCCTTGACGATCAGCTGAACCCCACCGGCGACATCGGTGACCTCGACCAGCTCGTAGCTGCCGCGAACCCGGCTGCCCACCGGTACCGGCGAGGTGAAGCGCACCTTGTTCAGGCCGTAATTGACGCCCATCTTGACGTTGTCCACCCGGTAGGCGGTCTGGGTGAGCACCGGGTTCAGCGACAGGGTGAGGAACCCGTGCGCGATGGGCTTGCCGAACGGGCCGTCCTTCGCTTTGTCCGGGTCGACGTGGATCCACTGGTGGTCGCCGGTGGCGTCGGCGAAGGTGTCGATCTGCTTCTGCTCGATGGTCACCCAGTCGCTGGTGCCGAGGTGGCTGCCCACGGCCGACCTGATGTCCTCGACGCTGGTGAAGACGCGCATGTTCGTTCTCCTCTTGCAGGTTTCGACCGCCGGCGACCTCGACCCATCGAGCCAGCCAACCACGAGCGACCCTGACTCGTCGAGAACACCAGCGATCCGGGTGGTCGCGCCACATGTGGGCGGCGGGTTCGGCGGCAAGGTCGGGAGGACTCCCCTGGTCCCGCCCGGCGGGATCAGGGGTCCCGACGCCGCCTGGTTCACGACGTGCTGGTCACAATCGGGTGGCGGCGCAGCGTGGACCGAGCGAGGGCCTCGCCGGCCGTCGCGACCGCGGCCCGAGCAGCAACACATCCTTGATCAGAAAGCTCCCCGCGGCACTGAGGTAATGGGAAGCTATGGCCCGGCTGCCAGACCCCGGGCATGCTGAGCGTGAAGCTCAGCGTGATCAGGAACATCCCGACGGCACCGATGCTGCCGAGGGCGGAGAGTCGCGGCGCGAACGAGCAGACGGCGATCAAGACGCCCAGGGCGATCTCGACGCCGCCGACGACGGCCGAAAGTGCCGAGACGCTCAGGAAGTCGTAGCCAGGACATCAGCGGCGAGCCCGACACCAGCGGCTGGATGGCCTCGGCCTCGTGCGCGGCGAACTTCGTGACGCCGATCGACACCAGGATCAAGGCCAACCCGTACCGGATCACAGCGCGCCAATCCGTGACGTCGAGGCCCGCGATGACGTAGCCGCTGGTGTTGTCGAACAGCAGGCCGGGCCAGTTGCGCCAGCCCGCTCGCACAGACCTGGCCTACGCCGCACAGACCGTGCAACCTCTGTGCGGCGTATACGGGGTCTGTGCGAGCCCGGGGGTGGCGGTGGTCGTCAGGGGGCGGATACTCCGCCGTGGACGAGGGTGGAGTTGACGATCGTGTCGATGTCGTCGACCTTGGGTGCGTCGGGCTTGTTGGAGATCCAGACCAGCACGACGGAGTATTCGAGGTTGCCCTCTTTGTCGGGTGTGGTGGGCCCACTCGGTACGGCGGCGATCTCGGAAGTGAGCGTCGCGCCGGGGTTCTTGAACGTGAAGCGGTGCAGGAAACCGTCGCGCTTGCCGAGCTTGCCCGGGCCCTTGCTGACGGTAGTGACATCGGTGACGCCGGTGGCTCCGGTGACGGCGGCCTGGACGGCGTTGGTGGCTTCTTGGATGTTCTTGGCGGTGATGGTGGCAATCCGGGCCAGGCCGCTTGAGCAGGCGATCTCGTCCGAGCCCATGCAGGTGGTCGGCGCGACCATCTCCGGGATCATCGGGTTGGCGGCGTTGATCACCTGGTGCCAGCCGGCGGGGATGGTGACCACGATGTTGGTGTTCGGCCCGGACAGCAGCAGGCCCTTGGCGTCGTCGCTTCCGCTGGAGCCGCAGCCGGTGAGCAGCAGACCCGCGGCCGCCGCAGTGGCGATCAGCGCGGCCGCGCGCCTGCCCTTCGGTGCCCGCGACTCGGAGATCGTCGGCAGTGACATGTTCACATTCCCCCTCGGATTCGGTCGGGTGTTGGTACCCGACTCGTTGATAAGCTAGACGTACCGTCTCGGTATCGCCTGAACTGCCCAGTATGTCGTTGCGACCAGTCGATACGTTTCAGGGGCCCAATGCTCCATCGGGTGAACCTCGTAGCACCCAGTCGCCACTTCAGATCCATCTGTTGCCAGTAATGGTCTGGCTGGGAGGCGTTCCCTCAGCCACGACGAGCTAATTCTGGCCCTCTCGTGGCCACGTGGCAGTCATCAAAGGAGACGATCCGTATCGTGATCGGCCCAGCGAGGACACCGCCGTTGCCACGATCGGGTGGCTCCAGCGTGCATTGTCGTCGAGTCAGGTTCGGCACCGGGTGCGGTGATACGGGGCCAGCCTGACCTTTTCCGTCCCGCGCGATTCGGGGGAAATTGCGAGCGACTGCGCGCATGGCCGGACGGCTGGCTCCCGGCGGAGCGCGAGCCGCCGGTGGACATCAGCGGGCAGCAACACGACGACGGCCCGCCCCCACTGTGGGGACGGGCCTTCGTGCTGAGCGTCAACCTGGCTGGTTGGTGCTCACGTGGTGCGGTTTAGCAGAACGACAGCGGCTTGCCGCTGGACACGGCCACTGCGTGTCCACCACCGGTACACGACGTGACGGCGGTGTCGTTGGACGCCGTGGTGGCGTCGGTGCTGGCCGACGCCGTGGTACCGGTGCCGACGGCTCCGGCGGCGGCGTAGCTGCCCGGCCGGTCGGCCGTTGCGGTGGCGGTGCCACCGCTGTAGGCCGCGGACGAGGCGGTGGCGTTGCTGGCGTTCACCGTCGAGCTCGCGGAGCTGCCCGCGCCGTCAGCGAAGCTGGTGGCCTTGCTGTTGCTGCCGGTGATGGACGATGTTGCGATTCCCCCGTTCTTGGCCTTCGCGGTGGCCGTGTTGTCGTTACCGGTGGCACTGGCCACGGCTGTGCTGTTCGCGCCGGTGGCCGAGGAGGTCACCTTGTTGCGGTTGCCGTCGGCGAAGCTGTTCGCTCCGGAACCAAGACCGTTGGCGCTGGACTTGACCGCATTGTCGTTGCCCCACGCGTAACCGATCGCGGTGCCGCCGTTGTTGGCCGACGAGTCGACGGAGTTGCGGTTGCCCGGCCCGGTACCGCCGGCACCACGCACGACCCCGACGGCGGTGGAGCCGTTGTTGGCCGAGCTCTTGACCGAGTTGCTGTCACCCTGCACGTCGCTGCCGGCGACACCGCCGTGGTCGGCGTAGGCGTCGACCTTGTTCTGGTTGCCGGCGACGTTGTTGAACGCGTAACTGCCGTGGTTGGCCTTGGCGGTGGCGTCGTTGCCGCTGCCGACCGTCTGGTTATCCGCGGCACTCCCGTTGTCGGCGGTCGCCTTGGACTTGTTGCTGTCCCCGACCGTCGTGTTCCCCGCCTGGCTGCCGTTGTTGGCGTTCGCGGTGCTCTTGTTGCCTTGGCCGGCAGTGACGTTCCCCGCCTGGCTGCCGTGATCTGCCGTTGCGGAGTTGGTGTTCCGTCCGCCGCCGAGGTTAGTGTTCTGGGCTTGGCTGTTGTGGTGGCTGGTTGCGGTGTTGGTGTTGCGGTTGCTGCTGAAGTTGGTGTTGTCGGCGGTGCTGCCGAGCTGGCCGGCGTGCGAGTCGTTGTTGTTCCTGCTGCTGTTGTTGTTGTTGTTGCTGGCTTGGCCGCCGTCGTGCTCGACGGACTTGTTCGTGTTGTTGTTGCTGGTGGAGTCGCTGTTGTTGTCGCCGTTGCCACTGTTGCTGTTGCCACTGCCGGTGTCGGTGCCGGCGGCGAGCACGATGGACGAGGCCGATGCTGGGGCGGCGGCGAAAGCGGAGGTGGAACCGGTGGCGACGATCATTGCCAGGGCGGCGGCGCTGACCACTGCGGTACGACATGCCTTCATGACTGGATGCTCCTTCTGAGCGGGAAGTTTGGTTGAGGTCGTGCGTCTGGCTGGAGGCACACCGAACGGGCCGTCATCCGATTGGGGGACGGTGTCGCTTCGGGTGCGGGTGCACCGGCGGAGTGGCCGGGGCGGGTTCAGACCGGACGCACGATCAGCCAGGCCGCTCCAGGGGTTGGATCGATGCGTGCATCTCGGTTGTGCGAGGTTCGAGGCGGGCCAGCGTGACGCCCGTGCGTTGAGGCGGACCCGCCGGCCCGGCGATCACCGCCGAGGCAGATCCGCCGGAGCCGCTGCCCGTGATGCTCTCCGAGCCGACACCGCCGCTGGAGGCGTCCGGGGCGCCGAGTGCCATCGCGGCCCCGGTCACCGAGCCGTCGGGGGCCGAGACACGGGGTGGCTCGGCCGAGTCGGTCAGCATGCTCGCCGCGTGGATGGCCGGGAGCGCGGAGCCCACCGACGTCGCGTCGGTGGAGGCGAGATCGTGGCTGTGCGGCAGCGCCGGCCGGGTTCGACTGTCGAGCAGCCGGGCCGTCAGCTCCGCACTGGACACGGCGGGCATCGCCGCCAGCCTCGGAACGGCCGGCATGCCCAGCGTGCCCGACGCGAACGGGCCGGCCGGCACGCTCGGTGACGGGCTGGTCACCGCAGCGCCCAGCGGAGCACCCACGCAGATCGCCAACCCGAGCATCAGCAGGCTCCACAGCCGGGACACCCAGGATGCCCGGACAATCGGCCACGGCCGGCGGGTCGTCGGGGTCACCGGGCCGAAAAGAGGAGAGCTAGCAGAATCGGCTACCGAAGTACCCATCTGGTCACGCCCCCTCTCTCGTCGGCTGAGCGGACGTCCAGCGAGCTGGACGGTCCGTCTCGGTATTGGCCTGTGCTGCCCGGTACATCGCCGGGGACAGCCGGCACGTTTCAGCGAGGTGATGTTCTATCGGGTGAATCCCCATTGGTGGTCAAACGTCACTCCGGTCCTGCCTACTCGTCAGTAGTGCCCGGTCGGGCGGTGTGTCGAGCCACGAATGGCTCACATAAAGCCCGTTCGTGGCCGTTGGGGCGTCCTCAAATGAGACGATCCGTATCGTGATCGGCGCAGAGGGCCAAGCCGGCTGCCGTCGTTTCGATGATCGAGTGGGGCTCCCGAGGAGCGGTCGTCGACGCCGACCCGGTGTGGTCGGTACCTCACGGCGGCGTAGTCGGGAGGGCACTACAATGACGCTCTCGGTCCGGGGGGACAGACACCGGAAGGGGCCTCCGCACGTGTCCGAACCCCGTGGGCCGGCAGGGCGTAAGCGCAGCACCGGCGCGCACCGCGCCATCATTGAGGCCACCCTCGCCATGCTGCGCGAGGCCGGGTACCACCAGTTCACCGTCGAAGGCGTCGCGGCCCGTGCCGGCGTCGGCAAGGCCACCGTCTACCGCTGGTGGCCGAGCAAGGCCTCGTTGGTCGTCGAGGCTCTCAGCGGCCAGCTGGGTGAGCCCATCCAGCCGACCGGCGATACCGAGCACGACGTCCGCGCCATGATCGCCAGCACCTTCGACCTGGTCGGCGGCCTGCTCGGCGAGGTGTTGATCGCGGACATGAGTCGCGATGCGTTGGCCGGGCACCAGCTGGCAGACCTGCTGGGTCCCTATCGGGCCGCCTACGGCGCGATCCTGCTCGGCGCCGCCGGACGGGGCGACCTGCCGTACAACGTCGACGTCAGCAAGGTTGTCGACCTGATCGCCGGGATGGCGCTAATCGGCAGGCTGATGCACCGGCCGGCCGGCCCGGACCTCATCGAGGACCTCACCGCACTCGTGCTCGCCGGCCCCCTACCTCGCCTCCCGCCACCTCGTTCGTCAGCACCTCGTTCGTAAGCAGCCAGACGTGAGCACGTGATGGTCTCGTTCCGTCATCCTGCTCGGTCTGAGTCCACAGTGGGGTCGCTGAGAATGAGCGTTATCTGCATGGCGAGGCGCGGCACGTCGTGGGTGACCGCGGCCCAGAGGATGTCGAGGTCGATCTCGAAGTAGTCGTGCACGACTCGGTTGCGCATCCCGACGATCTGGCGCCAAGGCACCCGCGGGTGCTGGGCGGTGAGTTCGGGGGTGACGCGGGAGGCGGCTTCGCCGATGACCTGCACGAGGTGGATGAGGACGATTTGCAGATCCTCGTCCGCGACGAAGCTGTCTCGGCCTCTGCGCACCCTGGCCCGAATCTTGTCGGCGGCTACGAGGATGTCGGCGAGCCGCTCGTGGTCGTCTCTCACCGTGCGGCGGTCATGCGGCCGCGCTCACGCTGCTCGGGCGGTGATCATTCATACCGGGACGGCTTCAGCCAGGACGCGGTCGCGGATGCTCAGTTTCAGTCCAGCGACGGTGGCGACCTGGGTGAAGACCCCGAGGAGGTCTTCGACTTCGAGAGCGAACCCGGTCATGTCGAAGTAGCCGTGGCCAGGTTCGACATCGATGAGCAGATCCAGGTCGCTGTCGATGTCCGCGTCGTTGCGCGCAACTGACCCGAACACTCGGATGTTGCCCACCCCGAACCGCTCACCGATCGCCAGAACTTGGGTGCGATGCTGGCGCACCTCAGCCAGGCTCACCGCGCGCCGCGGCGCATCCACCGACACCGACCCGCACCGCCCTCACTACAAGCCAACAATCCCTCTACTACCTCAGCGCAACGAGTCACTAAACCAAGTCTAAACCCAAGCCCACCCACCTGTATCTCAAGTGGATACCGCAAACCCGGCCCGGGCAGCCGCCGAAAGATCATTCCACCAGCGAACGGGCACACCGGCACGGGAAACCGGTGAGTCCGTTTGGGTGCTGCGGGAGGCGGCGGTCGGTCAGAAAGGCGGCTTCGGGTCGAGCCCAGTCGGTCAGAAGGCGGCTTCGGGTAGCTCCATGAGGGCGTTGTCGGCGTTCGCCACGATGTTCCGTCTCGCGGTGAGCTCGGGTAGGACGGTGGCCGCGAAGAACCTGGCCGCGCCGATCTTGCCTTGGTAGAAGGGCTCGTCGCGCGAGGACAGGGCCGAGGTGTCCAAAGCCTGTTGGGCGACGTCGGCCTGGCGCAGCAGCAACCAGCCGATCAGCAGGTCGCCGACGGTCATCAGCAGCCGCACGCTGTGCTGGCCGACCTTGTACACCGACTCTGGATCCTCCAGCGCACCGGAGGCGTAGCCGAACAGCGAGCCCAGCATGGCCTGGGTGTCCTCCAGCGCGGTGCGCAGCAGGGCGCGCTCGTTCTTCAGCCGGCCGTTGCCGGACTCGTCGTCGAGGAACCGCTGGATCTCGCCGGCCACGTGCGTCAGCGCGACGCCGTTGTCCTTGACGATCTTGCGGAAGAAGAAGTCCAGAGACTGGATGGCGGTGGTGCCCTCGTAGAGCGAGTCGATCTTGGCGTCCCGGATGTACTGCTCGATGGGGTAGTCCTGCAGGTAGCCCGAGCCGCCCAGGGTCTGCAGCGACAGCGTCAACATCTCGTACGCCCGCTCGGAGCCCACCCCCTTGACGATCGGCAGCAGCAGGTCGTTCACGCGTTCGGCGAGGGAGGCGTCGGCACCGGACAACCGGGCTGCCCGCACCTCGTCCTGGAAGCTCGCACAGTAGATGTACACCGCCCGCAGACCCTCGGCGTAGGACTTCTGCAGCATCAGGCCGCGGCGCACGTCGGGGTGGTGGGCGATGGTGACCCGGGGCGCAGTCTTGTCCATCATCTTCGGCAGGTCGGCGCCCTGTACCCGCTGCTTGGCGTAGTCCAGCGCATTCAGGTAGCCGGTGGAGAGCGTGCCGATGGCCTTGGTGCCGACCATCATCCGGGCGTGCTCGATGACGTCGAACATCTGCGCGATGCCGTCGTGCGTCTCGCCGAGCAGCCAGCCTACGGCCGCCACCCCGTGCGCACCGAAGGTGAGCTCGCAGGTGGCCGACGCCTTGAGCCCCATCTTGTGTTCGACGCCGGTGACGAACGCGCCGTTGCGCTCGCCCGGCTCGCCACTCTGCGAGTCGAAGTGGAACTTCGGCACCAGGAACAGACTCAGGCCCTTGGTGCCCGGCCGGTTGAGACCAGAATCAGCAGAGCCCTGGGGGCGGGCCAATACCAGGTGCATGATGTTCTCGGTCATGTCCTGGTCGCCCGAGGTGATGAACCGCTTCACGCCCTCGATGTGCCAGGTGCCGTCCGGCTGGGCAAACGCCTTGGTGACCCCGGCGCCCACGTCGGAGCCGGCGTCCGGCTCGGTGAGCACCATGGTGGAACCCCAGGCCCGGTCGATCATCAGCTCGGCCCAGTGTCTCTGCAGCTCGGTGCCACCTGCGTGGATCACCGAGGCGAAGTTCGGGCCGGCCATGTACATGAACGCGGCTGGGTTGGCGCCCAGGATCATCTCGGCGGCGGCCCACTGCACCGACGGCGGGATACCGTAGCCACCCAGCTCGGCGGGCAGCCCGAGGCGGTACCACTCGCCGTCCCACAGAGACTTGTACGAGCGCTTCAACGACTCCGGCAGCGTCACGGAGTGGGTGGCGGGGTCGAACACCGGCGGGGTGCGGTCGGCGTCAACGAAGGACTCGCCGATCGGGCCGCAGGCCTGCGCGGCCAGCTCGTGCAGCAGGTCGCGGGCGGTCTCCTCATCGACTGCGTCGGGGGCGGAGTCGGCGGTGGCGTCCGGGGTGCCGTCGGGAGTGGCGGCTGGGGTGCCGTTGCCGAACGCGCCCGCGTTCAGCCGGTCCTGAACCCGGAACACCTCGAAGAGGTTGAACTCCAGGTCGCGCACGTTGGGCTTGTAGTGACCCATGGTGAGCCTCCCTACTCGCTGGTAACAAAGAGCGTATTACTGATGAGTAACAAGCGCAAGTCCTCTTCTGTGATCACGACACGCCGTTCGGCCGGTGCTGTCGGTGGAATTGAGGTACTTGGTGCCAGAGTGACGCCGCACTGTCGACCGAGAAGCTGTCGACCGAGAAGGGGCGCGATGACCCGGCCGGAACACTCCGCGTGGGCGATCAGTCGCCGGCGGCTGCTGGGCGTGCTGGGGGGAGTCTCGGTGAGTGGGGTGTTCCTCGCCGATCTGCTCACCGGCGACGGTCCCGACCTGGTGGCCACCGCGACGCCCTTGCTCGGTCCGAGGCTGCCCAAGGTCCTGGGCTGTCGCGGCTGGCAGGCCCGCGAGCCCAGCGGGCCGGTCACCGTGCTGACCGGTCGGCCGGACAAGATCCTTGTTCACCACACCGCGACGGCCAACCAGCCGGACCCACCGCTGTCGCTCGACGAGCTGGCCAGGGCGATCCAGGACAACCACATGGACAACCGCGGCTGGATCGACTCCGGGCAGAACTTCCTGGTCAACCGCGCCGGGCTGGTCGCCGAGGGCCGCCACCGCAGCCTGGAGACGCTGCTGACCGGCCGGGCCTTCATCGAGGGCGCCCACTGCACGGGCCAGAACGATCACTCGATCGGCATCGAGAACCAGGGCACCTACACCGAGGCGAACCCGCCACTCGCGCTGCTCGCCGCCCTGCGGGTGCTGTGCGCGTTCGTCTGCCTGCAGTACCGCATCAAACCCGGCCAGATCTACGGCCACCGGGACTTCTCGGACACCGCCTGCCCCGGCGACCGGCTGTACGCGCAGCTACCGTCGTTGCGCGGCGGGGTGGCCAGGCTGCTCGTCCGCCCCGCTCCGGTGCCCAGGCCGGCCCCACCGGTCGCCACGCCGGACCTCGAAGCGCGGAAGTTCGGGGATCCGTCGTTCGGGAATCTGGGCGCCGGGTCGCTGGGCGCCGGGTCGTCGGGCGCCGGGTCGTCGGGCGCCGGGTCGCTTGGTGCAGGGCCGTCGGGCGTCGGGTCGCCGCCCACCTGGCCG
>JALYVZ010000232.1 GCA_030852965.1 Actinomycetota bacterium | reverse complement strand
GTGTCCGCCACGTGTCGCGCCACGGTGTCGCCGGGCTCGTGGCCCCGCGGCAGCACCACCGCGATGCCGCCCTGCGCCCACCGGGTGGACCCGGCGTCGGCGGCGTCCTTGGTCAACACGAGCACTCGCAGCCCCAGCTCGCGGGCCGACACCGCCGCAGTCAGCCCCGCCACCCCGCTGCCCACCACCACCAGATCGGCTGCCACCTCCCACCGCGGCACCTCCCACCGCGGCACCTCCCACAGCGGTGCCTCCCACAGCGGGGTGGACGGATGACCTTCACCAACCACCGAGGCGGCGGTCATTCGGCACCCCCGGGGTTACCGATTTCGATCATCCGCTGGACGGCGGCGCGCGCCCGCGCTGCGACTGCCGGATCGACCCGCACCTCGTCGCGGCCGTCCCGCAGCGCGCGCATCAGCTTCTCCGGCGTGATCATCTTCATGTACCGGCAGGAGGCCCGGTCGTTGACCGCTCGAAAGTCCACCTCCGGCGCGGCCCGCCGCAGTTGGTGCAGCATGCCGACCTCGGTGGCCACCAACACCGACTTGGCGGTGGTGGCTCGGGCGGCATCCAGCATGCCACCGGTAGAGAGGATCTTGACCCGCTCCGGCGCCACCGCGCCAGTGCCGGCCAAGTACAGCGCCGAGGTCGCGCAGCCGCACTCCGGATGGATGAACAGGTCCGCGTCCGGGTCCTCGGCGGCCCGAGCGGTGAGCTGCGGACCGTTGATGCCGGCATGCACGTGGCACTCCCCCGCCCAGACGTGCATGTTCTCCCGCCCGGTGAGGCGGCGGACGTGCGCGCCGAGGAACTGGTCGGGCAGGAAGAGCACCTCACGGTCGGCCGGGATCGACTCGACGACCTCGACCGCGTTCGACGAGGTGCAGCAGATATCGGTCTCGGCTTTGACCTCGGCGGTGGTGTTGACGTACGACACGACGACGGGAGCCGGTTGGCCAGGTTTCGTCAACGCGGCCTTCCAGGCCCGCAGCTGGTCAGCGTCGATGGAGTCGGCCAGCGAGCACCCGGCCGCCGCGTCCGGGATCAGCACGGTCTTGTCCGGGGAAAGGATCTTGGCCGTCTCGGCCATGAAGTGCACCCCACAGAACACGATCGTGGACTCCCGCGCCTGGGCGGCGATCCGGGACAGCGCGAGCGAGTCGCCGGTGTGGTGGGCCACGTCCTGAATCTCGGGCAGTTGGTAGTTGTGAGCAAGCACCACCGCGTCATGCCGGCGGGCCAGCCGCCGGATCTCATCGGCCCAGCCCGCGTCCATTGCCGGGGACAATGCGTCCGGGGCGGTCGTCCCAGTTGTCGGCACAGCTTCTCCTCCGCCGCCAGCTCACGTCGGCGGATACTCACGCCAGCGGTTTTCGCCTTATAATCGAAAACGTGGGCGATGTTACCAGCAAGAAAACCGAAATGGGACACGAAGTGTTGGCCGCCATGCTCCACATCCGGGACGGCGCCCTGCGGGTGCTGTTGTGGCAGCGCGCTCAGGAGCCTGGCCTGGGGCGATGGGCACTTCCAGGCGGAAGCCTTGGCGCGAACGAGGACGTGCAGAACTCGGTCAGCCGACAGCTAGCGGACAAGGTGGACGTGCGGGAGGTGTCCCACGTCGAACAGCTGGGTGTGTTCAGTGCGCCCGATCGCGTACCCGGTCCCCGGCTGGTGGCCACCACATTCCTGGGGCTGGTGCCGTCGGACGCCGACCCCGCCATCCCTGCGGACACCCGGTGGCACCCGCTCTCCGCGATGCCCCCCACCGCGTTCGACCATGCCGCGATCGTGCGCGACGCCCGCGACCGGCTGCGCGCCAAACTGTCTTACACCAACCTCGGGTTCGCGCTCGCCCCGGCGGAGTTCACCCTGTCCGCGCTGCGTGATCTCTACGTCGCCGCGCTCGGACACCCAGTGTCGGCGACAAACCTGCAGCGCGTGCTGGCCCGGCGCGGAGTGCTGGTTCCGACCGGGCGCATCGTCCCGCCGGGGCCCTCCGGTGGACGCCCCGCCGCGCTGTTCCAGTTCGCCGAGCGGCGGCTACGGGTCACCGACGCCTTCGCGGTGCTGCGCCCACCCAGCAGCAGCCCACCCGACCGCTCCCCCGGAACGGCTCAGCCAGCGATCTGGGCCACACCGTCGTAACGTAGCCGAGTGGCCGAGATGCTCCCGTTGTTCCCGCTGGGGACGGTATTGATGCCGGGAGCGCAGTTGTCACTGCACATCTTCGAACCGCGCTACCGCCAGCTCACCATCGACCTGGTGACCGGCGCCCTTCCGACCAAGGAGTTCGGTGTGATCGCGGTCCGGGAGGGCTGGGCGCCCGACCGCGACGGCATTCGCGGCCTGCACCGGGTCGGCTGTACGGCCGAACTGCGCGACGTGCAGAAGCATGCGGACGGCCGCTTCGACATCGTCACCCGGGGCGCCCGCCGCTTCCGGCTGCAGACCTTGGACGCGCGGTCGCGACCGTACCTGATGGGCACCGTGGAGTGGCTGCCCGACACCGACGACGACGCGGGCGATGTCAGCGCGGTCGACCACCTGAGCGGTCTGGTACATGCCGCCCGGGCCGCGCACCGTCGTTACTGCGCGGCCGCCTGGCGCTCCGAAGAGTGGCGCGAGCCCGCCAGCGACATCGAGCCGCGCACCCTGCCGCATCTGCTGGCCGCCGACTGCCTGCTCCCGATCCGCGACCGCCAGCTGCTGCTCGAGCAGACCCGACCAGCGCACCGGCTGCGGATGGTGCACGCTTTGCTCTGCCGGGAGACAACGCTGTTGTCCCGACTGCACGCGGTGCCCGCGCCGCTGTCCAGCTACGCCGTGGAGCACAGCGACAACTAGGAGCTCTGTGATGACCTCCCCGCGTCCGCAGACCATCGCCTATCCGGCACCCGGAGCGCGTCCGAACCGACGCGACACCGAGCCGCTCGCGCCGCACGTCATCGTGCTGTTCGGGGCGACCGGAGATCTTGCCAATCGCAAGTTGCTGCCCGGCCTGGCGTTCCTGGAGACCTCCGCGCTGGCCCCCGACGTCCAGGTGGTCGGCACCGCGATGGAGGACATGAGTACCGAGGAGTTCCGTGCACTGGCCAGGGCGGGCTCGCAGAGCTTCGGGACGCACATGGTGGACGACGACACCTGGGCCCGGTTCGCCGAACGGCTCACCTACGTGCCCCAGGGCGCCGGGCCAGAGGGACTGACCGCGGCGGTCAAGGCCGCCGAGGCGCTGCTCGGAGCAGGCGTCCGTCGGCTGCATTACATGTCCGTACCGCCCAAGGCGGCCCGAGCGGTGATCACCATGCTGCGGGACGCCGGGCTGGCCGAGAACGCCCGGGTCGTGATGGAGAAGCCGTTCGGTGACGATCTACCCAGCGCGATCGAGCTGAACGACTTCGTGCACGAGGTGTTCGACGAGTCACAGATCTTCCGGATCGACCACTTCCTGGGCAAGGAAGCCGCCCAGAACATCCTGGCGTTCCGGTTCGCGAACGGGCTGTTCGAACCAATCTGGAACCGCAACTTCATCGACCACGTCCAGATCGACATCCCCGAGACCCTGGGCCTGGACCAGCGGGCCAATTTCTACGAAGCCACCGGCGCCTTCAAGGACATGGTGGTCACGCACCTTATGCAGGTGATGGCCTTCGTCGCGATGGAGCCGCCGACGGCATTGGAACCCCGCGCGATCAGCGAGGAGAAGAACAAGGTCTTTCGCTCGATGCTGCCCATCCACCCGCACGACGTAGTGCGTGGCCAGTACGGCGGCTACCGCGACGAGCCCGCCGTCGCGCACGAGTCCGAGACCGAGACGTTCATCGCCCTCAAGGTCGGCCTGGACAACTGGCGCTGGGCCGGCGTCCCGTTCTACCTGCGCACCGGCAAACGGATGGCCGAGGGCATGCGGATCATCTCGATCGCCTTCAAGGAGGCACCGAGGACGATGTTCCCGACCGGGTCCGGCGTCGGCTCGCAGGGACCGGACCACCTGACGTTCGACCTGGCCGACTCCTCCCGGGTGTCGCTGTCGTTCTACGGCAAGCGACCCGGGCCCGGGATGCGGCTGGAGAAGCTCTCGATGCAGTTCTCCACCCAGGAGACCGAACGGGCCGGTGACGTGCTGGAGGCCTACGAACGGCTGATCCTGGACGCGATGCGCGGCGACCACACCCTGTTCACCACCGCCGAGGGCATCGAGTCGCTGTGGGAACGCTCGACGCCGCTGTTGGAAGACCCGCCGCCGGTCAAGCACTACCCACAGGGCACCTGGGGACCGAACGCGATCCACCAGCTGATCGCCCCGAACGCCTGGCGGTTGCCGTTCGAGCGGGCCTGGCGGGAGCGGAAGAGCTGACCGCTACTCGGACCCGGGCTGCTCGGCTTCGGGCCGCATGCCGTCGGGGTGCGTGCCGTCGGGCTCCGTGTCGACACCCTCATCGTCGCTCCTGCGTTCCCCATGTCGGCTGCAGATGGCCGTCCACCCCGCCGGGGTCACCTGGACCACCATCCGGCGGCCGCAGTCCCGGCAGAACCGCGGTGGTTCGAGCTTGCGCCGCCGCTCGCACGGGGCGTGATCGTCCTGCTCGGCACGGACGCCGCACTGGTCGCAGAAACCGTCCCGGAGCAGGCCCTTGGGAACCGGTTTGTGGTCCAGATCAGCCTGCCAGCGAAAGGCGAACCTCATCAGAGTGTCTCGTTCAGTGCCTTGACCGGCATGGCCAACTCGCCCAGCAGGTCGATGTCGGCCTCGGCCGGCCGGCCGAGGGTGGTCAGGTAGTTGCCGACGATCACCGCGTTGATCCCGCCCAGCAGGCCCTTGCGGGCCCCGAGGTCGCCGAGGGTCACCTCCCGGCCACCGGCGAAGCGCAGCACGGTGCGCGGCAGCGCCAACCGGAACGCCGCCACGGTCCGCAGCGCGTCGGGCCCGGACATCACGTCCAGGTCTGCGAACGGGGTGCCCGGGCGGGGGTTGAGGAAGTTCAACGGCACCTCGTCGGGCTCCAGCTCGGCGAGCTGGCCGGCGAACTCGGCGCGCTGCTCCAGCGTCTCCCCCATGCCGACGATCCCCCCGCAGCAGACCTCCATACCGGCCTCGCGGACCATCCGCAGCGTCTCCCAGCGCTCCTCCCAGGTATGTGTGGTGACCACCTCGGGAAAGTGCGAGCGCGCGGTCTCCAGGTTGTGGTTGTAGCGGTGCACCCCCATCGCGGCCAGCGCCCCCACCTGGGCTCTCGTGAGCATGCCAAGCGAGCAGGCAATGTTGATCTCGACCTCGTCCTTGATCGCCTGGATACCGGCGGCGACCTGGGTCATCAGCCGTTCGTCCGGGCCGCGCACGGCGGCCACGATGCAGAACTCGGTGGCCCCGGTCTTCGCCGTCTGCTTGGCCGCTTCGACCAGCATCGGGATGTCCAACCACGTCGACCGCACCGGCGAGGCAAACAGCCCGGACTGCGAGCAGAAGTGGCAGTCCTCCGGGCAGCCACCGGTCTTCAGACTGATGATTCCCTCGATTTCGACCGCCGGCCCGCACCAGCGCATCCGCACCTCGTGCGCCAGCTCCAGCAGCTGCTCAAGCCGATCGTCACCGAGGCGCAGCAGCTCCAGCACCTGAGCTGGGCTGGCGCCCTGGCCGCGTTCCAGCACCGACTCCCGAAGGTCCGTCAGGATGTCGTTCTGAACGGACTGGACGAACACAGCCATGCGGGCTCCCTCATCTCGGGCACCGGAACGTCCCTTGGGTCAGGCGACACTAGCCGAGCCAACCGGACAACGGCTCGATTCCGGCCCGGGCTGTGGCCAGGAACTCTCGTGGATCCAGTCCTCCGGCCCCGGCCGGCAGCCGGCCCCGCAGTGGCGACCCGGTCACGGCGGAGAGGTCTGTGAGGTTGCAGCGGGCGGCCAGGTCGGGCTCCACCGGCCAGCAGCCGATCACCAGTCCGGCGCACCGCAGCCCCCGAGTGGTGAGCGCCTCGGTGGTCAGGCCGGTGTGGTTCAGGGTGCCCAGGCCGGCGGCGGTCACCACCAGCACGGGGGCATCCAATGCGGCAGCCACGTCGGCCAGAGTGCGCGTACCGGCGAGCCGGACCAGCAACCCACCGGCCCCCTCGACAAGAACCAGGTCGTGCTCGTCGGCCAATTCGCGAGCGGCGGTGGCGATCAGGTCCGGACTGATCGCTGGACGACCGCACCGGGCCGCGGCGGTGGCCGGGGACAGCGGGTCGGGGTAGCGGCCCAGCTCCCGCGTGGTCAACCCGGCCGTCGGACCGACCAGCCGCCGGACGTCGTCCAGATCACCGGGCTCGTTGTCGGCCACCCCGGTCTGTGCCGGCTTGAGCACCGACACCCGTCGTCCGTCGGCCACCGCCAGCGCAGAGAGCGCGGCGGTGACCACGGTCTTGCCGACCTCGGTGCCGGTTCCGGTCACCACCAGCACGGTCATCCGACGCGGACCCCACCCAGGACCTCGCCCAGCACCGCGCGCACCACGGCCAACTCGGACGCGCTCAGGTTCGCCCGGGCGGTCAACCGCAGCCGGCTGGTGCCGACCGGCACCGACGGCGGCCGGAAACAACCCACCCGCAGGCCGCGTTCCAGGCAGCGAGCGGCGGCCTGGAACGCCACCTCGGGCTCGCCGAGCACCACCGGCACCACGACCGAACCCGGCGCCACCACCCCGGCG
>JALYVZ010000231.1 GCA_030852965.1 Actinomycetota bacterium | reverse complement strand
GCACAGGTCAATGATCTCGTCCTTGGTCAGCCCCGTGGTATGGTACATGTTCGACGGTCCGTTTCTGTGAATTGAGTATCGGAACCCAATTCTTTCAAGAAACGGACCGTCGTTCACGTAGGCGCGCTGTGGATAGTTTTTTGCATTTGTCGGGACCTCTGTGAATAACCCTCAAGGGAGACCGCGATCCGGCTACAGAGATAGATTCGCGATTGAGCGCGAGGTAAGAGAATTCTTGCTGGCGGCCGCGCCCAACGTGAAGTTCTTAGGGGAAGAAGGAGGAACATACGGGCAGAGTAGCGTCGACTTAATGTGGGCGCTAGACCCAGTTGACGGAACCGCAAATTACGTACGCGGCCTACCTCTGTCAGCAGTGTCACTAGGCCTTATTGACGGAAAGGACTCAGTCCTCGGAGTTGTCGACGTGCCGTTCCTGGGTCATCGCTATTCGGCAATCCGCGGCTCAGGAGTTCATAGAGGCACCAAGCCGTGCCGGCGGCATACCACGGAAGCGATTGCCGATGCCGTAGTCGCTCTCGGCGACTATGCCGTGGGAGAGGACGCTGCGGGTAAGAATGTTGAGCGCTTACGCACCACACAGAGCTCGCGGAAGTAGTGCATAGAGTTCGCATGATCGGATCTGATCCGCTGCTATCGGCCTAGTATGGGTCGCAGAAGGATGGCTTTCCGCGTGCATAATGTACAACAATAAGCCATGGGATACCGCAGCGGGAGTCCTAATCGCGCGTGAGGCTGGCGCGGTCGTGGTCGACAAGTTCGGGGCTCATCATAGCGCGGACTCTCGATCAACAGTCGCATCGGACCCGCTCATAGTTTCAGATCTGCTGCAGTTACTAGCCTAGCGGACTCACTCATCGACATCATCGAATATGCTCCGCTTGTCAATAGCCGATCCTGAGTCACCCTTGGTCGGCAACGCATAGCTCCCACGAGACCACGACTTCTCTGAGGACTCATCTCCCATCTCAATTCGGCTCTCGATATGGATCTTCGCCTTCCGGACCGCCTCATTAACCGACTCCTGGTCCGCAAACTCGCGAGCGTACCTATCCAGCGCCTCGACAAGAGGGGTATAATACTCGGATACCGAGTCCCCCTGCTCGTTGAACTCCCAGTTATCGAGCAGGTCCTCCATCTCGAAAGCGATCTTCTCCCGCACATCGACAAGGAGCACTGAGTACTCCTCGGTTGTTAGAATCTCGCGAATATCGGGAATGTCCAGCCATTCGGCATCGTGCATGTTCAATGCGAGACTCCGCAGTTCCTCTAGAAATCTCAGCCTGGCGTCTTCTGGAAGTAAGTCATTCTTCTGTAGCCACGCGCAGAACTCAGGTTCAGGAGCCCCCGCGAGTGAGGCCATAAATCGACTAGCGGCACGAATCGGCATCGGTGGGTCACGCTCTAAGTACTCGCGGACGAAATCAGGAGAGCAGCTTGTCATGAAGAAGGCCATACGTTTCCGATCAGGCGTCACGAAGCTGTAGCGGTCTTCCTGCGACCTCTCTAGGCCTTGTAGCCGATCGAGCACAACAGGCCAGAGATTGCGAGGGACTCGGAGAACTTCACCACGCTGGCTTCGGCCGCCGCAGTCAAGTTGTGTGACAAGCTCGGCATCGGACATTCCGGCAAGTACGAGCTCGATTAGATGTGTTCGAGTTGACAGCAAGGCTGCAAAACCTTCACGAAGGGACGGATGCCTGAAAGTCCAGTATGTTGTTTCGTCGTCGACTCCAATTAGCTCCGCCTTTCGGAGAAATGTCCCTTCAAGTTGTTCAAGGGCGGTAGCTACCGAGGAGCGCGACGTATCAAAAAGCTGGACATGCCTGGCAAGATTCTCAGTCTGCGCAAGAGGTGCAGCCACTCGATCAGACGCATAAACAAGCGCGAGCGCAGCCACATTTTCCGGAGCTAGTCCCTCGTAGACCTCACTCAGGAACTTTACCGGCCGTGTCATGAAATCCTTCAGCCCCGTACTGCTGTATTCTAAGCCAGCTGTGTAGAGGCTCTGGCCGAGTCGCCGTGCAATCTCAGGCCGGAACGGTTGAGCATTGACCGCAGCCGGCAGAAAGTCTTTCATCCTGCTCCGCGCGTCGATTGGCTGGTCACCCAGTTTCACATGGTTGTAAATTATCTGCTCGCGCTCGCGCACGGTCAAGCTCGCAACGTCAACCACGACCTGCTTCTCCGCTAGCAGCGGATAAGAATACTCCTTGAGCAGGGGGCGAGCTTCTCGGTAGATGTAATCTCTAGAGGTTAGAATAACGCGAGCGCCTGCCTTGATGGCAGTCATAACCTTTGGCATTCGCTGCGCCCAGGACTGGGTACGAAGTTGCTCATGGCGCACCACGCCGAAAGCATCGTCGGCCCAGAACAGTTGACTCTCGTCGGGATTCCAGTGCTCAATAATTTCCTCTGCCCCATCGACTTTGATGGTACGACAGTCCGTCGAATCAGCTGCCGTGATCGCTAGCGTCGCCGCGATTATGGACTTCCCGACCGCAGGCTCACCTAGTAGTAGCACGAACCCGGACTCATGGAGGGCACGGGCCGCCCTATTGTAGCTATCAGTGATGACAAAAGCTGCCAGATCTGAGTCAAGATGACTTAGCAGTACTTGAGTTTGCCTATAAGCACGCTCATCGAGAATCATCGACAAGTCGCCTAGGCCGTACACGCGCGGGACATACCTCCGCAGTCGGGGGTACAAGGCGATTGATTGATTGAGCCACCCACCTCCAAGGACCAAAGGGTTCGTGACGCCTCGCGCGAGCAGCTCCTTCACGATATCGGACTCGGAGCGTCCCGTGATCCGCGCATTAGATATCAATACATAGCTTTCGCAGAAACCTTCACTAACTAGCTGTGAAACCTTGTCCATCTCGGCACCTATGCTACTAAGAGAAAGAGTCGCACTCTCGTCTGAGAAGAACTTCGCCTGCATTACAAACGGGCCGCTTATAGACTCAAGTTCGAACGTGGTGTCAGGTGTTCGGAGCCAGTGACCGTAAAACGCACCATCCCTCCCCGCGTCATTGGTGTCGGCAAATGTCTGCACTGACTGACCCCACACTTCACGAAGCACAATGCCGCAGAGGTCTTGAAACGCCCGCCAACCCAGCGAGTGCAGCTTGAAGTTCGCCGGTCCAGGTGCATGAACAATGCCCGGATCAGACATCCGCGCCTTACCCACCGATGGTCCGATAAGACCCGGCCATGTTGTCGACACCTATCGCTTTCACTGTGAGGACTTTCTGTACGTCTTCAAGCCGGCCCTTCGGGCCGGGCACGGCCCTCCTGCGCGCTCGGCCTTGCCGCTCCGCTACCGGCCGGCGCGCCCGGGCCGCGCAGTTCTGGATCACTACGAAGTTCGAGACTGACAGCACATTTGCCGAGAGTCCATTTGACGTCGTCTTCGCTGGAGATCTCATGCAGCAGCCCGCGGACGTCGCGGTGCCATCGAAGCCCTCGTGCATCAACGAACCGCGTCTCGATCTTCAAGTCGTCCGATCGGAGGTGCGATCCTTGCGCGGCTGCCTCTACGGCCTTAGCTACCCAGCCGTCAAGAACCTCGCTGTTGTAGGCACGTTTCGGGCCCTGTGTCCCGCGATCAATGACCAAGTCGATGTTCGGTCCGGTCAGCCGAATCCGTACGTCGTAGACGGGTAGTTGGCTCGCGTTCGATACCCAAACGTGCCAGTCCACGCGACCTTGGTAGATCCACACACTGAAGTTGCCAGCCTGTCCTTCACGTTCACGTGCGGTCAAGCGGTCTAGCGTCGCGTCCGTGGCGAGCTTCTGAAGCCTGAATGACTTCAGCGTTACGAAAGCCGCAAATCCTGCTCCAGCGAACGCAAGGAGAGAGCCTCCTGCGTTTGCCCACTCTGCAAGGCTGCCGACCTCCACGACACGATCTTAACTTGAGTCTGTGCAGGACTGGCTCGGCTGGAGCCAGCATCGTAGAGGTTTGTACCTCGTCCTCCCCGACTGTCATAGACCGGGCCGGCCGCATCAACCCCGCTTCGCGCACCTCGACGACGGCCCCGGCCAGATGAACGAGGTCGGGTGACCGTCGAGCACCAGGAGGCCGGGACCGCCGCCGAGCTGGTTCCGGGTTGACCCGTCCGTCCCGGCCCATGAGGCGGCCAGGACGACGAGGAAGGGGGCAGGGCGACGAGACCGAGCGGTCCCGGTTCTGACCACAACCGTGACATCAACCCGTCCCCTAAACAGCGAACAACCCTGAACGCCGGTGTACGCCTGACCTGGGGCGATGGCCAGCACGGGACCCATCCTGCGGGCCTTGAAAGCGAAAGGGCGCGGCGCAGGTCACGCCGCTTACGCCGGCTGATCACCTGGTTCCCAAGCTGATGTCTCCAACCGTCGGGGCCGGCTAGCTCGGGTTACCGGCGGATGCTGTCGCCGCGCAGCTCGTGCTCGGCGGTGACCGCGCGTGCAGCGGCAGACTCGGGTTGGGCGAGGGTGACGCCGGCGGCGGTGAGCATGGTCAGGTCGAGTGTCCAGTTCCTGCGGGATCGGGCGACCCAGAGGTCGCCGGCGGCCTGGACGTGCCGGGAGATCTCGGTGTCGGTCATGCCGGTGATGGTGGCGAGGTGGGCGAGGGCTTGGTCGGCTTGGCCGGTGACGTTGGCATAGCCGAGGTGGGTACTCAAGTGGCAGTCCGAGCACAGGCAAATCAACCGCCGCAACGCCTGAACACCGGTGGCGTCGTCGTAGGCCCACCGCTCGTGCGCTTCCAACCTGCGCCGGGTGTCGCGATCCTCGGGTCGGTCGCAGATCTCGCAGCGCTGCCCGGCCCGGCGGGTGATCATCCGGCGGAGCCGCTCCCAATCCTGCTGAGACACGCCGCCACGGACATTGGTGAACCAGCACGACGAGGGGACCATGTCGACGAACAGGCCGGACCCGAACGTGCGGTCCTCTCCCGGCAGCAGGTCCGACACAGCCGCGCGGGCCATCCACCGGCCCAGCTCATGCCGGGGCTGCCCTGCCTGGATTGGGTGGGGGTCGTACCAGCGTTTCGCGGTCGGGTCCCAGCGGGCGCCGGCCGCCTTCGCGGTGTCCTTGTCCGCGTAGGGCACGTCGAGGTAAGTCCGCGCGGGTTGCTCGGTCATCGGGTGCCCCCACTCGCCCTCGGCTGGCGGTCGCTGGTGGCAGGGTCGCACAGGGTTCCGACACGAATCGGCCGGTGGGTGCTGGCTTCACGATGGTGTCGGTGGTTGGGCGCACACTCGGGCGCATGGTTGAGGTCGTGGAGCTGGATGGGTGGGTGGAGCAGCTGGGCGGGGTGGCGGTAGCCACGACCGACACGATGCTGCGTGAGACCGGGTTGGTTCAGCCGCCGACGGTGCATCTGCTGTCCGGGGAGCTGGACCCGCCGTATGTGGGATATCTGACGTGCCGACCGTTCTACCGGGGCGCCGATGCCGAGGTGGCGGTGGCGGGGCTGGGGGTGTTGCCGGCGGCGTTGGGGGTGTCGCGGCTGGTGGTCACGTGGGAGAACGCCGATCTGTGTACCGCGTTGGAGCTGCCCGACGGTGACGGGTTTCTGCCCGGTGTGGTGGTCCTTGACGCCGGCCGGGACGGGCATGTGCTGCGCTGGCATCCGATGCGGATGCACTTCGTGCCGGCCGCCGGCGGCGGGACGGCGAGGGTGGACCCGGAGTGGGGTCCGGTGCGGCACGTCCGGGATGGGGAGCTGCCCGGCCCGGTGGCGCGGCTGCTGGGGGTGTGGCGCGCGGAGCGGGACTGGCCCGAGGTTGAGGTGATCGGCACTTGCGCCGCTCTGGAAACCGCCGGCTACGGGATGCGTTGGGTCAGCCGTCACGTCTCCGAGTCGGCTCCGTCGTGGGTGCGGTTGCTGGCCCCGCTCATGGGGTAGCCGCCCCCCGGGCCACCCGGACGCCAGCGCCGCGACCCATCGGCGCGCTGATCGAATCGGTGTGACACCGACGTGTCAATGCCGCTGGGTCATCGGGCCGCCTGCGGCCACTCGATCGGCTCGACCCCGCGCGCCCGGCCGCCGCTGCCGCACAGCGGGGAGCCGTCGCGGTGCGACCACCAGCCGGCGGCCAGGTCGCGCGGTTGGGTGGTGGGGGGTTCGGGGTGGACGTGCTCGCGGCAGCCTGGGCAGAACAGCTCGGACAGCTCCACCCACTCGCGGGCATCAGCGGCCGTCACGCCGCGCTCCGAACCGGCTCGGCCAGCACGGCGGTGGTGATGGTCTGGTGGCGGAGCAGTTCGCGGCGTTCGCGTGGGGTCAGCCCACCCAGCACGCCGTAGGCGATGTCGCGCCGGTTCAGGGCGTCGGTGAGGCATTCGGCGCGGACCGGGCACACCGCGCACACCCGGCGGGCGGGGTTCGGGTTCGCGCCCGGCTCGGGGAAAAACAGCTCCGCGTAGACCTCCCGGCAGGTGGCGTCGTCGCGCCAGCGCGGATCGGACGGCCGGTTCACCGGGGGTTCCTTGTCGGTGGGGTGGGTCCTGGTCCCCAGTTGGTGGGGTGGTGGTAGCTCGCCCAGTGTTGACCGCCAGCCTGCGTGAGGACGGCCTCGTCACGGCGGGATGATCGTGGTGGTTGGGCCGGTGGGGGTGGGGGCTGGTTGTTGCCGTTGGTCGTGTGCGACGCCAGGGTGAGGACGTCCGGT
>JALYVZ010000056.1 GCA_030852965.1 Actinomycetota bacterium | reverse complement strand
CTACCAGGAGCCCCCTCCCACATCAGGCCACAACACGCCCACGTGACCGAATCGCTACCCGCCACCCACGATCCCAGTACGGCGAATGTGGTTCACCAACAGGCTCTCAGGTCGGCGTCCGGGCGTTGCAGCGCATCGGCGGCCCAGAGCCGGTCGAGCAGCCAGTTGCGCAGGGCACGTTCCTGCTGCTTCGCCCAGGTTTCGGCCAGCGGCGTTTGCATTCGGGGCGCTCGATCAGGGCGGGGTCGCGGCGCTTCTCGATCAGGTCGATGCGGGCCTGGACGGTTCGCTGGTAGGGTGAGGCCAGTGGCTGGGCAGCTCGGTGATCGGGGTGGAGCCGTGCCGGGCGAACCACTGCGTCTCGGCCTCGCCGGCTTGGACGCGGCGGGCCAGGACGATCTCGAACGCCTGATCGCCGAGGTTCAGGGTGTGCCGCGGAACGCTCCGAGATGACGGCGGCGGCCTCGGCGTCGGAGAGCAGCCCGTAGCGCCGGTAGACATCCCAGTCCAGTTCCTCCTGCGCGGAGACCATCTCCGCACGAAGGCGGAGGTAGTTCGCATGTGCGGAGTTGCGGATGTCATGGGTGGGATGTCAGCGGCCCTTGGGGAACCTCACCGGACAGGTCCTGGCGTTTCGCGTGGTGGTCCTGCCAGGTCGGCCCGCTGTCGTACGGTCGAGGCCCGATCTCCCAGGGGCCGACGGTGACGCTGCGGGCGGGCGGCCCTCTCATGGGGATGCGCCGAAGGGGTGATCTCGTGCCACGGCTCGAGCTCGCGTCCAACCGAGCCTCCCCGTCGTCGATCGCCGCCTGAGGTGCGTCACGCTGGAGGACGATCCGAGATCAGCCTCGGGTACAGCCGACATGGGGCGGGTACGTCGAGTTCACGCCGCCGTAACCGCCAGGTGACAGTCGCCGTCCTAGAGTCCGCCCATCCTCAACGACGTCGATCCATTCATCGGAACCGCCGCGAGCTGCCTTCCGCCCGCGAGCGGTCTCGCCGCCACGTGGTGGTGGCCAAAACCGCAGGTCGGCAACACCCATCCGGGCGCCACCTCGCCGTTGGGGATGGTGTCGGCGTGCGCCTACTCGGGGGCCTACCCGACGGGCTACGGGCGTTACGACAAGAACACCGAGGGCGTGCCCGAGGAGATGTTCGACACGCACCAGGCGTCGGGGTTCACGCACTTCCAGCAGTCCGGTACCGGCGCGATCCGCAAGTACTACAACTACGTGCGGGTCACCCCGATGGTGCAGCCGCTGGACGACCTCGGCGAGGCCTGGCCGCTGCACGACGAGACGGCCGCCGCCGGCTACTACGCCACCACCCTGGACACCGGCGTCCGCTGCGAGATCACGGTGGGCGAGAAGGTCGCCGTGCACCGGTACACGTTCCCGGAGAGCCGCAGCGCGCGGGTGGTGCTGGACCTGTCCCGCGGCGGGCTGGAGATTTCGCACGGTCGGACGGTCCCGCTGCGGGCCCATGTGGAGAGCATCGGGCACGGCGCCGCGCAGGGCACGGTGGTGCTGGAAGGCGTCCCGCTGTCACTGCACGTCGAGGTGTTGAGCCCGGGCTGGCGGCAGATGCTCTGGCACGACCGCCGGCTGATCGAGGGCGGCACCCGGCTGGACTTCGACAGCATCCGGCAGACCACGCTGCGCCCCTTCGGCCTGCTGTTCATGGGCCGCGCGCGGGCCGGTCAGACCGTCGAGGTGCGCCTGGGCTTCTCCCTGCGCGGCTGCGAACAGGCCAGGGACAACCTGCGACGCGAGTGCGGCTCGGACTGTGCAACCGAGCCGGCGTTCGACGTCATCCGAGCCCGCACCAGCGCCCGCTGGGCCGACCACCTCGACCGGGTCCGGGTGGACGGCGGCACCCCCGCGCGCAGGCAGGTGCTGGCCACCGCGCTCTACCACTCGCTGATCAAGCCGTGCTTCGGCAACGACGAGAGCCCGTTCTGGCCGGCTTCGGGTGCGTTCGCGTTCGACGTCTGCACGATGTGGGACATCTACAAGACCCAGATTCCGCTGCTGATGGCGATCACCCCCGACCGGGCCGCCGACCTGCTGGAGTCGCTGATCCGGGTCTGCGAGGAGGAGGGCAACTTCCCCATCGGCTACCGGATGGCCCGTGGCGCGGACCGGTTCTTCCGCCAGGCCAGCGCGCTGGCCCACACCGCACTGGCCGACGCGCACACGCTCGAGCTCGGCGACCTGGACTGGAGCTGGGCGCTGGTGCACATGGAGGCCGATCTGCACCGCTTCTACGGGGAGGACTTCCTCGAGCACGGCCTGGCGCACCCGATCACCCACACCCTCGACCTCGCCTACGGCCACCACTGCACCGCCCAGGTCGCACGGGCGCTGGGTGACAAGCGCCTCGCCGACGAGCTGGAGGCGCGCGGCCGGCTGTGGGTCAACGCGTTCGACCCGTTCACCGGGCTGCTGCGCGACTCGGAGTTCTACGAGGGCGGCAAGTGGAACTACTCGTTCCGGCTGCTGCACGACATGCGGGCGCGGATCGCGCTGGCCGGTGGCGACGACGCCTTCGTCGCCATGCTCGACGCCTTCTTCGGGTTCGGCGCGGGCGCGGTGACCCAGCCCGGCCGGTGCCCCGCGCCCGAGGAGATGGCCGCCGGCTACCTGCTCAACCGGTTCGAGGGGCTGAACAACGAACCGGACATGGAGGCGCCGTGGGCCTACCACTACGCCGGACGCCCGGACCGGACGGCTGAGGTCGTGCACAGCGCTCTGACCTGGCAGTTCGGCACCGGTCCTGGTGGGCTGCCGGGCAACGACGACTCCGGGGGCCTCAGCTCGTGGTATGTCTGGGCGTCGCTGGGGCTCTTCCCGATCGCCGGGCAGAGCCTGTTCCTGGTCAACACGCCGGCCTTCGCCCGATCCGCCCTACAGGTCGACGGGGGCGAGTTCGTGGTCGAGACCACCGGGCACCGCGAGGACCCGGTCGGCGCGGACGGCATCGAGCAGACCCCACCCGTGCGGTACGTGCAGTCGGCGACGCTGAACGGACGCCCACTGGAGACCACCCACATCAACGCGTCGGACGTGCACCGTGGCGGCGTCCTGGCGCTGGAGCTCGGGCCGGAGCCGTCCCCGTGGGGGCGCTCCGCCCGCCCGCCATCGCTGTCCAACACACGCACAGGAGGTAGGACGACATGAGGTATCCCGACAACCGGCTCGTCATCGTCGTCCGGGCCGACCCGGTGATCTGCGGCCATTCCGGCGAGGCCCGCAACCTGGCCGAGGTGGCCCTGGACCGGGGCTTCGACGACGTCCGGCTGCTCACCTGGCCGATCGCGACGCTGCAGGCCGCCGGCTTGCCGCTCAAGCCGCTGGACCGGCTGCAGCCCTACAGCCACGGGATCACCGTGGAACGCCCCGGGGCGGTCGGCGACTACCGGGTGCCCGATGGCCGCCACCTCGCCGGTCTCACCGGTCGGCTGGTCGAGCTGCTCGCCGAGCCGGTCCCGACCACCTGCCTGTCGATGTACCTGGCGCCGCACGCGAACGTCGTCATCGACGCCGTTACCGCCGCCCGCGCGGCCGGTTTCGCCCCGGACGTGCACACGATCGCCAAGGCGGTCGGGTCGGACATCACCAACGTCATCCAGTCCTGCCTGCGCGAAGGCCGGTTCGGCGCCGCCGCCGTCACCATGACCACCTACCTCGCGCACGACGAGGTCACGGCGGTCTCCGAGTACACCCGCGACGAGATCGTGCTGGCCGCGGAGACCATCGACCTGCACTGCGGCACTCGGTTCGAGCGGGCGTGCCGCACCAGGGTGACGGTCAGCTACCCGCCGATCGACACCGGCGCCTACCTCGATCTCGACCCGGCCGCGGTGGACGCCGCGCTCGCCCGGCGCGGCCTTTCTCGGGATGGATATGTGCTGTTCCTGTCCAGGGTGACCCGGGCCAAGGGCATCCACGACCTGGTGCGGGCCTACGCCGCGTCGCGGGCGCGCGACCACGTCAAGCTCGTCGTCGCCGGCAACGGCCCAGCGCTGCCCGAGGTCCGCGAACTGGCCGCCCGCGAGCTGGCCGGCGGGCTGGTGGGCGGCCGGACTGGCGAGCTGGCCGGCGGCGAGCTGGCCGGCGGCCTTGGCTCACCAGACGACCGCGTCGTCTTCCTCACCGACGTCGACGACGACGAGAAGCCGCTGCTGATGCGGGGGTGCGCGACCTACGCCCTGCCCACCAAGCCGGAGCCCGACTTCGTCGAGACGTTCGGCATCGCCCTCGCCGAGAAACTGCTGGCCGGCGGCGGCCCGGTGATCACCACGATCACCGGCGGCACCGGCGAGGCCGTCGGCGACACCGCCGTCATCGTGGAGGCCGGCAACGTCACGGCCCTGACGGCAGCCCTGGACCGCGCGGTGTTGGAGATGTCGGAGCACGAGCGGCGCTCCCTGGAGCGGCGCGGCCGCGAGCACGCCCTGGCCTTCGACCGGGTCCGGGTCTTCGACGACCTCTTCCGCCCGGGGATGCGGCCGCTGGGGCGGACCGCGACGGTGACGCCGCTGCGGCTGCCCGAAGAGCAGGCCGCGCAACCGATGTGAGGGTTCTCGTTCTCGCGGCCCAGGGGTCGGGCTCGGCCATCACGAATTTGTCGTCCAATTCGCCGACGACGAGCTGTATCAACTTTGAGGTAGCCCGTTCATTGACGGCAACGGCCCAGCCCGGCGCCTGTCGGCCCGGCCGCCGCGTCCTGCGTCGTCGGCGGGTCGACGGCCGGCTTGGCCCGGCTGGGAATCAGACTAGCGACGACGGTATCCGCATGGCGCAATGACGATGCGGTCTGAACGGGGAGGGTTCGCGCCGGAGTCGGCGTAGCGGTCTCGGCGGCGGCCGGTTGGAAGGTGCGGCTGCGCGGGTTCCGCGCCCCACCTGGTCGCCCAGGTCCGGGCCGGCAGCCGGTTCGAGGATGGCCAGTCGTCGAGCGACCCGATGAACACGCCCCTCCATCAGCTGCCTAAAAGATCACGATTCGCAGGTCTTGACAATTGCTCCTACGAGAGGGACTTGACGAGGACAGCCGGTTGCGCAGGAAGCGGCGCTCGGCGTCGGTGGGTGCGAGGTCGAGTGCCGCGCGGTAGCTGTCGGTCGCCTCCTGCATGCGGCCGGCCCGTCGCAACAGGTCGGCGCGGGTGGCGTGCAACAGGTAGTAGTCGTTGAGCTGTCCGGACTCGGCGATCGCGTCGACCAGTGCTAGCGCCACCTCGGGACCGTCGGCCATGCTGATCGCGACGGCACGGTTCAGATCCACGATCACGCTCGGTGCGATGCGCGCAAGCTGCGTGTACAGCCCCACGATCTGTGGCCAGTCCGTTTGGGCCGCGACCGGCGCGGTGGCATGGCACGCCGCGATGGCCGCCTGAAGCTGGAACGGCCCAGCCCTGCGCTGGCGCAATGCTTGTTCGCAGATCGTGGCACCCTCCGCGATCTGCACCTGATCCCACAGCGAGCGGTCCTGTTCGGCCAGCGTGACCAGATCGCCGGCCGCGTCGATGCGCGCCGGCCGCCGGGCATCGTGCAGCAACATCAGCGCGAGCATTCCGTGGGCTTCGGGCTCGTCGGGCATCAACACCGTCAGCACCCGCGCAAGACGGACGGCCTCCTGGCACAGCCGGGCCTTCCGGGGGTCTCCGTATCCTTCGTTGAACAGCAGATAGAGCACATGGAGTACGGCCGGAAGTCGGTCTGGCAACAGGCGCGCGGGCGGCACCCGAAACGGGATGCCCGCGTGCGCGACCTTCTGTTTGGCTCGAAAGAGACGCTGGCCCATGGTGCGTTCCGGCACCAGGAATGCACGCGCGATCTCGGCGGTGCTCATGCCGGCCACGCTCCGCAGGGTCAACGCCACCTGGGCCTCCAGGCTCAGCGACGGATGGCAGCAGGTGAACATGAGCTCCAGGCGTTCGTCCGGGATCTCGCTGTCGCTCGGGTAAGGCGGCGGCTCCAGATCCATCGCGGCCACCTCCCGTAGCTTCGCCGCCTCGCTCGACACGCGGCGCATCCGGTCGATCGCGCGGTGGCGTGCTGTGGTCGTCAGCCACGCCAGTGGCTGCTCCGGTACCCCTGATACCGCCCACTTCTGGAGTGCCTGCGCGAACGCGTCCTGCGCGCACTCCTCGGCCAGGTCCCAGTCGCCGCCGGTGAACCGGATCATGGTGGCCACGATCCGGCTCCACCCGTCGGCGTAGATCCCGGCGATCCGGTCCTGCACCTGAGCTGCCACCAGCGTCGCCCGTCTTAGCTGCTAGTCTTGGTCTTCGGGCCAGAACGGACGCAGCTCGATCATCCCGGCCCAGGCCATCGGATGCTTGGACGCGACATCGATAGCCTCGTCGAGGTCGGCGCACTCGAGGATGTCGAAGCCCGCGATCTGGTCCTTGGTCTCCGCGTACGGGCCGTCGGTCAGCAGCACCTCACGGTTGCGGACGCGAACCGTGGTCGCATCGCTCGCCGGCCGGGTGCGGTTGCCCATCAGCCGGATCCCCTTGCCGTCCATCTCGGTAACCCAGTCCTCCACAACCGGGGCGCCGTCGTCCTGGCTTGGCGTGTAGCTCGGGTCCGTGCACACCAGCATCAAGTACCTCATCGGGATGCTCCTGTCGCGGAATCGGCGGCGGCCATCGCGGTGATCGTGGTGGTCATGTTTCGGCACAGGGCGACCAGACGGCCATGAAACGCCCGCGGATCGGCCTCGGCCCCCTCGCGGGCGCCGCTGGCGCCGGGGCCATGGGTGAACGAGTGATGGACCAGGGCGCTCCCCGGCTCGCCGCCCTCGCGCAGCTCATAGCGCCACGTTGAGCCGACCAGACCGGCGTCGTCCAGAACCGTCCACGCGAAACTACTCGGCGGCTCCGCTTCGATGACCACGCAGGTCACCGTACTTTCAAATCCGTTGGGAAACCGGTTGTGGCCGACGAATCGGGCACCCCGAGTCGGGCCTTGGGCGCCGTCGCACCAGCTGCCGCCGGTAGTCTCCGGGCTCCACTCGCCGATCCGACTCACCGCGGTGACCAAGTCCCACATCTGCTCGCGTGGTATCGGGACGGCCAGTACGACCGCTACCTGCACACCGGTGACCATGTCCATGAGCGTTCTCCTCTCGCGTTCGTCAGGTGGATGACGAACGGGCAGGGCGCTCTACTACAGGCTCGAGACGAGATTTTTGCGCAGCCGGTCGGGTGCGCGCATCAGGCGCGGCAGCGACGCACGTCACCGGTGGTCAGCGCATTCATGGGGTGCCCGTCTCTTAAGGAGCCTCCAACTTCGCGAAGACCGGGGCTGGTTCGGCTACCTCAGGTCCGCCATTGCCGCACTGGTTCTCGATCCGTTGCGCTGCTTGCGGCAGAAAGGGAGTCAGGTGCTCTGCCATGTCTCGGCAGGTCGCCACCAACTCTCCCAGCACCGTGTCGAGTGGCACCGTGTCGAGTGGCACCGTGTCGAGTGGCACCGTGTCGAGTGGCACCGTGTCGAGTGGCACCGTGTCGAGCGCCTCGGGTGCAGATCCGTCTTTGCGCTCAGCCTTTGCCAGCGCCCAGGGCGCCAGAGCTTCGACGTAGCGATTTGCCTCGTCGCCTATCTTCGTCACGGCTTCCACCGCTCGTCGGAAGTCGAACGTCGCCAGTGCTTGATCGATGGTTGCCGACGCCTCCGCGCGCGCCCTACGGAGATCACGTGCGGCAGAGTTGTCAATCGCCATGGCCGGTATCACACCGTCGCGGTACCGGCGAGTCATGGACACGGTGCGATTGACCAGATTGCCGATGTTGTTGGCAAGGTCTTCGTTGGACCTGGTAACGAGTCGCTCAGTTGTATAGTCCGTGTCGCCAGTTCTGGCAACGTCACTCAGCATCCACCACCGCAAGCCGTCGGTTCCGAACCGCGCGACGATGTCGGCGGGATCTTCCGCATTCCCGGCGGACTTGCTGATCTTCCGACCGTTGGCGGTCAGATACTCGTGAACGAATATTGTGCTGGGCAGACGAACTCCCGCCGACAGCAGCATGGCCGGCCAGTACACCGCGTGAAACCGAATGATCCCCTTGCCGATCACATGGATCCGCTCGTCAGCCTGATCCCACCAGTATCCGAAGCGTTCATCGTCCGTGCCGTAGCCGGGCCCGGTGATGTAGTTGGCCAACGCATCAAACCAGACATATATCACCTGCTCAGGATCGCCTGGTACCGGTATGCCCCAACCTCGGGCGCGCTCCACGCTGCGCGAGACGCTGAAGTCTTCGAGTCCCGACTCGATGAACGAAAGCACCTCCCGTCTCCGGTGAGCGGGCTCAATCCGCAGGGCACCAGTGGATATCAGCTCAACCAATCTGTCTTGGTAGCGACTGAGCCTGAAGAACCAGTTGTTCTCGTCGACCCTGTCTGGAACAGTGCCGTGCTCAGGACACCGGCCGTCAACAAGATCGCCAGGCTGGTAGAAGAGCTCACAGCCTACGCAATAGAGACCAGAGTAACTCTTGCGATAGAAGTCGCCGCGCTGCGCGCAAGCGGCCCAGAGCTTGTCCACACCAGGCTTGTGGCGAGGGTCTGAGCTCGTCTTGATGAAGTCGTCGAAAGACAAGTCAAGGGGGCCGCTCAGGCTAGCGAAACGAGTAGCCACTCGCTCGACGTACTCACTCACCGGAAGGCCCTGCGCTTCAGCTCCCTGAACATTCTTCAACGCATTGTCGTCGGTTCCGGTCTGAGCACGCACCTCGTGACCGCGCTGCCGGCGGTGCCGAGCGAGCACGTCTGTCTGGACCAACTCCAGCGCGTGACCGATATGAGGACTCCCATTGACGTATGGAATCGCGGTCGTCAAGAAACTGCGGGCCACGGACTGTCCCTCCTGGTCCCGGCCGGATGCCACCGGGAAGGGAGGCACCTTGGTCGGGGCCTCTTCGTCAGCGAATCAGGACGTGCGGAGGCGGCCGAGGCACATTGCCATTCGGCCGGGAGCAGCTGCTCGATCACAGCGCGCGCTCTGCACAGACCTGACAGTACTGCGGCCCGTCACTGGGTCGGCGTCCGGGTAGCCCCGCATCTCGGGGAGGTAGGCGTCCTGCAGCGCCGCGCCCTGCCGTCGGTACGGCTGCCCATTCGCGGCGCGGTATCTCCCAGTGGCGCGCCGCCTCTTGCCCTTCATGGAGCCGCGCATCGTTCGTTTGTTCGTCCTCTCGCCCAGCGGACCTACCGCGAGGGTCTCTTGCACGGTTTGCCTCAACCAGGCGCAGCAGATCGCGACACGGGTCACTCGCCGGGCAGGGTGTCCGCCGCTGTTGGTCGGTGTCTCGGGCGATCAGCGTGTTGAGCAGGCCGCCGATCAGTTCCAGGCCGCCGGCCGTTTGGTCGAGCTTGCCGCGCATCTCAGCGAAGCCCTGGTTCATCGCTTGCCCCTGCTCAACCTGGGTCTCCCGCAAGGCGTTGAGTGCGCTGGTGGGTGCGCGCAGTTCGGCCCGGACCTCGGAGACGTCCCGGTCGGCACCGGCGGCCAGGTGCCGGGCGGCGACCGCGTCGGCGGCCACCTCCTCGAGGCGGGCCTCCAGCGCGGCCACCCGGGCTTCAAGGTCAGGCGAGTTGGCCACGTAGGCAGCGTACCGGCCACAGAGATGGAACCGGCCGGTGTTGCATTGGGGTGGGGCGATCCCAGTTCGCGTGGAAGAACCAGAAGATCGGGTCGAAGGCCGCCGCGTCCGGCGTCGACATCGTGGTTCCACACGCTGGGTGCCCGGCGTCGTGCGCCTGCCAGATCCCCTTGTTCTCAGCCATGGCGGTCTTTCCTCCTCCTCCTCATGCTGTGCGTTAAGAGAAGGAGGCGCGACACCCACGCGCTGATACCCGATCATCAGTCGAGCTCCGCTTGGACTGGGCTCGGCCGTACCAACCCAGTTTCTGGAGACCCCGCAGCTCGCGCTCGCGCTCCCGCAATGCGCTTCCCATGATCCCCGGAATCACCACCACCGCGTCCAGAGACACCGGACGACGCACCGTCTGCGAGATCAGACCTCCTGGCTTCACGCAGCGAGATCGTAGTCACCGACCGTGTCGACCAGCGCTCTATTCCGGGAACGCGTGTGGGCTGCTCGTCTTGGCCTTCTGAAGGATCTCGGGATCAGTCGACGCGGCCACAACGGCGGTGAGCTGTTGGTGGGCTTGGTCTGCCCGGGTCTGGGCCTGATCCTTGCCTTGAGCGCCGAACCAAAATCCGAACGTGGTGGTGACCAGCGGGTGGACCACCAGCAGGATGTCCTTCGCCCGTTGGTACTCGTCGACAACGATGTTGCCGGACCCGGTATTGACCCCCTGGGCCGTGACCCTGGCTCGCACCGAGATGGGGAGGACGGTGTTGTGCGTGGAGGACTGGGCTGAGATCCGCCGGTTGTATCGGGCGGAGAAGATGCCGATCAAGGTGATCGCGCGGGTGTTGGGGTGTTCGTCCCGCGCTAACATGATCAAGGCGACGCGCCGACAACGCCCCAACTTCCCTCATGTGTGAGATGCGGGGTTAGCAGAGGTCGTCGAACTCGCCGGCTTGGCAGCCTCGAACCCAGGCGTTCATCTCGGCGCGGGTGAAGCGCAGGACCGGACCGTCGGTCTGCTTGCTGTGCCGAACGAGGATCTCACCGCTGGGGAGGGCGGCGACCTCCACGCAGTCCGCGCCGCCGCCGTTGGCGCCGCCGCCACCGTCGGAGAAGCTGCTCTTGCGCCAGGTGAGGCCGCTGAATGCGCTGTCGCTGACGGCCATCGGTCACCTCCTGCGGACGAACCGAGCTAACGGTAGCCCTCCGCCGCATCGAGGATGTGCCGCACCGACTCGTCCGGGCGCAAGGCCTGCTCAGAGAGTACACCGAAGCGCAGCGTGAGGTCCCGGACCGGGTCGCGGTCCTCGATGTACCTCGCGCCGCCGGTGCCCTCCACGTAGCCGAGGTCGGGCATCGGCTCGGGCGGGGTCAGCACCGTGAACGGCCCCTGCAGCGCCGGGCTGGCCCCGACGCTCTTCGGCAACACCTGGATGGTGATGTGCGGCGCCTCGGTGGCCTCGGCGAGCCGGCGCAGCTGGGTGCGCATCACCTGGGCCGACTTCACTGGGCGCTCCAGCACCCCGGCGTCCAGGATCACGTGCAGCTGGGGCGGGACGTCGCGGGACAGAATCTGCTGGCGGGCGATCCGGGCGGCCACCAGGCGCTCCACCTCATCTTGGGACAGCGTCGGGTGGATCCCGGTGATCAGCGCCCTGGCGTACTCCGGGGTCTGCAGCAGGCCGGGCACCAGCAACGTCTCGAACTGGCGGCTGGCCACCAGGGCGGCCTCCCAGTCCAGGAGTCGATGCAACGGCTGCGGCAGGCTGGCGCGGATGTCGACCACCCAGCCCCGGTCCCGGGACAGCCTGGCCAGCTCAACCAACGTGCGCCGCAGCTCGGGATCGGTGACCCGGTAGAGGTCCAGCAGGCGTTCCACCTCGCCGGGCCGCACGCCCTGCTGCCGGTTCTCGATGCGCGAGAGCTTGGGCCGCGACCACTTGCCGGGCCCGTCGCGCAGGGCGGCGGCGACCTGGTCGTGGGTGAGGTGCGCCTGCTCGCGCAGCTGCCGTAGCGTCTCGCCGAGCTGCCATCGCCGCACCACCGAGCTACCGGGACCGTTCTCCTGCGTCACGACATGCCTCCCTACCCATACCACTAGCCCGAATGGGTACATAAGCGTCACGCCCGTTCCAAAACTGGACGTCCAGTTCTATGGTGGTGGAACGTCCCGCCTCTGGGTGGGCGCCCCTCAATCTGGAGCACCGATGATAGCCCTACCTGATCGGCCAAGCACCGTGACCACCGGCGGGTCGCGCGACTACCGTGACGCCACGGCCGGCGTAGTCGGTGCCGCGGCGTTGCTGTTGGTGAGGTGCAGTGACCGGGGGTGGGTGCGGCTGCTGGCCGAGCATGCCGCGGACGCGACCGGGCACTGTGCTGGGTGTTCGTCCACGGCGTTGGGTAGGCCACGGTGGCCGTGCTCGTTGTGGTCGATCGCCCGGCGCGCCGAGTGGTTGGCCGAGCAAGGCGCGGCGGGTTCGTGATGGCGGCGGGTTCGTGATGACCGAGAGCGTCGGACGGAACGAGCGGGACTGGCCGAGGCTGATCCGCGCGGCCGAGGCGTTGCCGATGACCTGTCAGGCCGATCGGCGCGAGCACGATCACCGAGTCCGGTCGCGTGCGTGGCCAGGCGCGCGGGCACTACGAGGCGATGTGCGGGCACCAGGTGGTCCCGGGGCCCGCCGCCGCGGCCGCGCCGCGGTGCACCGGGCGGTCGAGTTGTTCCGACCGGGCCAGCGGCGGCTGGTCAATTAGAGCTGGCGGGGCCGGTGACGTGACCCCCGCTCCCCCGAGACTCCGTCACCGGTCCCGCCGTCCATCACTCGTTCCTCGTGCACGATGCGTCGGTGGGTGTCGAAGGACTCGGCAAGCTGAGGATCACCGAGATGGGCATTCGAAGTTGTCCTGTCGCATTCGCTGGCATTGGACTGTATCAACTTGGCTTAGTTGTCCTGGTCCTTGGCCATGGCGAGGCGGCGCGCTGGGTGTACGGCCAAGCCGTCGAACCCGGAGACTGGTGCGGCGATCACTTTCTGGCGGTGACGGAAGTACGTCACGTCCACCGGCTGGCCATGTCCAAGGTCTGGGAGGTGTCGCCACATCCCGACGCGGGCCCCGACGAAGGTCCGGGCGCGTTTCGCCGCCACGACATCCGACCGTTCGACGCCGGCATGACACCTCCGGAATGGACCGACGTCCCGGCACAGGTACATCAGTGGGTGGCGGACGTCGACGAACTCGGCGGGAACGTCCGTGCCGGCAAGATCGTCGCCGAGGACATGCCGGTCAGGCTGGCGACGCTGCACTGCGAGTTCGAACACATCCACCCATTCATCGACGGCAACGGCCGAGCCGGGCGTCTGCTGCTCAACCTGATCCTCGCCCGGCTCGGATATCCGCCGGCGATCGTGTTCAAGCGGGACCGAGATCGCTATCTGGCCGCGCTGGATCGCACGGACAACGGCGACCCGGGGGCGCTGGCTGAGTTGATCGCTCGCTCGGTCATCGACAACCTCCATCGGTTCGTGGTCCCCAACATCGCCGGCCCTGCCCGGCTCGTACCGCTACGCTCGCTCGCCGATGAGACCGTCTCCTACGAGGCGCTGCGACAAGCCGCTCGTCGCGGTCGGCTCGATGCCGAGATGGCGTCCGATGGCACCTGGCGGTCGAGCCGACACGCGGTCCACGCCTACCTGGCGAACCGCCACCAGCGCGAGAAGCGAACTTGACCGAGCGCCGTCCTGGACGCCTGCGGAAGGCTGGAGCCAGCTCGCGCAGGAGTCGAGCGCAAGCACCGCTGGGTGAGAACGGTCTCGGCCGTGATGCCGCCGACGCACCCGCCGGGGCTGACGACCTGCATAGCCGAATCGGCCTGAACCCACGTGATGGACACCGATCGGGCAACATCCAGTCCCGGTGCGCCGGGCCGTTCAGCACGGCCTCACGCACCGAGGCCGGCGGAAGCCGACGGACGCTCGACTCCGCGAATCCGCCCCGGATAGTGACCTCGGTGTTGACCGTCTCCAGGCGTGCCTCGACCGCCGCGAGTTGTTCGAGCACGCTGAGCCCCGAGAGATCCTGCGGTCGCAGAACGACGTCGCCGCCCTCTACGTCGATGACCGACATCGACAGGTAAGTGCGATCGGCGGCGCAGAACAACAGCGCACCCACCTGCGTGAGACAGCCGTCCGGTCGAAGGACACCGAGTCTGCACAGCAGGTCGGCGCTAGTGTCGCGACGGAGTCGCCGCTCCCGCCGCTGCGAAGGTAGCGGTTGGCGACCGTCACAGCGGCTGGATTGACGTCAACGACCGTTCAGGTCGTGGCGATGGCCATACTGTCGTGGCCCGACTGGTCCTGACGGTGCAGCCACCACTCCGCGCGGTCGACGGGCACGCTGTTCTTGCCCACCCACCACATGATCCGATCGTGGGTGTCCTCGACGGGCTCACTCGCGGGTGCGACGTACACGACGAGCAGCCGCACCCCGTTGACCTCGCGCATTCGACGAGCGGCGCCAGGTCCACCCGGGTGTAGATGCTGTGTCGCAGCCAGTCTTGGTTGAGGTTGGTCCCGAGCAGGTCTCCGGTTCGGTTCTCGACACCGACGATCAGCGCTCCGCCGCCCGGGGTGTTGGCGAAGCACGCAACCTCATCCGCCAACTGCGCGGCCGCCGCCGTGTTCTGCTCCTCACCGGCCAGCAGCGGTCCCACCGCTGCCACGCCTGCCTGCTTCCTCTTTAACGTCCACGTCCACGTGCTCGAGTTCGACGTCGTCGGGCATGCTTCCGGCTCGAAGCTTGACGAGCACACGGTCGACGGCGCGGCGCGGCTTCGAGCGCGGGCGTCAACGAGATCGGACTCGGGTTGGAAGGGCAACAACCAGAACACGTCGTCCCGACTCTTGGACTTTACGACGCCCGTAATCTACAAGTACTTGGGCGGTAGGCGGCGGACGTTGGGGTTTCGGGGGTTCCTCAGGTCGCGGGGCGGCGGGGGCCATGGCCGGCGGGGATGTCTGCGAGCGGGGTCCAGCCGTGTCCGCCACGAGCGATGGCGGTGGCCATCCGGTCGTAGGCGTCGAGCACGAGACGGCGGGTGCGGAACTCGCCGTGGTCGCGCTCCTCGTACTTACGGACGACGAAGAACGAGTCGAGCACGTGCTCTGCCTCGGATCGTGTCAGGCCGTAGACGTGCAGGAAAGCGGCGTCGAGGTCGGCTCGGAGTAGGGCGCGTCGCTCAGGATCCCAGCGGAACGGCGGGCCCTCGTCGCCCATCTCCCGCGCGTAGGACTGGAGGCGCCAGGAGGTATAGGAAAGCTCAAGCACGTAAGGGATGACCCAGGCGGCCAGAGTGCGGTCGGCTTCCCAAGCGGCGGGTTCGGCGAAGGTGGCCGGTGTGAGGCAGGCGAGCTGCTTGGTCACGGCGTACGTCATGTGGGTGCCGCTGAGCTTCTGCCGGGCCACATAGTCGACCACCAAGGACGACCAGACTGCATGCAGCAGCGGTCCGTGTGTCGGCTCGGCGGGGAACGCGAGCGGGAAGACGTGACCGACCGCGCTGGTCGGCAGTACGGACGGAATGAAGGTGCGCATCTGATTTGCCTTGGGGATGTCGCGCCAGCCGAGCAGCCAGTCGCGGTCCCATCGGCCTTTGAGCTGCTTCTCGACGGACGCACGGGCGACCCAGTGCCGCGCCAGCGGTTCGATGTCCGGGTCGTCGTGCTGCGCGACGGTCGGGCGGGGCAGGGAACCAACGTTGAGCTGGGCCTGCGTGGCGTCACGGTAAGTGGAGAAGCGGTGATCGAAGTGTCCCAGCATCTTCGCCTCGTACAGCGGCAGGTACTCCTGCTCTCCACGTCGGTACGACCAGCCGTTGACTCGGCGTCACCGAGCTTCTCCGGCTGGTGGAACAACCCTGAGTCACTTGCCATGTCGAGCAGTCGGCAGAACGAGAGCTTCCACGGGTTGCCTTCGAGTGCATCGTCGAGGATCAGCACCGGGTGGCGGCTATAGATACCGAGAGTGATGTCCGCGTCGGTGCGTGTCCGGAACATCGGCAACGTGCCGGTATTAGGATTCATCGCCAGCACCTCGTCCGGCGCTAGCTCGAACCGGCGCTCCGGCACGTCGGCGAGATGGCGGATCAAGAACGCGAACCGAGTCCGGAAGGCGGTCCGCGCCACGCCGTTCATTGCGGTGATGGCGAAGCGGTAGCCGTGGTGAACACCCGCAAAGATCTTGGCTTCGTTCTCGAAGTCGTAGAATGCCCATAACCGCTTGGTCTCCAATGTGTCGCCGAAGAACGGGGCGGTCGTCTTGTCAGTCGCCAGGCCCGTAGGAGTGATGATGCCGGTTGCACCGTTGGGGGCGATGATCGTGCGGAAGGTCTCGGCGAACACGCTGTAGGTGTTGACGTCGCCTTGCCCCGTGAGCGGGTAGCGACCGGTGTCGCGCAGCAGGTGGGTGATGCAGTCGGAGGTCTACCTCGTGAAGGGCGCAGTGGCCACCACGGCGATCGAGGGCAACACGCTCACCGAGCAGGAGGTGCACGAGCTGTTGGAGTCGCGCCGCCGGCTGCCGCCGTCGCGGGAGTACCTCCAACGCGAGGTGGAGAACGTGATGGAGGGTCTGCGCCGGATCGACGAGACCTCTCGCGCCGGGAAGCCATTCGTCGCCACCCCGGAGTGGCTCAGGGAACAGAACCGGGTCATCCTGGCCGGCCTCGACGTCGACGATCACGTGGTGCGGGCGAGTACACCGAGAGGCGGTTGGTCGCCGGCAACTACCGGGGCGCCCCACCCCAGGACGTCGAGTACCTGGTGGACCGGCTGTGTTGCTGGCTCTGCGAGCTGCTCGCCCCGCTGGACGACCGCGATACGTCTGTCGAGATGCGGTTCTTCCACTCCTTCCTCGCCGCGACCCTCGGCCACCTCGACGTCGCCTGGATCCACCCCTTCGGCGACGGCTACGGACGGACCGCACGGCTGCTGGAGTGCGCGATCCTTGCGAACTCAGCTGTCGTGCCGTAGTGGTCGAGCAACCTGCTGCCCGACCACTACAACCGGACCCGCGGCCGCTACTACCAGTGTCTCGACCGGGCTTCCCGGGACCGCGACGTGCGCGGCTTCCTCACCTACTCCGCGCAGGGGCTCGTCGAGATGCTACGCGAGCAGATCGACCGAGTACAGCAGGCTCAGCGCAACATCGCCTGGGTCAACTACGTGCACCAGACCATGGCGACGACGGTCGACGGGCCGACCCAGTCCCGGCAGCGCGCCCTGGCACTCTCGATGCCCACCGACCGCGGCCTGCGGCGCACGGAGGTCCGCCGGCTCACGGCGGAGCTGGCCGAGATGTACGCGACCAAGACCGACAAGACCCTGACCAGGGACGTGAACAAGCTCGTGGAACTCGGGTTGATTCGCCGCGACGGTCCGCTGCTGTGGTCGCGGATCGACCTGATGGACGCCTTCCTGCCCGTCACACGCCAGAGCGGGTGACGGCGCGGCTGCATGTCCGAGAGCAAAGTCCCTATCCGGTTCGAGGTGCGGGACGACCCCACGTACGACCCTGCCGCGGAGGCTCGGCACTGCGACGCCTCGCGGAGCTTTACCGGAGCGCTCTGCCTCGTTGGCCACTTCCTCACCATTGTTGGTTGACCTGAGGCGTCGACCACCGCGAGACGCCCTTGCTGCTCATCATGGTTCTGACCACCATGGCCGCGGCTCGCGCTCGCTCTGCTGCACTGGCGGCTCACTTCATCCGCTGCGGCAGCCCACCACCGAACGGTGACGACTCAGACCCCCGCTGCGGCAGCCCACCACCATACGG
>JALYVZ010000230.1 GCA_030852965.1 Actinomycetota bacterium | reverse complement strand
GTGCGCGCAGCGTCGACCCTGCGGCGGCGGCCAGCATCGCAGCGGCCACCAACCGCTCCGGCCCGAGTCGCCGGGCGAGCGCGGGTGCCGCGGCACCGACGACGGCGACGTCGCGACAGGAAGTGTGGTGACTAGCCCGGCGAGCAGGCCAGAGAAACCCCAGGCCCTGGTCACCTCCCGAGTATGGCTCACAGGCTGGTCACCACGCAGCGCAGGTTGACCGCCAGCGCGACGATCCCGACGACGAGCAGGATCCGGTGGCCGAGGGCACACGCCGGCTCGGCCGCCGTCCGCCGGTGCCGACCACGGCCCCGAGCCGCGCCACCGACAACCGGACCGCACCGGAGGGCACCGGTCGGGACTGAATCGTCGGGAACCGCGTCGGTTCGGGCCGCGTCACGCAGCACCGCGTCCGTCCGGACCGCATCGTTCGGGAACGCGCGGAACCCGCCGATGCTCCTGCCCACCCCGCTGGACGATCGAGCCGCGCTGCCCAGCGCTGCGATGACCCAGCTCACCGCTCCGGCCGTGGTGGCGACTGGCACTACCGACCTGTTCTTCTCCATCGGCATGGACGGCGCGAGGCCGCAACCCCGCGACACCAGGCTGCGCCGATCCGCGGGCGCGGTAGGTACCCGCCGTTATCCGCGCGCGGTCGTGCCGTCGCCCACCAGCAACGGGAGAGTCGGCCGGGGCCGGCGGGGATCCTCACGCTGGCTCCAGGCGAGCAGTACCACACCGACCAAGGTGAACAGCAGCCCGAGGCACCGGGGGGCCCAGCTGACCGGAGTTGCGAACGACTCGCCGTACACCACGACACCCAACCCGACCCCGACCACCGGGTCGATGGCCATCATCGCGGCCAGTGACCCGCCCAACGGGGCCGCCTGGAACGCCGCCTGGCTCAGCAGCGCCCCACCGAGACCACAGGTCACGGCCGCCCACAGCTGCCAGCCGGTAAGCACGGCCGGCGGCCCACCGGCCATCAGCAGCGCGCCCCAAGCCTTGCCCATCGCCGCGGAGGTGGCCATCAACGTGCCCGCTGCGGCGCCCAGACAGATGCCGCGCAAGCCGTCCCGGGACCGCAGGCCGACGACCAACGTGCCGCCCAGCAATACCCCGGCAAGGAGCAGCCCGGGCAGCCATCTCTGCGCGTCGGCTGGCGCGTCGAGAACCTGGGGCGGTTGCACCGCGAGAAACACCGCCAGCCCGAGCACCACGAGTCCGGCGGCAAACATCGCCCGCCGGGACACCCGGCGGCCGGACAGCCGCTGCACCGCCAACGCAATCACCAGCCCGACCGCCAGTACCGGCTGCACGAGCGACAACGGACCGAGGTTCACCGCACACAGGTGCAGGGCCACCCCGACCACCTGGGCGCCGATACCGAGGAGCCAGCCTGGCTTGCGAACAAGGTCCGCCACCAGGCCCGGGTGCAGCGGAGCGCGGCGGCGGACCCTCCGGGCGCCGTCGTGTTGCAGCACGGACGCCACCCCGAAGCACCCCGCCGCCAGCAGCGACACCAGTACAACTACACCCATGACCGTTCCAACCCTACGCCGACGGACCTCAGGCGGTGCGCTGCGTCGGGCGCTCGCGCCCGGCGAGCAGCCCGACCACCACCTGGGCAGCGTCGGTCTCCCGGACCACCGCACTCGGGTCACGACGCAACGTCGCGTGCTCACGCACCGTCGCCGCCAGCTCCGCATGATCCTTGGGCCACGGGGCCAGGCCGGCTTCGGCGAGGGTCGCGGCGTTTGCGGTGCCGTGTCCGGGGATCGGCCGGAACGTGATCGCCGGCAGCCCCGCGGTGAGCGCCTCGGTCAGCGTCAGGCCACCGGCGTTGTGTACCAGCACGTCGGCCACCGCCATGAGGTCCGGCACGTCGTCCCGCCAACCCAACGCAAGCACGCCCTCGTCCTCGGTGGTGAACTGCGCGCGTAACCGGTTGTTTCGCCCGCAGAGCACCAGCACCTGGGCGCCGGCGCCGGCGATCTCACGCACCGCGTCGGGAACCTCTCCCAACCCGAGCGAGCCGGCGACCAGCAGCACGACCGGCCGGTCGTCACGCAGCCCGAGCTCGTCCCTCAGTGCGCGCCGTCGGTCCGCGGACAGCCGCTCCCCGAACCGGGGCGACACCAGTCCGCCCACGGCGCGCATCGGGGTTCGGTAGACCAGCCGACCCATCCGCGAGGTTGCCTCGGTCACCGTGAGATGGTGGTCGACGTGCGGGTGCACCCACATCCGGTGCACGGCGGGATCGGTCAGATACGTCACCACGACGGCGTCCAGCTCACCGCTGCCCCGCAGCATGCCGAGGGTCTGGCTGGCCAGCGGGTAGGTGGAGACCACGACCTCGCGGCCACGGGCCCAGCGTCGCATCCGGAACCGGGCTGTCCAGCACAGCAACAGCGTCACCCGCTGAACCCAGCCGGTGCGCTCCAGGTTGTCGAACAGCCAGTCGAAGAACCGAGGGGCGTACCCGATGCTGAGCGAGTAGCCGTCGCGCAGCACAATCCTCCCGAACCATGACACCGCATCCAGGTAGTCACGACGGTCCGAGGCCACCCCGAGCGCATCCAGGCGGTCAATCAGCTGGTCGGCGGCGCCGTCGTGGCCGGCCCCCACACTGCCGGAGACGACCAGCACTCGCGCCTTGCCGCTGTCCACCGATCGGGACATCCGTACTCGACCCCCAGGTCCGCCGTTTGCCTCAGAAACCTACTACGGCGGGTACGACGACCGTAGACGGGATCAAGGAGACCTGCAGCGTGTGACGCTCGCGACTCCTCAGACTCGCCGTTCCTCAGGGACAGTATTCAGCCTGCGGCAGGTTGCTGTCCAGGCTTGGCTCGCCGAACCGCTAAGGTCATCGATCACCCGTCTGGAGCTAGAGCACCACCAGCTCGCGGGGTCGGTTGTTGAGCCGTTCACCGCCATCCTCGGTGACCACCACGATGTCCTCGATGCGGGCGCCCCACTGGCCATCAAGGTAGATGCCGGGCTCGACGCTGAACGCCATCCCTGGCTCCAGCGCACGCCGGTTGCCATCCACGATGTAGGGGTCCTCGTGCACGTCCAGCCCGATGCCGTGCCCGGTGCGGTGGATGAACCGGGACCCGAACCCGGCATCCGCGATGATCTGCCGCGCGCAGGCGTCCACGTGCTCGGCGCTCACCCCAGGGCGGACCGATCGACACGCGGCCTCCTGGGCGGCCTGCAGCACCTCGTAGATTTCTTTGACCTCGGCACGGGGCTCGGCGCCAACCGCGTAGGTGCGGGTGCTGTCGGAGTTGTAACCTGACGCCAGCGGGCCGCCGATGTCGATCACGACCACGTCTCCGGGCTGGATCACCCGGTCGGACACGTCGTGGTGTGGGCTCGCCCCGTTCGGACCAGACCCGACGATCACGAAGGCGGCGCGGGTGTGCCCCTCGGCCACGATCGCCTCGGCGATATCGGCGCCGACCGCCGCCTCGGTGCGCCCGGGGCGCAGGAACTCGCCCATCCGCGAATGCACCCGGTCGATCGCGATGCCAGCGGCCCGCAGCTCGGCGATCTCGGCGGCGTCCTTGCGCATCCGCAGCTCGGCGAGCACTCCCCCGGCCAGCGTCTGGCGGGCGCCCGGCAGCGCGTCACGCAGCCCGAAGACGTGTGCGGCCGGCATCGAGTCGGCCACCGCGACCCGTTGTGGACCCCCGGCCAGATCGCTCACCAACAGGTGCGGGTCCTCGCCGTCGGACCAGGTCACCACCTCGACGCCCAGCTCCGCCAACGGCACGTCCGCCCAGCCCGGTGCCTCCAACCGCGGCACGACCAGAGCGGGCGGTGCCGCGTGCCCGTCCGCCCCGAGCACCAGCGCGGTCAGCCGTTCATGGCTGCTGCCTTGCACGTCGAGCAGGTAGCGCAGGTCGGTACCCGGGGTGATGACCAGCAGGTCGATTCCCTGTTCGGCCGCCTCCCCGGCGGCCCGGCGTAGACGCTCGGCAAGCAACTCCACAGCGACACCCATGGCAGCAGCCTAGTTGGCCCGGTCCGGGCCATGGTTGCTTCGGCCCAAGGCAGTGGGCGGCGTTGACTCGCCGTCGGGCCCGGCCACTCGACCACGCTCCGCGTGGAGCGACCCACCGGCCAGCGCGCTACCGCCGGGCGACCGTGGTCCGGCTGGCGGCCGAGGCCGCGTTGCTGACCAGCCCGCCGATCGCAATGCCGATCACCAGGTAGATCACCGCCTGGGCCATCCGCACCGGCACGCTGCCGGTGCCCAGGAACGGTGTCACCACGGCGGCCACGGTGAGCAGCCCGACGATCCAGCCGAAGTAGGACTGCGGGCTCGGGGTGCTGATCAGCAGCAGGTGCGCCAGCCCGGTGGCCAGCAGCGCGGCGGCGACTGCGAGCACCACCAGGGTCACTGTCGAGGAGTCGCCGAATGCCCCAAACCTCTTGGCCGAGAGCAGCGGCACCTGGAACACCGCCCGTGCCACCAGCAGACCCACCAGGGCCACCAGCCCCGACACCACCGCGGCTGCCATGCCGCCGGCCCACAGCCGGCCGGCGTTGACGACCGTCTGTTCCTCTTCGGCGGGCAACGGGTACTGACCCGGCCGGCGGCCGTAGTTGTCGGGGCCCTGTTCACGGTAGGCGTTCACGCATACATCGTGCCGGCACCGAACTCCAGAAGCCAAGGGGGGGTCGGTTCGGTGTCTCCCCGGCCCGTCGCTCGCGGGCCGAAGCATCGGCACTGGCAAGCTGTGCCGGGTGCGTGGACCTTTGCTGCTGCTGGACGCGGCGAGCCTGTACTTCCGGGCCTTCTACGGCGTACCCGCCTCGGTGACCGCGCCGGACGGCACCCCCGTCAACGCCGTGCGGGGGTTCACCGACATGGTGTCGCGGCTGGTCAACGAGCGCCGCCCGTCCCGGCTGGTGGCCTGCCTGGATCTGGACTGGCGGCCGGCGTTCCGGGTACGGGCCATCCCGTCGTACAAGACCCACCGGGTGGCTCCTGGCCAGCTGACGTCGAGTCCTGACCACGAACCGGCCGGCGAACCGGTGGGCAGCGCCGGGCCGGCGGAGTCGGTGCCCGACGGGCTGGCCCACCAGGTGCCGCTGATCCTGGAGGTGTTGGCGGCGGCCGGAATCGCCACCGGCGGGGCGGCGGGATTCGAGGCCGACGACGTGATCGGCACCCTGTGTGCCAGGGAACGCGACATGCCGGTGGAGGTGGTCAGCGGCGACCGGGACCTGCTGCAGCTGGTCCGCGACGAGCCCAACCCGGTGCGAGTGGTGTACGTCGGTCGCGGGTTGGCCAAGGCCGAGGTGTTCGGCCCGGCCGAGTTGGCGGCGAAGTACCGGGTGCCCGTCGAGCGAGCCGGGGATGCCTACGCCGAGATGGCCATGCTGCGGGGTGACCCCTCCGACGGGCTGCCCGGGGTGGCCGGGATCGGCGAGAAGACCGCCGCCGCCCTGGTGTCGAAGTTCGGGTCGTGGCAGGAGCTGCGGGATGCGCTCGCCGACCGGACCGACACCCGGCTGGCCGCCAACGTCCGGGCGAAGCTCGCAGGAGCGCTGGACTACCTGGCGGTGGTCGAGCCCGTGGTCCGGGTCGCGGCGGACGCATCGGTGCACCTGGACCGCGACGACACGCTGCCGGCCGCGCCGGTCGACCCGGACGCGCTGGCTGAGCTGGCGCGGCGCTGGGGGCTGGGAAGCTCGGCCGATCGGCTGACAGCCGCGTTCGCCGCGGTGCGTGTCTGACGCCGCTCATCACCCACCGCCGATGCCGACCACACCGCGCCGGACCGCCGTGATGGCGGCCTTCGCGGCGCGCCCCACCGGATGCTCGGATCCCGCGACGGCGGCCAGCTGGTCGAGCAGGTCGATCACCTGGCGGCACCAGCGTACGAAGTCACCGGCGGCCAGCTCCTGCCCGTTCTCCGCGGCTGCTGTGAGCACCGCCGACAGCGTCTGCCCATGGGCCCAGCGGTGCATCGGCCAGGCGAAGCCCGGGTGCGGCTCGCGGGTGCGCTCCACCCGGTGTCGGCGTTCGTCGGACTCCAGCTCCGACCACAGCGCCGTGGTGGCCGCCAGCGCCTCGGCCACCGGGCCCGGTGGCACCCTCGGCACCCCGCTGTCGTCCCGGCGCGACTCGTAGACCAGCGCGGACACCACCGCGGCCAGCTCGGCCGGCGCCAGCGCGTCCCAGATGCCGTGCCGGAGACACTCGGCCGTCAGCAGATCCGACTCCCCCCACAGCCGCGACAGCGTGGTGCCGTTCGGGGTCACCGTGTCGCCGTCGAGGTAGCCACGTTCGCGCAGCAGCCCGGTGATCCGGTCGAAGGAACGCACCAGGGAGTGGGTGGTGGAGCGCACCTTCTGCCGCAGCTGCTCGGTTTCCCGGTCCAGCCGGATCAACCGCTCGGCGAAGCGAGCGTGGCTCTCCCGGTCGTCGCAGCCGTGGCAGGGGTGCACCCGGATGGCCCGCCGCAATGCCGCCAGCTCGGCGCCCTCGGCCCCATCGGTGGCACCCCGCCGCTTGCGGTCCGTCGTGGGTGCCCGGATGCCGGTGTTGCGGAGGCTGGATGCCAGGTCCCGGCGTACCCGAGGCACCCGGTGATCCACCCGCCTCGGCAGCCGCATCCGACCGAGCGCGTGCACCGCGGCCGGGAAGTCGGCGGCGGCCAGCCGACCGGCCCAGCGGTCCTCGGTGAGCACCAGGGGACACGGCTCCCCGGGCT
>JALYVZ010000229.1 GCA_030852965.1 Actinomycetota bacterium | reverse complement strand
GGCTCGGTGCGCTGGTGCTGGGGGAGCGGTTGGGTCCGGCGGGGCTGGCGGGCGCGGCGCTGCTCTGTCTGGCCGTGCTGAGCGCGAGCTGGCGGACGGCCGGTGGGCAGCGCGGCCACCGGCTCAGAAGTGGTCGGCTCCGGTGAGCTCGTGCTCCAGCTCGTCAGCCCTGGACACCACCAGCTGGAACGGGCGGTCGAACCCGGCCAGGGTGAGTTCGGACAGCGCGGCGGCGTGTCGGAACATGGCCACCCCACCGGCCACCGCGACCCCGCCGACCACCGACTCGCCGGCCAGCTCCAACAGCTTGGCCAGGTCGACGCCGTCGGCCCTGGCGATCGGTGACTCGATCTGGATCCACTCGCCACCGACACGATCGTCGCTGACGTGGTGAACGGCTACCCGCTGGGTACGTCCGTTCGTGGTGGGCAGCTCGAAGTCCAGCGTGCGGTCGGTCTGCCGAAAGATCTCGTACCGCACCCGGACGTAGGAGACCAGGTCATTCCACGTAGTGGCCACATCTGCACGCTAGCGCACGTCCATGTCCGGGGGGTGTCGGTAGGGCCGGGGCGTGGCCGAGCTGAGATTGAGGTCAACGCCGGCGAGGTCGGCATGGACACCGACCGGCTGGGTCGGATCGACACGCACTTCGTCCGCTACGTCGAGGATGGTCGGCTGGCCGGGCTGCTCACGGTGGTCGCCCGGCGCGGCAAGGTCGTGCACGTCAGTGCCCAGGGGCAGCGCGACGTCGAGGCTGGGCTGCCGGTGCAGACCGACACCCTGTAGCGGATCTACTCGATGACCAAGCCGGTCACCTCGGTGGCCGCGATGATGCTCGTCGAGCAGGGCCGGATGGAGCTGAGCGACCCGATCAGCCGCTATCTCCCGGAGTTCGCGGAGCCCAGGGTGTACGCCGGCGGCTCCGCGCTCAAACCGATGACGGTCCCGGCCGCCGAGCCGATCCGGGTCTGGCACCTGCTCACCCACACCGCCGGGCTCACCTACGGCTTCCATCACGCGCACCCGGTCGATGCCATCTATCGCGCCAACGGGTTCGAGCTCGGACCCAAGCCGGGTTTCGATCTGGCGGCCTGCTGTGCGGCGTGGGCCGGGCTGCCGCTGGTCAGCCAGCCCGGCACCGAGTGGGTCTACTCGGTGGCCACCGACCTGCTGGGCCGGGTCATCGAGGTGGTCTCCGGGCAGCCGCTGGACGAGTTCCTGGCCGAGTCGCTGCTCGGGCCGCTCGGCATGACCGACACCACGTTCGGCACCCCGGAGTCCGAGGCGCACCGGCTGGCCGCGCTGTACAGCCCGCACCCGGAGACGGGGGAGTTGGTGCGCAGTCCGTTGGGGGAGCGCACGCTGCGCCGGCCACGGATGTTCTCCGGTGGCGGCGGGCTGGTGTCCAGCGCCGTCGACTACCACCGGTTCACCCAGATGCTGTTGCGTCGCGGCGAGCTGGACGGCGTGCGGGTGCTGGGCAGCCGCACCGTCGACTACATGACCCGCAACCACCTGCCCGGCGGGGTCGACCTGGACAGCTTCGGCCGCCCGGTGTTCGCCGAGACCCCGCTGGTCGGTGTCGGGTTCGGTCTGGGATTCTCGGTCATCCTCGACGCGGCGGCGACCAAGGTGGCATCCAGCGAGGGCGAGTCGCCTGGGGTGGCGGCCAGCACCGCCTTCTGGGTCGATCCGAAGGAAGAGCTCACCGCACTGCTCTTCACCCAGCTGATGCCGTCGAGCACCCATCCCGTGAGCACCCAGCTGCGCTCGCTCGTCTATCAGGCGTCGGTGGACTGACAGCGGGTTGTGGGCTGCGTCACGGGGCGGGTCACGGGCTCCGCTATGGTCTCGTCCGTCCGCCCCTCTGCCCCGTGCCCGTCCGATCGGCACCCACCCCCACGGGAGACGCCCATGGTCGCCATTGCGATCAAGATTGCGGTCAACGCGGTGGCCCTGTGGATCGCCACCCTGATCGTCCCCGGGATCTTCCTGAGTGGGTCGGGCCAGACCAAGGTAATCACGCTGGTGGTCGTCGCACTGATCTTCGGTGTGGTGAACGCGGTGCTGAAGCCGCTGATCAAGACCGTCGGTTGTGGCCTCTACCTGCTCACCCTCGGGCTGGTCGGGCTGGTGGTGAACGCACTGCTGTTCCTGCTGGTCGGTTGGCTGTCCGGCAAGGTCGGGTTGTCGTTCGCGGTGAACGGCTTCTGGGCAGCGTTCTGGGGCGCGATCGTGGTGTCGGTGATCGGACTCGTCCTGCACCTGATCATCCCGGACAGCCTCGACGAGCGCTGAGCCCCGCGCGGGGCACGTCCGTCAGCCGGAGGCTCGTTCGCGGTTGCCCGCCGCCACCCCGGCCCCACCGTGCCGTCCGCTGGCGTCAGTCCTCGACGATCGTGATGGGGCCGGTGCCGTCGCAGGTGCCGCAGGTGCCGGTGAGGTCACGCGTCATCGGTTTCCCCCTCCTCTGAGGCCGGGGGCGAACGGCTTCCCATTGCGCAGGCTCTCGTAGTGCGGGTACGGGTCGGCGCGCACGTCCGGATCGGTCAGGAACCGGGTGTTGGCGTTGCCGGTGCGCGCCTCGCGGCGCAGCACCAGCCGGATCAACCCGTGGGTAAGGGCCCACCGGGCGGTGTCCGGGACCCGTATCTCAACCGACATACGTACACTGTACGCCTCAATCGCCGTTGGTGAATTTGTCGCGGCGGCCCGCGAGCGACGGACCGCAGTGCTGAGGCTTCGGCCCGCGAGCGACGGACCTCAGTGCTGACGCGGCGCCGGGTGGCTGGCGACCTGATGCGTGGGCGCGGTGGCCGCTGCTCCCACGGTGGGAGCTGGCTGCTCGGCCACGGCGCCGGCCACCCCGAGTACCGCGAGTATGCTCAGCACCGATGCCGTGCGGATCAGGTAGTCGCTGGCGATGCCGAGGAGCGCCAGCCGATATGGCTGCGGCCGCGCGACCAGCTGCGGGCGGTGTCGTCCCTGGCCCTGGTATGGCCCCATCGCACAGGGAGCTCCAGGGGCACTCATCATCGCGGTCACAAAATGTCCTCGTACTTGATCTGTGACCCGTTACACGCACCGGGCGTGACTCACCCGATTGCCACCGGCAGATGCTTGATTCCGTTGATGAACGCCGACTTCAGCTGGACCGGTCGCCCGGTGGCGTGGATGTCGGGCACCCGGCTCAGCAGCTCCCGGAACATCACCCCGATCTCCCGGCGGGCCAGGTGCGCGCCCAGGCAGAAGTGCGGGCCGGGGCCACCGAAACCGATGTGTGGGTTGGGCGAGCGCAGCACGTCGAACGCGTCCGGGTCGTCGAAGTGCGCCGGATCCCGGTTGGCCGCCCCGTAGAACATCAGCAGCTTGTCGCCGGGCTCCAGCCGCTGGCCGGACAGCTCGAACGCCTCGGCATCATCGGCGATGGTGCGACGCATGAACGACACCGGCGAGGCCCAGCGGACGATCTCCTCCACCGCGCTCGGGGTGACCCCAGGCAGGTCGGCCAGCCAGCTGACCCGTTGGTCGGGGTGCTCGGTGAGCAGGTGGAGGCCCCAGCTGATCGCGTTGCGGGTGGTCTCGTTACCGGCCGCAACAAGCAGGATGAAGAACGACGCCAGCTCGTCCGGGGTGAGCGCCTCGCCGTCGATCTGGGCGTTGAGCAGCGCCGAGGTGAGGTCGTCACCGGGGCGCTCGGCGCGCTCCGCGGCCAGCTCGCGCATCAGCGCGGCCAGCTCAGCCCCGGCCTGCATGAGGGCGACGTAGATGTTGCCGGCGTCGGGCACGTACTCCGGGTCGGACGGGCCGAGGATGATGTTCGTGCGGTCGAACACGTACTCGTGTTGGCTGGTGGGAATGCCCATCAGGTCGCACACGATGGTCAGGGGCAGCTTCGCGGAGATCTCGGTGACCGCATCGCAGTCGCCGACGTCGAGCACGTCGTCCACGATGCGGGTGGCCAGCCTCGCCACGTTGTCGGTCAGCGCGTCCAGCCGGCGCGGGGTGAACCCCCGGGACACGATGCGACGCAGCCGGGCGTGCCGGGGATCGTCCATGTTGATCATCGAGCCGTAGAACTCGAGGAACTCCACCGGCATGTCCGCGGGGCCGGCGACGCCTTTGCCGGAGGTGAAGACCTTCGGGTTGCGGCTGGCTGTGACGATGTCGTCCAGCCTGGTCAGCGCGTAGTAACCCGGACCGGGTGGCACGAAGTCGAGCACCGGCTCGGGATAGAACGGCAGCCCCGGCCGCGCCCGCAAAGCGGCCAACGCGGCATGGCGGTACTCGATCGGCTCGGTCCAGAAGCCGTCGATGTCGGAGAGGTCGACGCTGTCGGGGTCGACCTTGATGTCTGGGCGCACAGTGGCCATCCGCACAGCATGGCATACCGACAGTATGGGTGGAATCCGCCAAACATACGGTGTACGCGCCGAGATCGACAAGCTCTACCCGGGGTGACAGCCCTGCGATCTCTCGCCCGGACGCGCACGCACTGTCGCGGGAGCCCGTATCCGTCAGCCAAGTCGGCGGCCGATCAGCGGTCGTACCTCGGCGATGCGGGTGAAGTCGCCGTCGACATGGACGACGCCCAGGCCGTGATGCAGCGCGGTCTCGGCGATCAGCAGGTCAGGGATCGGTACCCGGTGCCACATGCCGTGGTGATGGGCGAGGTCGCGTTGCAGCACCAGCGCGCGATCCAGAATGTCAGCCGGGGCGTCGACGATGATCAGGCTGGCGCGCAGAGACGCTTCGGCCTGGTCGTACTCGGCTGCCGAACGGGTGGAGAACAATTGTTCGAGCAATGCGGTCGGGCACAGGCAGAGCTTTCCGGCGAGTTCGTCGAGCGCGGCACCGACGGCGGGATCGTGGGCGCGGACGGCGGCGCTCTTGTCGAGCAGCCAACCCTTCACCGCCACATTTCGTTCGAGGCGAGCACGTCGATGTCCACGATTGCGGGTAGCCTGCGCAGCAGGTTGCGTTGCCGTTCAGCGCGGTCGGCGAACTCGGTTTCCGCGCGCTGAGTTGCTTGGCGCAAGGCCTCTTCCACGGTTGCCCGGGTGGTGTCAAGACCGAGGGCCCGCTTTGCCCTGGCAAGCAGGTCCTCGTCGATCTCGATTGTCGTCCGCCGCACGCTCATGAGTACATACTAGCGCGAGAGTATGTACTCAACCCATCGTGGAGCGGACCGTGCTGCCGCGCAGGGTCGCCGACGATCTTGCCGTGCTGGGTGACGAAGCTGGCGCGGGCAAGCAACGTCGATCGGACGAGCTCGTCGCGGCGGTCGTCACGTGGACCTCCGCCGGAGCAGGGTGACCGAGTCGATCTCCTGGCCGCCGTCGGTGATGGCCCGCACGGTCATCCGGGAGTCGCCGCCGGCCGGTGCTGGTTCAACGTCGACCTGCAGGAACGCGTAGTCCAGGTACCGGGCCTGGGACCAGTCGACAGTCTCCGCCGCCGTCGAGCCGTCGGCGGCGTTGACGAAGCTCGCGACCTGAGTGCCGCTGTCCGGCCCGGCGAAACCTCGGTAGCGGTCGGTGACGTTCGGCGGCCAGCTGTAGCGCGGGCGTCCGCCGGAGCCCACGCAGACATAGGTGGTGCCGTCGCTCTGCGGGCGCACGGTGGCGCCGTCCGGGGTCTGCGCCGTACTGCGTCCACCCTTGATCGGGTTGGTCCGCTCGTACTGGTGGTTGTGGCCCTGGACCACCAGATCGACGCTGAACTCGTCGAACAGCGGGGTCAGCGTGTCACGCACCCCGGCATCGGAGCCGTGCGCCTTGCTGGAGGCGAACGCGCAATGGTGGAAGAACGCGACGACGAAGTCGATGGTCGGGTCGGCGCGCAGGCCGGCCAGGGTCTGGCGGACCCAGGCGGTCTGCGCGCCGCCGCTGTAGCCGGCGTTGGTGCGGATCTCGGCGGACAGGTCGTTTGCGTCCAGGCTGAGCACCCCGACGTTGCCGTAGCGGAACGTGTACACCGACGGACAGCTCGACGGTCCGGTGCGGGGCAGGTCGAGCCGGGCGAGGTGGCCGCCGTAGCCGTGGGTGGCGCCACCGGGCGCGGTGTTGTCGTCGTAGAGCGCCTCCATGTCATGGTTGCCGGTGGCGAACATCCACGGGGTGGCTGAGGCACTGGCCTCGATCGTGGCGAAGTATGTTGTCCACAGCGTCGGGTCGAAGTTGTTGAACCCGGTGTGGGCGTCCTGAGGGGCGTTGTTGCGTACCGGCTGGCCGGTCCCGCTGGGGTCGGCGTAGCAGATGTCGCCGGCCAGCAGGTGGAATGCCGGGGCTCGCCGGGCGATCAGGCCGACCATCCCTTCCGCCGGGCTGGGGGTCCGTCGGGTGTCGTCGGGTTTGTAGTAGTTGTCCGAGAACGGTTTGGGGCCGACGTTGACCCCTTGATCGGCGAACGCGGTGAAGCTGAACGGGTCACGGGCACCGGCTGCCGGCGCGGTGCCGAACGAGGCGTCGGGCGTGCTCGTGCCGTCGGGCAGTCGCAGCCGGTAGTGGTAGCGCTGCCCTGCGGCGAGCTGGTCGGCCAGCCCGTGCACGAAGTACTGCTCGGCGGCCCGGATCGAGCCGTCCTGCTGGGGCACCATGCTGACCAGGTGCCGGACCTCGGCCTCCACGATCCGCCCGTAGTCGGTGCCGGTACCCACGTCGAGCAGCACCTTCCCGTTAGGCTCGCCGGTCAACTCGGCGGCGATCGCCATCTGAGTCCTCGGGTCGGTACCGAAGGACAGG
>JALYVZ010000228.1 GCA_030852965.1 Actinomycetota bacterium | reverse complement strand
CCGCACCGCCGCCCGCTCCGGCGTCCCCGGCCACGGCGCGAACCTCGACGCCGCGCTGGCCGACCGCGACCCGTCCCGGCCGGTGGTGCTGCTCGCCCACCAGCCGGTGCTGGTCGACCAGGCTGCCCGCCACGACGTCGACCTGCAGATATCCGGGCACACCCACGGCGGCCAGATCCTGCCGCTGGGCTACGTCGTGCTGCTCGACCAGCCGGTACTGGCCGGGTTGACGCGGGTGGGCCGGACGTGGCTCTACGTCACCAGGGGTGTCGGCTTCTGGGGGCCGCCGGTGCGGGTCGGTGCCCCTCCGGAGCTCACCCTGCTGACGCTGCGAGCGGGCGTCACGACGCGGTGAAGCAGCGGCGTGGGTTGTCCACCATCATCGTGGTGATCGGGTTGTACATGTCCAGCCCGAACGGTCGCACCCGATCAACGCGCCCTGATCCATGATCCAGCGCAGGTAGTCGAGTCGTTGCTGTCCCCGGTGTGCCCCATGACCACCCTGGTCAGGTCGACGCCCTCGCCGGCGTACAGCTCCAGCGCCTGCCGCCCGGTCTGGTGCGCGGCGTTGGTGTGCACGGTGATCGGTGCGCCGGTCTGGCGGTGCGTCCCGGACGAACATGTCGGTCATCAGCTCGGGGCCGCCGAGCAGCGTGCCCGGGCCCCGGTAGTGGAGGAAGTGCGGGATCTCGTCGAACGTGTAGAGCCCGGTGGCGGCGACGATGTTCAGCTCGACCTCGGCGCTGATCCGCGCCACCCTCGGGATGTAGCGACCCAGCCCGACCACCGTTGCAGTCGACGATGGTGTCCACCCCGGCGGCCTTGAGGGCGCGCAGCTTGTCGATCGCGTCGCCGACCCGCACGCCTTCGTCCCACCACTCGTGGCCGTAGTTCGCCATCACGTCGGCGGTCAGGATGAACACGTGCTCGTGCATGAGCGTCACGCCCAGCTCGTCCGCACCCACCGGATCGCGCACGGTCTGCATCATTGTCTTCTCCACACCCCCAGTGATCGAAACCGCCGGTTCGATCGACGCACCGGTGAACTCCCGGCGGACGTCGCGACGGCGGTGGATCACCCGGTACAAGGCGACACGGCGTCCGGGCCGTCGTCCTGATGACCCTCGTGATCAGGTTGGACAGCGGTCAGGCCTCTACTTCCTCGATAGTCGCGCCCTCGGCCGCCCGCTGGACGGACTCGCAACCCTTCAGCGCGTTCGCCTTGGACTCGTACGCCTCGCCGGTTGCCACCACCTGGCCGTTGCTGGCCTTGAGCCGGAAACGGAACTTTCCGGCACGATCCTGGTACACCTCGAACTTGCCAGCCACGATGTCCGCCATCTGAGTAAGGCAGCCGATCGCGGACGCACAGTAACGGTTGCAGACCCCGCCGTCAGCAGTTCGCCGCCGATCAGCTGAGATCCACACCAGCCGAGGGACAGTTGCTCCGACGAAGCGCGGCTCGCACCAGAGGTGTACCCGTGCCTCGTTGCGGACCTCCACCGCCACGCCCAGATCCCCGAGGAGTCGGGCTGCCCGGCGAATCACGACGTCCTCGGCATCGTACGAAAGGTCTGGCGTCGTAGTAGAAGAAGTCGTAGTCGACGATACCGGCACCGGGGTCACGACCATCCAGAACATTCCACACGGTCTGGAACACCGCCCCGGCAGTCAACCACCAGTCCGGGACGCCGAGCGCCGGCCCACGATCGAGGATCGCTGCGTTGACCGGGTTCCGCTCTACGAAGTCGAGAAATTGGGCGCGTTGGTCCACGCCAGCAGTCTTGCGCACACGACCGACAAAAAACTCGGGCTCCCCGCGAGACCGGCACCGTTTCGGCGGTGGCGTGGTGGTCTCCTCACCACCGAGGCCAGGGCTTACCTCAGAGATGCAGAACCGGACAACGCGAAACCATCGCGAACCGCCCGTGACCAGCAGCTGCCGGACGAGCCCCCCGGCCGAGGCGGGACACCCCCGCTCCGCAGCTAGGATGCACACCGCAGGCCCTCGTAGCTCAGGGGATAGAGCATCGGTTTCCTAAACCGAGAGTCGCAGGTTCGAATCCTGCCGGGGGCACTACGCAAGACCGCACGTAGACGGCCCCTCACCAGGGAATATCTGGTGAGGGGCCGATCTTGTGTTGTCCGGTGGTGTCCGGCCAGCACCGACCAGATACGGCCATTCGTGCCCTATACGTGCCCTCGGCCCACACGGGCGTGCCCTATACGTGCCCCAGTTCGCGCCGCCCCGGCCCCGATCCGCTGTTGATCCGCCGACCGATCGGGCTTTGTGCCGGGTCAACGGTGGGTTACACCGGCGGCCTTGCTCACCACGCGGGCAGTGACCGGGTCCGTTGCAGAGTTGCCCTTTAGGTGATCAAGGCGGCCGGCCTTCCCTGCTGTCGCGGTCATCCTTTGGCATGAGCTGCATCGGGCACGATCAACGCCACGATCTGAGCGGGCGTGGGCAAGCCCGTGGTGTCTCGGCCTTGGCGGTCAGCGAGCATCCAGATCACCGCCAGCGTTCGCAGCCCATCGTACCGGACGACCATCTCCTGGGCGGTCAGCCGGCCGCTCCGCAGGTCCGATTCCCAGCGCGCGAAGGTTGCTGGCATCGGGCCGGGTGCTATAGCAAAGTCCGCAACCAGCCGTTGCCGCCCGGACAGGTAGGAGTTCTGCCACCCAACAAGGCTCACCACCAATGGGACCAACAGCAGCTCGGCGACACCGGCGAGCATGACAGGTCTCCAGCGCGCCCGTATGCGTTTAGCGCCCTCGTCTACCGTCACCGCCACTACCAGGGCAGCGACCATCGACAGTGCAATAGCCCGGCGGACACCCGGTACGTTCCCGGCCGGCAGCCACAGCGCGACCGTCACGCCGGCGACGATCAACCACGGCCACATCACGCGCGGGCGAACGATCAACGCCGCGACCGTCGACGCCGCGATCACCCCCGCCAAGACAGGCGACCCCCACGCGGGCTGCTGACCGAAGAAGTAGTAGCTGCTGCCATTCATCGCCAGCTGCCTGACCAGGTTGGCGGCGTTGTGCACGACGTCGCCGTCAAACGCGCCGCCGCCCGCGACCAGGCGACGTGGCCCCGACGTCCACCACAATCGCGGAAACACCACGATGACGATGGCGCCGACCAAGGCCAGGCTAGTCGCCACAACCTCTCGACGGCTGGACCTCAGCGCACGAACTGCGCACACCACAACAATCGCTAACGCCCACGCCACACCCGATGTGTACGTGGTGACCGCAACGCCCGCGAGCAACAAAGCGGCCGGCCACGGCCGCCGACCGGACGTCGCCAGGAGTAACCCGACCGAACCGGCCACCACTTCCAGGCCGTTCTCGGTAGCAAGCCACCCGTACATCGCCACTCCGGGCAGCAACGCCGCAGCGGCGCCTGCGAGAACCCCGGCCACTCGCTCACAGTCCAGACGCCGCGTGGCGGCGACATAGGCCACAGGCGGAGCGAGGGCCATTGCCATCGCCTTCCACCGTCGCGCCGAGAACAGCGAGTAGCTCGGATCCAGATGGCCGGCCACCCAGTAGTACACCGGTGCACCAAAGTTGGTCGACCAGACCGAGGCCTGAGCGTGCTCGTTGATCGAAAACAGCACGTCCCGAATCGAGACGCTCATCTCTTCGCCCATCAGCACCAGACTCGGAGACACCGCCCGCACCGACAACAGATTGATCGCGGCACTCCCGGCGTAGAGAGCGAGTAAGGCGACGACGTCGACCGGCGTGTACGGCTGCCTGGCTACCTCCCGCGTCACAATCGGCAGCCTCCCAGAGCCAGCCCCCGGGCTCCGCCCGGTACCCGACACCGCTTCAGAGATCAGGGAAGTGGTCCACACGTCCTCGTCACCCATTTGGTCTGCTTTGCCGGGCCGCCCGTCGCGGGTCGGGGGCTGTTTCGTTGACCCCTCTGCAGGCGCTGTGACAGCGCACACAGGATCAGGTCACCGTCCTCGCCCTCGTCGGGTCGGACGTACGAATGAGGGAGCCGTCAAATGAATCGTACTCGCCGGGTCGCGGCCGCGACCGCCATTGCCGCCGCTGCGGTGTTGGGCACCGCCGGACTGGCCTACGCCGGGGACTACAACGCCTCAGACGACCACGGCCATCACCATCACAACGGCGACCACAACGGCGATAAAGACCACAACGGGGACTGCGACCACCACCATCACCGCACGGGAGGGTTGCTCAACATCGTGGTTGACCTCCTCGGCGGAGACCTCCTCGGCGGAGACCGCCACAACGGGCACTGCGACGACAACTAGCGGCCGCCCACTGCGGTGGGCGCCGGGTGCTCAACGAGGCCCGGCTGGCCCAGGCTGGGTTGGCAAGACTGCTGGTTGCTCGATCGGGACCAGTACCCACCCAGCGAGGTCACCGTTGCCGGTGTCCTCCACATCGCCGCGTATGGCCAGCACGGGGACCTCGTCCGGGGGTGGCGTTGAAGTCTCCGACGATGATGCGGGCTGACGGCGACGGCAGGCAGGCCTCGACCACGACTGAGGCCTGCCTGCTGCGTGATGGGCTAGCTTGCGTGGGTCCGGCGAAGCCGGCGTGATCGAGTCAAGTTGGTGCTGGCGGGACGATTTCGATGAACGTAACGTGTGTTGTGCCCGCTCCACAGCGCAACGACAGCGCACCTGACCAGCACATACGCAATTCGCGTCGCGGTCACCATATCTAGGCGTAGCGGGTGGCGGCGGTCGGTCACCGTGACCGCGGGTCCCTGCGCGAGCTTGCGCGAAAACGGGAACCAGACCACGACATGGCTCGTCGGGCTGGGGCGTGCCTGGTGGATCTTCCTTGGTTGGGGTTGCGGAGCCAGATCTTGATCGAGGCGACGTCGACGGTGCCGCCTGCCGAATACTGCCTCTATGAGATCGAGGCGCCGCCTCCGGCGGCGTTGGCCGGATCCAACGGGGCAATCGGTCACACGTCGAAGAAATCCTCGTCGACCTGGTTCAGCTCGAAGGTTTCACTCGTCGCAACGCCCACCTTGTAGCGCACCATGGTGCGTGTGAGCTGCACGCCATCGAGGAGTACGAGTCTCATCGGGATCGCCTCAGCGAACTGGCGCGCACCGACGCTGAATCGGCCCGTTGTCACGAACACGCCTCGGCTGGTCTGCGCGCCCTGCAGTGCCCCGACGAAGGCCTGAAATTTCCGGACGGTTGACGCACGCATCGCGGTCATAGCGCTTCGCCTGAACCCCGACCAGTTCCAGCCCAAGCGCGTCCTGCCGCACCAAGCCATCGAGGCCAGCGTCACCGGACTTGCCTGTGTGTTCGGTCAGCGACTCACGGCCTCCGTAGCCCCTGGCGGCAAGGAGTCGTAGTGCGAGGCGTTCCAGGAAGGCCGGTGGCTGCGCCAGTATTCGTTCGAGCAGCTCGCCTGCAACGGCGGCATCCGCTCCATTGACCAGGCTCTCCATGGCCTCGCTCGGGGACAGGTCAGCGGTCACCGCAACCGTGGCGGCTGCCTCGCCAGGATCCTTCAGCGCCGCTGCGGCTTTTGGGGTCCGGAAATCCTGATACTCAGGGAACGCGAACAGGACGTTCATGTCCACGCGTTCGGGGTTCTCCGCGAGTACCTGCTTCCCGCGCGGGGAGATCGAGTACTGCGCCCTGGCCGGTCGTTCGACGAGACAGGCTTTCGCCATGTGCGTCAGTGCCCAGGCCACGCGATTGGAGTACCGCGTCTGTTTCCCGCTTGCCAGGAGCTCCGTCTGATCGTCTTCGACACACTCAGCGTGTCGGCGACCAGCGATCGGATTGACTGTATGGCGCGCGGCTCGCCATCTCCGAGCGCGACCAAGATTGGACGCATGATCGTTTGGAAATCAGACACCGTCACGGGCCGAAGGGTACGGCCTCGTTACGTCGCATGGCTCGTCCTATGCGCCCGGGACCAGGGCCGGATGATGCCAATCGGGCTCTGCCGGAGCCCGGCACCGCTTCGGAGAGCGGGGTAGGGGAGGGGGTGGTGATCTCCACACAGTTCCAGCGTGCAAGGGCAGCAAGATCACGGGACACTTTTGGGACACAAACCCCCGTTGGCCATCCCCAAATGATCACAAACGACCGTACCTCTGATCAAGCATCGACGCAGGTCACCGGCTGTTTCCACGAACGACCACAGCAGCGGGTCGAGAATCCGCCGGATCTTGGGTTTGGGCTGCCAGACCTTCTCCCTGCGGCCTATGCACGGACGCGGTGGGGGTATCCGATGCTCCGCCCCAGGTCAGACCGCCCACGCCAGCCCACTGTAAATCCGCTGCTTATGCGCGACCTAGGACGAGATAGATGCGGCCAGTCGCCGAGGTCCGTTCCGGCGGCTTCGCTGTAAGTCCCGTCGAACCGTGAGAACAGCATCAGCGGCAAATGCTCCCTCACCACGGCCATGTGCAGCCGGTGGGTGTTGCTGCCTTTGCGGCAACCCATGCCCTGTACGTGAGCTCGTACGTGGACGCGATCGCCAGCGGCGACAGCTTCAGCTCCGTCGAGGCCTTCGTGTCTCGCTTCGGGCCTACAGTTCTCAACCCGCGTTCGACCTGGTGATCGCCTACCACGACGAGCAGCCATCGGGCAGGCCTGGGGCTGACCACTCAGAGCCTGTTGGCGAACGTCTCAAGCGGCCTGTTGATCTAGCTTCGGGGGTGGGGCGGGACGGTCACCGCCCCAGCGGGGCTGGGGCCGGTTGCCGGTGGTGTGCCGCGCCAGCTGCCGAGTC
>JALYVZ010000227.1 GCA_030852965.1 Actinomycetota bacterium | reverse complement strand
CCGAGGCCGAGATCGAGCTGGGTACCGACCCCGAAGCGCCTGCCGTCCTGCTGGCCGGCGCGGACGTGGCCCTGGAGATCCGGGGCGAAGCCGTGACCGGCGCGGTGAGCGCCGTGTCGGCGCACGCGGTCGTTCGGGAGCGGCTGGTGGCCCACCAGCGACGCATCATCGACGCCGAGCTGGCTGGCCCGGATGGCATCGGCGGTATCGTGGTGGAGGGCCGCGACATCGGCACCGTGGTCGTGCCGGAGGCCGGACTCAAGATCTATCTCATCGCGTCGGAGGAGATCCGGGCAGCCCGCCGCGATGACCAGAACCGGGCCGCCGGGCGTGGCGGTGATCTGGCAGGAACCCTGCTTGCGGTGCAGCGGCGGGACTCGCTGGACTCCGGCCGGAAGCTTTCCCCGCTGCGCGCGGCTCCGGATGCGGTCACCGTGGACACCAGTGACCTCGACGTTGCGGCGGTGCAGACCAGGGTGCTTGCCCTGGCTGCCAACCGCGGCCTGCTCCGCGCCGCGGACCATGCGGAGCACCAGCGGTGATCACCACACCGGCCGAGCTGCCCGAGGGCAGCTGGCCGCCGCTCCACGACCTGGCTCGCTGGACCGGCCGTTGGCTGTTTAGGCCGATCTTTCGGCTGCACTATCACAAGGTGAGTCGGGTCCCCAGCCGGGGGCCTGTAGTGCTGGTCGCAAACCACAGCGCGTTCGTGGATGGACCGCTGCTGTTCGGGGTTGTGGGTCGGCGAGTGGTGTTCCTGGTCAAGAATGAGCTGTTTCACGGCGCGCTGGGCTGGGCGTTGCCGCGCATCGGCCAGTTGGCGGTCCGCCGGGGCGAGCCGGACCGGGCGCCTCTGCTGGCCGCCCAGGCGGTGCTGCGCGGCGGTGGCATGGTGGCGGTGTTCCCGGAAGGCACCCGGGGCGCCGGGGACGCTACGTCTGCGCACAACGGGGCGGCCTGGTTGGCTCGGGCGACCGGTGCGGTGGTGTTGCCGGTGGTCTGCCGGGGTACCTACCGTCCACCGGATGCGCGCCGACGCTTCCGGCCCCGGGTGGACGTGCTGGTGGGCGAGCCGTTCCGGGTGAGTGAGGAGCGCGGCCGCACCGGACTCGGGACGGCTACCGAAAAGATCAGGGTCGCGTTGTCCGACCTGATCACCGAACTTGACGGGTTGCGCGAGGGCGCCGCCCCGACCTCGCGGGAGGCGCAGTGAACGAGCGGCAGCGAGCGAACCATGGGCACAGTGAACGAGCGGCAGCGAGCGAACCATGGGCACAGCATTCGCGCGAAGCGCCCGACCGAGCTTCGGGTGCGGGGGGCGCGGGGTCAGCACAGCGAGGGAGAGCGATGAGCAGTACCGAGGAGTCCTTCGACGACGCGGACCTGGCTGCCGCGGTGGCCCTGGACGACGCTGCCCAGGCCGGGTACGGCAGCGAGGAGGTAGCCCCCTCGGTGCCAGTGCTGGCCGTGGTCGGCCGACCCAACGTGGGCAAGTCGACCCTGGTCAACCGGCTGCTCGGGCGTCGTGAGGCGGTCGTGCAGGACGTGCCCGGGGTGACCAGGGACCGGGTGGCCTACGACGCGCAGTGGAACGGCCGGCGGTTTACCCTGGTCGACACCGGCGGTTGGGAGCCCGACGCCGACGGTCTGCGGGCCGCCGTCGCCCACCAGGCCGAGCTGGCCATGGCTACCGCGGACGCGGTGTTGCTGGTGGTCGACGGGCAGGTCGGGGCGACCGCCACCGAGGAGGCCGTGGCCCGGGTGCTGCGCCGGTCGGACCGGCCGGTGCTGGTGGCCGCCACCAAGGTCGACGACGACCGGCTGCTGTCGGACACCGCGTCGTTGTGGTCACTTGGGCTGGGTGAGCCGCACCCGGTCAGCGGCCTGCACGGACGCGGTTCCGGCGACCTGCTCGACGCCATCCTGGCCACCCTGCCCGAGTCTCCGAGGGATCTGATGAGCGGACCCGGTGGTCCTCGGAGGGTGGCGCTGGTGGGTAGGCCGAACGTGGGCAAGTCCAGCCTGCTCAACCGGCTGACCGGGGAGGAGCGTGCGGTGGTCGACTCGGTGGCCGGCACCACGGTCGACCCGGTCGACTCACTGGTGGAGTTGGACGGGCAGGTATGGCGGTTCGTAGACACCGCCGGCCTGCGCAAGAGGGTGAAGACCGCGAGCGGCATGGAGTACTACGCCAGTCTGCGCACCCACTCCGCGATCGAGGCCGCGGAGGTGGCGGTGGTGCTGATCGACTCTTCGGAGCCGATGAGCGAGCAGGATCAGCGGGTCATCACCATGGTGGAGGAGACTGGTCGTGCGTTGGTGCTGGCCTACAACAAGTGGGATCTGGTCGACGAGGACCGCCGGCTGGCCATGCGCCGCGAGCTGGAGCGCGACCTGGTGCGTGTGCAGTGGGCGCAGCGGGTGAACGTCTCCGCGCTGACCGGCCGCTCGGTGGCCAAGATCGCCCCGGCGCTGCGGGTCGCGCTGGAGTCGTGGGACCGCCGGGTGCCCACCGGCCTGCTCAACGGCTGGCTGGCCGACATCATCGCGGCGACCCCACCGCCGGTGCGCGGCGGCAAGCAGCCCAAGGTGCTCTTCGCCACCCAGGCGCAGGCCCGACCCCCGACGTTCGTGCTGTTTGCCACCGGGTTCCTGGAGGCCTCATACCGTCGGTTCATCGAACGCCGGCTGCGGGAGGACTTCGACTTCACCGGAACCCCGATCCAGATTGCGGTGCGGGTCCGGGAGAAGCGGCGTAAGCACTAGGGTGTGCACTACGTTTCAGCCCGAACGTGGGAGGTCCGATGACCGGCCGGTCGCCCGAGAACCCGGTGCGGATCGTGCTGGCCGACGACGAGCCGCTGCTGCGCGCGGGGTTGCGGGTGGTGCTCGAAGCCGAGGGCACCGTCCGAGTGGTGGCCGAGGCGGCCGACGGGCTGGAGCTGCTCGAGGCTGTGCGCCGGCTCCGGCCCGAGGTGGTCCTGGTGGATGTCCAGATGCCCGGCATGGACGGCTTTGCCACGTTGCGGGCGCTGGCAGCCGAGCCCGACCCGCCGCCAGCCGCCGTGCTGACCACCTTCGACCTGGACGGATACGTGAGCGAGGCGCTCCGTATCGGGGTGCAGGGGTTCCTACTCAAGGACGCCGAGCCGGCCGCGCTGATCCGCGCCGTCCTCGATCTGGCTGCCGGTGGTGCGGTGCTCGACCCCCGGATCACCGCCAGGCTGCTGCCGAAGCTGGTGGTCGGTGGCCCGGAGCGGGTGCCGCCCCGGCTCGATGCACTCACCCTGCGCGAACGCCAGGTACTCGCGCTGATCGCTGCCGGCCATTCGAACGCCACCATCGGGGCCAGCCTCGGGCTTGCCGAGGCGACGGTGAAGAAGTACGTGTCCGCGGTGCTGGCCAAGCTTGGCGCGCAGAACCGGGTCCAGGCGGCGTTGCTGGCTCAGGGCCTGGGAGTCGGGTAGTCGTGCCGGACCGGCGCCACCCGCGGTGGCGGGCCTGGGCGCTGCGGCTCCTGACGTCGCGCTGCCGGTGACTGCGGTGGTTCTCGCCGCGCCGGGCCCGTTCCGCTGGTCGCTGCCGACGGCACTGGCGGCCTGCGCCGCGCTGCCGCTGCGCCAGAAACACCCTGATCGCGGTCGGGGCCGCCGCGCTGGCCGCGATCAGCAAGGATGAGCAGACCCGGGAAGCTGCCAACCGGCTGCGGCTGCTGGCCAAGCTGGCCTTGTCCGAGATGCGCGCGGCACTGGGCTTACTGGGCAACGACGCCGAGGTGAGTTCCGGGATCGCGGCGTTGCCGGAGCTGGTGGCCGACCGGCATGCGGGTGCACCTGATCGGCCACGGAGGTCTCGGTGACGACATCCCGCTCGGGGGTGGAGCGCACCACCTATCGCCTCGTGCAGGAGTCGCTCACGAACGCCGCCAAGCACGCCGAGGGCGCGGATGTCGAGGTCCGGGTGGAGCGCTGGTCCCGTGAGCTGCGGGTCACCGTGACCAACGGCCGGCCCCCGCGCGACCTGGTGAGGCTGCCCGCCAGCCACCCCGGCGGAGGGTTGGCCGGACTGGCCGAACGGATCGGCATGATGGGCGGTCGGCTGCGCGCCCGGGCGATGTCCAAGGGCGGGTTTTCCGTGCAAGGTCGGCTGCCCACCCCACCGCTGGACCAGATCTACGGGGCCATGTCTGAGCCGCCGTTGTCCGCGCAGGCACTCCCTCCAGCGAGGTGGCCGACAACCACGAGCCCGACTCCGATCGTCAAGGATACGAAAGTCGCCAGTGGCGAGGCGACCAACGGCGGTAGTGCGACTGAGGGGGCGCGAGCACACTGATGTGGCTCTGCCAGGTGTACGAGGGGTCGTCACGACCGGTCAAACCGGGCCTCTGTTGGGTGCGGTAGGCTAGCGAAGCCCCATCGCGCGGGTGATCGGGACGTGGCGCAGCTTGGTAGCGCACTTGACTGGGGGTCAAGGGGTCGCAGGTTCAAATCCTGTCGTCCCGACAGTGGCCAAAGGCCCGCTGAACTGGAGAAATGCCAGGTCGGCGGGCCTTTCGCATGTCCTGGGACGATCATGCCGTCACAGCCACCGGTCAGGCATGGGGACCATTTGGGGACCAAGTACCCGCCATGGAGAACATGACCCGTTCACGATCACGACAGACCCAGGCTGGCAGTGTGGCGGGGGGACGACTGAGAACGTGCCAATGCACGACAGCTGAGGCGGCCCCTGAGCGCGGCCTCGGGCAGAGGCGGGCGCGTTCGGTGGCGTAGCGGCGCAGCGCCTCGGTGGTGCTGGGATGCAGCGGCACCAGCCGCGAACGGTCGAACTTCGCCTGGCGGATAGTAATGACACCCGCGTCCAGGTCGACGTCTTCGCGCTGCAGCGCGACCGCCTCGCCCACCCGCATGCCCGAGGATGCGAGCAGCCCGAAGATCGCCTCGTGGGTGGCGGCGCGCAGTGGCGGGCGCAACTGGCGGGCCCCTCCCGCAGCCGGCAGATGTCGCTCTGCGACCACAGGTAGGGGGTAGGGCGACGGCGGCGAGCGGGAAACACCCCCGGCGGTGGCACCTCGGTCGCCGGCTCGATGGTCTGGAGGTAGGCGGCGAACTTGCGCACAACACCCAACCGTTTGGCCCAGTGGTTGGGCTGCGCACCGGCCGGCTGTCGCGCCCAGGCGATCGCCAGCTCGCTGGTGACCCTCACCGAGCCGGCAGCCCCCAGGTAGTCGAGGAACTGGTCGAGCAGCTGACCTTCGCGCTCGAGCTTGAACCCGAGCGCCCGGCGCAGCCGCAGGTAGTCCGCCACATGCCCGCTCAACGCGCTCACCGGCTCTGATCTCCCGGCCAGGGCGCCGCCAGCTCGCGCAACCGATCGAGGTCGACTCGGGCGTAGATCGCCGTGGTCTGCAGGCTGTGATGGCGCAGCACCTGAGCGATCTGCACCAGCGGGACCCCGGCAGAGACCATCTCGCAGGCCACCGTGTGACGCAGGCGATGAGCCCCGACCTCAGCGATCCCCGCTCGTCGGCACGCACGGCGCACCGTCGAGGAGACCGTGCCCGCCGCGATCGGACCGAACGGCGCCCTCGCCGCCAGGAACAACGCCCGGTTGTCGCTTCGCGGACGTCCCCGCCGCAGGTAGGAGGCTACCGCCTCGCCCACCTGCGCGGGCAGCGGCAGCCGGTCCTGGCGTCCGCCTTTGCCCGACACCACCAGCTCGCCGGCCCGCCAGTCGATGTCATCGAGGCTGAGGCTGGCCACCTCCTTAGCGCGCAAACCCAGACGCAGCAGCGTGACGATCACCGCGTAGTCCCGCCGGCCCGCCGCCGAGCGACGATCACACCTGTCGACCAGCGCGGCGGCGTCAGCCTTGGTGATCCCCCGGGGCAGCGCCGAGCGGCGCCGGCCCGTCACCGCGAGCGCCGCCTGCGACAAGTCGGCCCCCACCAGCCCCTCCACCACACAGAAGCGCAGGAACGACCGAAGCCCGGCCACGAAGAACCGCGTGGCGCTCACCGACACGGCCACCGACTCCCGCAGCACCGCCGCTGTCACCTCCCCCGCCGTCAGCCCGGCCAGTCCGTCGCTCGAGGTGAGCCGTCCAAGAACCGGCGTGCATGCCCTACATAGGCACGGGCGGTCCCCACCGCCAGAGCCCGCTCGGCCAGCAGATACCGCTCGAAGGAGGCCAACAACGCCTCGGTCGGCGAAGACACCCGTGTCGGCACGTCGACGGGAGCGACCCCCATCCCGCGCAGCACCTCCAGCAGGCCGGGACGCGACCACCCGGCCCGGTGACGGCCTCCGGCACGCTGGAAGGCCAGGAACGCATCAATGCGCCCACCGCTCGACTCAGCGACCACCAACCCGCCCGCCTCCAGCCAACGGCTCAGCCGCGCCACCTGGCGCAGCAGATTCACCGTCGTCAGCGGTGTGTAGCCGCGCACCCTCAGCTCCAGCCGATACGCATCGGCGAACGGCACCAGCGGTCCCGTCATCAACACGCTGCTCACCCTGCTCGTTGATCCGGCCATGCTGCCTCCTCCTCACGAGAACCAAGGAGGACACGATGACCGGAGGCCGCGCGTTATGCCGACTCAAGAAAGGCGATCATCCCGATCTGCAAGGACTCCCTCCACGAGGTCGGCATAACGCGGAGGTCGGCATAATCGCGGTCTCACGGTCCACGAGTCGGTGCGCAGTAGGCGGTTACCTGCTCCAGAAGCGCGGAGCAGGATTCTCGGGCCGTAACATCTACCTGCTTCTC
>JALYVZ010000226.1 GCA_030852965.1 Actinomycetota bacterium | reverse complement strand
GCGGCGCCTCCGGCGCCGCCTTGAACAAGAGAAGAAAGTCTGAACCCCGACGGTAGCTCGGCCGCCGTCGGGGGTTAGCTGAGCAAGTTGCGCAGCGTATCCGCGTCGGCCTGGAGTTGCTCCTCCGGCACTGTCGGCTCGGACCCACTCAGCGGCAGCAACGGGAACGGCCGGCCAGGCGCCGGGTCCTCTACGTACCTGGGTATCAGATGCGTATGCAGGTGCGGGAGGCTGTTACCGAGCGTCTCGTAGTTCATCTTGAGCGGCGAATAGTGCTGCATCAAGGCTTGGGCGGCCGTCAGCACGTCCCGCCAGTAGAGCGAGGCTTCGACATCCGTCAGCTCGGTGGGTTCTGTCACGTGCCGACCACGCCAGATTACGAGAGTGTAGCCCCGTTGGACATGTGCACGTTGTAGTACTGTGTCGGTGATATCGGTAGCTCTTATCCGAATGCCGTACTGATCGCTGTCCGGGCGCTCAGACTCGCACATCTCGCAGTTTATGCCTTGGATTAACTGCTCCCAGTTCGGTGGCCACTGCGCGGTCATGGCGCGGTGTCTCCTTCGGTCCACTCGTACGCGAACTCATGCCGGTCGCCCGCGTAAAGGTCCTGTGCGGCCTGCAACGGGCGGCCTACCTCGTCATAGTCGATGTCCCACATTTGCACGATGGGAACTCCGGGGCTTAGGCGGAGTAGGCGGCCTTCTTCGAGTGTCGGCATGCGGGCGCGAAAGACTTCGACTCCTCGCGAGAAGTGGTGTCCGAGGTTTTCGATCAGCTCGTCTGGGCCTTCGGGCAGGGCGGCCGGGGATTCGAGTCGTGTACCGCCCGCCAGCCAGAGGGGGTAGTAGCTGGTTGAGATTACAGTCGGCTGCTCATCAAGCAGTTGGAGTCGTTTCCGTACAACAACTTCCGTACCTGGTGGGGTCTCCAGCCATTGGGCGGCGTCTGGAGGGGCCGTCGTGCGCCCGATCTCTAGCATCTGTCTGGAGGGTACTTGCCCTTGAGCGATTGCCTCGGTGTCGAAGATCGGCTTGCCTGAGGAGCGGTGCTCGGCGTGGCGCTGCGCTGCTGACACGCGCCTCAGCGGCGGTCGATCGCGGACAAAGGTCCCCCTGCCCAATTCGGCTCTGACGAGACCCTCTGCTTGCAGTAGCGCGATTGCTTTGCTCGCGGTGGTTTTTGATGTGCCGTACCGCTGGATTAACTCTCGTTCTGATGGCAGGAGAGCGCCGGGAGCGAGCATGCCAGTCACGATCGACTCACGCAGATCTGCTGCGATCTGTCGACTCAGCGCCGGCCGTCCCGGCATCGGGCCTCCTTGGTCTCGGTGGGCTGCACAGCCCGACCCTCGTGGGAGCTCCCTAGGGTACTCGTCCCCTCCGCCTGCGTCAGCGGCTCATGACGTTCGGGGGGGCGTGTTGACAGCCTCCCTAGGGAGGTGCATGATGTCTCTATCACCTCCCTAGGGTAATCTCCCTAGGGAGCAAGCGTAGGAGGGGCCGATGAGGGATCTTGCGGTGGTCATGTCGGAGTACCGGTTGACGGTGGTGGAGGAGCCGGGCATGAAGTTGAAGCGGGACGGGTCGGGTCCGGTGCTCGACCGTGATGGCGTGGCTCAGTTTGTGGTGTCGGTGTTCGCTAAGCGGCTGGCTACTCCTGGGGAGTTCGCGGCGAAGGGTGAGGAGCTTCGGGTCACGTTGGCGACTGATCCGGGGGAGGGCTTCCAGGAGGGTCTGCGGGTCGAGTTGGTTGATCCTCGGGTGAACGCCTGGGAGATCCGTGACGATGAGACGGGGCGGGTGTCGTCGGGTTTGGCGTTCAAGGCGCTCGGGTTGAAGCCGGTGATGCGGCCCCGCGACAAGGAGTAGCCGTGGTCGGGTGGCGGATAGCCGCCGAGTAGCTCCACCGGTCGCTGACCGGAACAGCGCGACAGTTCTTTGACAACTCCACAGTGGATACCCCCATGCCAAAAACCGGCGGATAAGCGCCGGTCAGAAATACTTCGAACGAGATGGAGTGGTGAACGCATGGAATGTCAACTGTGTGGTGGTTCGGGCTGGTGTCCGGGCTGCGACGGCTTCGGTAACGACGACTGCGATCTCTGCGAACAGAACGGACTGTGCCCCGACTGTGTGGGCACCGGGAAGGACACGAATTGCGCACGACAACCACAACCACTGAACGAGACGGCACCACAAGCGGAAGGGGCACGGACATGGGAGCGACACGAGTGAAGAGTCGGCCGGCGGGGGTTGGGCGGCTGGTGCGGAGGTTGGAGCGGGAGCGCCGCAACTGGGTGCGCGCGCAGGACGCGGAGGTGCCGACCGCGCGGGCGTGGCGGGCTGGGGTGGCTGAGGGCATCCGGCTGTCCCAGGTCGCGATCCGCAAGGGGGTCTAGGCGATGCCTCGGGCATACCCGCCGGACTGCGATCCCGATCAGGTGGCGGCCGAACTCGACCGGCTGTGGGACGAGTTCACAGCGCAACCCCGGGTCGGGGGCTCGTGGGCGGTGTTGGCGGGGGCGGCTCGGTGGACTCAGAGCTGGCAGACCCGCAGAGCTGCGCAGTGGTCGCGGCTCGGGGTGTGGGCGCGAGCCACCGGCCAGCCGCACGCGGTGTGGCGGGCCATCCTCGCCGCTGAGCATCACTGCGTGACAACGGCGCTGAGGGCTCAGGCGCGCGCGGTGAAGTGCGAACGCGAGGCGGCCGAGGAAGCCGCTCGGGTTGGGGCGGTGGCGTGATGGCCATCTCCACCGCCACTGCTCGGCGGGTGAACGTGGCCCCGGTGAACCGCCAGGCGTTGCGCCGCTACGGCGAGTTCTGGCGTGCGCTCCAGATGGTCGGGCAGGCGGTCGCCGAGGCGGAACGGCTGGCCGCTCAAGCGGTCGACCTCGACGCGGCTGCCCCGGTGAAAGCGAACTGGGCGGTACCTGCGGCTGAGGAGCTGAGGACCGCCTCGAAGAAGGCCGGGCGGTCGCTGCGGGTGACCTCCAGCGCCGCGCGTAAGTGGGAAGCGGAGCTGATCTCACGTGAGTGGAGACGCTGATGTCACGGCAGGTAGATCGCGCGGTGGAGGAGCTGGACCAGTCGATGCGGGCGCTGCGGCGGGCGCTCACGGGCATCCCTTTCCGCGCCGGCGGGTTCAAGAACACCCACGACAACCTGGCGCGCGATGTCGCGCACCTGACGGTGCTCATCGACGCGTCACGCGTGAAGTTCGGCGGCAAGTGATCGGGGCGCCCGCCGAGAGAGATCTTGGCGGACTAACTCGGCGGTGCCCCGCTGCTACGACCAACCCAACCAGTCACAAGGAAGGCAGGCGGTCATGAAACAGGGTAGACGCACACAAGGGTCAACGGGCGGTCGGGTTTCGACCCGTCCACCCGGCAAGGAGATGCGGGTAGCGCGCTGGTTGCTCCGACACCCCGGCTTCGCGCTCGGACCGGTCGCGCTGGTCTGGGCCGTCCTTCGGTTCGGGGCGACGCCGGTGGGCTGCACGGTGGCTGGGGTGGTGCTGGTCGTGTTGGTGTGGGGCCGGGGGCACCCGGCGACGTTCGACCGGTGGGCCGCGCCACGTCTGCGCTCGATGAAGCGGCGGTGGTTCGACTACCGGGGCCGACGTTGGTCGGATGTGCTCGGCGACTGCGAGCTGAGCAGGGAGGACCGCCGCACCGGCGAGCTGGTGGTACCGCGTGTCGAGAAGGTACGGGCGGTCACACCCTCGATTGACACGATACGGGTTCGGTTGGCACGCGGGCAGGACGTCAAGACCTGGACTGATCAGTCCGAGGCGTTGGCGCACGCCCTATGCGCGGAGCGGGTCGCGGTGGCGAAGTACCGGCCCGGGCGGCTCACGCTCGTGGTGGAACGGGTGGACCCGTTCCCGTGGGTGCTGCCCGCGCCGCCCATCCCCGCCACCTCCGCCGAGGTCGACCTGCGGGCCCTGGACATCGGGGACACCGAGTACGGCACCCCGGCCACGGTGTCGGTCACCGACGGGTCACACCTGCTCGGCGTCGGCGCCACCGGCACCGGCAAAAGCGGCCTGGAGTGGGGAACCCTGCGCCAGGTCGGGCCGATGATCCGCGACGGGGTGGTGCGGGTCCGGATGATCGACCTCAAGGGCGGCACCGAGACCGAAGCGGGCCGCGATCTGTTCTACCGCTACGCCACCACCGTTGAAGAGGCAATCCGGCTACTCACCGAAGTCCACGACGACATGAAAGCCGCCCAAGAACAGCAGCGCCTGGCCGGGCGACGCAAGGACACACCGAGCGTGGACACCCCGCAAGACCTGGTGTACATCGACGAGTTGGCGATGCTCACCGCCTACGGCAAACGCGAGCATGTGCGCGAAGCGCTGCGGCTCCTGGCTGTGATCATGACGCAGGGCCGGTCAACCCTGTTCACGGTGCTGGGGTTCCTCCAGGAACCCTCGAAAGACATCCTCGAAGTACGGGAGCTGTTCACCTCAAGGATCTGCCTCGGCGTCACCGCCGCCTCCCACGTGGACATGACGTTGGGTGAAGGTGCCCGCGACCGGGGCGCACTGGCTGATGAGATCCCCCTCGATGAGGAACACGCCGGTATCGGGTTCCGCATCGACAAGGGCTCCCGGCTCCCGACCCGGCTGCGCCTGGGCTACAGCCAAGACGTCGACATCGCCGAACTTGCCCGGCTGTGCGCACCAACACGGCGGCTGACCAGCGTCAAAACCAACGGCGCCGATGAGGCGGTGGCGTGATGTTGGGCGTCACAGGATGGGTGCTGCGCACCTGGTTCAAGGTCACCGCCGCACTGGTCATCTGCGTCGGCCTCGTGTGGCTGTTCACCGACCAAACCCGCTACGTGTGGCAAGCGGGCATCGCCGCGACTCTGATCGACATGTGGGCGATTAGGGCACTGGCGCGGGAGTGGAGCCACGAGGCGCGCTCCTCATGGTGGTGGACCTGATGACCGGGCGCACCGGGCGGACACGCCGCCCAGTACAGGGGGCGCTGTTCGGCGGGCAACAGCCCATCCCCACGCCCCGGTCCGCCAAGACACAACCGGTGACCAACGACATGGACCTGATCGAAACCGTGATCCGGCTGGCCCGCGAACCCGGCTACGTCCTGATCGGCGCTACCGACCGGGTCTACCGCCGCCGAACCGGCAGCCACGACGAGGTGCAGCCGGTGCCCGGCTACGAAGCCGACGCCGTGCACCAGCTCCTCGCCGAGAAGCTACTGACCACCGGCGGGACACACCAGGTTCGCTACAGCCGCCACGAAGGCCGCGCCACCTCAGTACTGGTCACCCGCGCCACCGCCAGACGGGCGGCCCGGTGGTCGAGCTACCACCGCCCCGAATCGTGGGGCAATCCTGTCCGGCAGTGACCACAACCGAATAACACCACCTCGAAACGGGGCCAGCCACACACACGGCTGGCCCCGTTCCTCGTCCGATCTTCCCACTAGTCGACAGAGGCGATTACATGACCGCACTCGACATCGAACAACAACTCACCGACCGCATCACAGCGCCGGACTTCCAACAATGGCGCGCCAAGGTCTACGCCAGCGGCGGCTGCGCGAAACCGATTCGACTCACCGGCTCCGGTGCCCTGGTTGACCCGGACGGCACGATCATCTACGAACGGTCCGGGGAACTGTTCGCACCGTGTGGCAACCGCCGCGGCTCGGTGTGCCCGTCCTGCTCAGACCGCTACGCCTCCGACGCCTTCCACCTCATCCGCGCCGGACTGTCCGGCGGACACAAACACATCCCGACCTGCGTCACCGAGAAGCCCAGGGTGTTCCTCACCCTCACCCCACCCTCGTTCGGGCCAGTGCACACCCGCCGGACCACCCGCACCGGGGCGGTCATCCCGTGCGGCTGCACCGAGCGGCACCACCCCGACGACCCACGCATCGGGGCGCCGCTCGACCCGGATGGTTACGACTACGTCGGGTCGGTGCTTTGGCAAGCCCATGCCGGGCAGCTCTGGCACCGCTTCACCATTGCGCTTCGCCGTGCGCTGGCCCAACACCTCGGGGTACCGGGGCGGCTGTTCGGCGAGTACGCCCGGGTGTCCTACGCCAAGGTCGCCGAGTACCAACGGCGCGGCCTGGTCCACTTCCACGCCGCCCTCCGCATCGACGGACCAGACGGACCCGCCGACCCCTGCCCGCCAGGGATCACCCCGGCAGTCCTGCGGGAATCCATCCTCGAAGCGGCCCGCGCCGCCCGCGTCACCGTCGACCGCCCCGACGGGACAGCCCTACAGGTGGAGTGGGGCACCCAGCTCGATATCCGCGACATCACCCGCACCGCCGCCGAGCAGATCGAAGACCCCGACGGGCAGATCAGCGAGGCCCGCCTCGCCGGCTACATCGCCAAGTACGCCACCAAAGGCACCGGGAAAACCGAAGCCGCCGACCGGCCCATCCACTCCGAGTACGAGATCGCCTATCTCGGGCTCACCCCGCACCACCGGCGGATGATCGAAACCGTTTGGGAACTCGGCGGCCTCGACCAATACGACGAACTCAACCTGCGCAGATGGGCGCACATGCTCGGCTTCCGAGGGCATTTCCTCACCAAATCCCAGCGCTACTCCACCACCTTCGGCGCCATCCGAGAAGAACGGCACCTGTTCCAAATCGCCTACACGCTGAACGAACTCGGCCACGAAGTCGACGACCTCACCGAGGTCCTCGTCGTCAACGACTGGCGGCTCGTCGGCATCGGCCACCAAGACGAAGCCGAGAAAGAACTCGCCGAAGCCATCGGCGAACGCGCA
>JALYVZ010000225.1 GCA_030852965.1 Actinomycetota bacterium | reverse complement strand
TGTGTCGGGAGTTGGCTCTCCTCGTGCAGAAGTACGGCGGCTCCTCGGTCCAGGACGCGGACCGGATCAAACGGGTGGCCGAGCGGATCGTCCAGCGCCGCCACGACGGCCATGACGTCGTGGTGGTCGCCTCGGCCATGGGCGACACCACCGACGAGCTGATCGATCTCGCCGAGCGGGTCAGCCCGAACCCGACGCCTCGCGAGATGGACATGTTGCTCACCGCGGGTGAGCGGATCTCGAATGCGCTGCTGGCGATGGCCATCCACGCCATCGGTGCCGAGGCCCGGTCGTTCACCGGTTCCCAGGCCGGCATGATGACCACCTCCAAGCACGGTGACGCCCGGATCACCGAGGTCAACCCCGGCCGGTTGCGCGCCGCGCTGGACGGTGGCGCGATCGTGCTGGTGGCTGGCTTCCAGGGGATGAGCCAGGACACCAAGGCGATCACCACGCTCGGCCGGGGCGGCTCGGACACCACCGCCGTCGCGCTGGCCGCCGCACTGAGGGCCGACGTGTGCGAGGTCTACACCGACGTCGACGGCGTGTTCAGCGCCGACCCGAGGATCGTCCCGAACGCCCGCCAGCTCACGTCCATCACCTACGAGGAGATGCTGGAGATGGCGGCCAGCGGGGCGAAGGTGCTGCATCTGCGCGCGGTGGAGTACGCCCGCCGCTACCACGTGCCGTTGCGGGTGCGCTGCTCGTTCAACGACAACCCGGGGACGCTGGTCGCCGGGTCGATCGAGGAGATTCCGTTGGAGAACCCGATCATCACCGGAGTCGCGCATGACCGGTCCGAGGGCAAGATCACGGTGACCGACGTGCCGGACCGTCCGGGCTACGCCGCCAAGATCTTCCGCGCGATCGCCGACGCCGAGATCAACATCGACATGGTGCTGCAGAACATCTCGCATGCCGCCAACGTCGGCGGGCTCACCGACATCACGTTCACCCTCCCGCACGCGGACGGACCGAACGCGGTGGCCGTGTTGGCGAAGATCAGGGGTGAGGTTGGGTTCGCGGGCGTCATCTACGACCCCAATGTCGGGAAGGTCTCGCTGGTCGGAGCGGGCCTGCGCAACCACCCCGGGGTGACCGCCACGTTCTGTGAGGCACTGTCCGAGGCCGGGGTCAACATCGAGACGATGAACACCTCGGAGATCCGGATCTCGGTGATCTGCCGGGTAAACCAACTCGACACCGCCGTCCGCGCCCTGCACGATGCGTTCGAACTGGGTGGTGACCAAGTGGCGGTGGTGCACGCCGGAACGGGGCGCTGATTTCGATGACCGAACGCGACAGCGAGCGCGGAGCCGAGGCATGAGCACAGTGCTGGCGATCGTGGGTGCCACCGGGGCGGTGGGTACCACGATGATCGACATCATCGACTCGCGGGAGAGCGTGCCGTGGTCGGAGATCCGGCTGGTCGCCTCGGCGCGTTCGGCCGGCAAGGTTGTTCGCGTCCGGGGCGTCGATCACACGGTGCTGGAGTTGGCGCCGGAGGTGTTCGACGGCGTGGACATCGCGCTGTTCGACGTGCCGGACGAGGTCAGCGCGGTGTGGGCACCGATCGCCGTGACCCGTGGCGCGGTGGTGGTGGACAACTCCGGGGCGTTCCGGATGGACCCGGACGTGCCGCTGGTGGTCCCCGAGGTGAACGCAGCGAACTCGTCGATACGGCCGAAAGGCATCATCGCCAACCCGAACTGCACGACGCTGTCCATGATGGCCGCCATGGGCGCGCTGCACCGGGAGTTCTCGTTGACCGCGCTGGTGGTGGCCTCCTACCAGGCCGCCTCCGGCGCCGGCCGGCCCGGCATCGACCGGTTGCAGGCCGAGATCGCCGCTGTCGCGGGCTGTGGCGCGGGGGAGCGGGCCGGTGACGTGGCCGCCGCCCTGACCGCCGCGGGTCTGGCGGCCTCGGACTCCCCGTTCCCGGCGCCGTTGGCGCTGAACGTGGTGCCCTGGGCCGGTTCGCTGTCCGGCGACGGCTGGTCGTCAGAGGAGCTGAAGGTGCGCAACGAGTCGCGCAAGATCCTCGGCATCCCGGACCTGGCGGTGTCCGCGACCTGTGTGCGGGTGCCGGTGGTGACCACGCACTCGCTGGCCGTGCACGCCACCTTCGCGAACGAGGTGTCGGTGGAGAAGGCGCGGGCGGTGCTTTCGGCGCAGCCCACGATCGTGCTGTGTGACGACCCGGCGGCCGGTCAGTGGCCGACCCCTGCCGCGGCGGTCGGCGGGGACCCGACCTGGGTCGGACGGCTGCGCCAGGCGCTGGACTTCCCGAACACCCTGGAGCTGTTCGTCTGCGGCGACAACCTGCGCAAGGGCGCGGCGCTGAACACCTACGAGATCGCCGAGGCCGTCTGCGGCCGAGAGTTCGACACCGAGGCCGTCTGCGGCATCGTCTGAGCGGGTGACGCTGTGCCGCCTGGAGGGGCACCGAGTAACTTTTCCGCCCATGAGCGTTGACGACCTGATGTCCGGCCGGCCCAACCCGGTGCCGATCGACCCGTCGCTGGGCCACCTGCCGGCCCGCAAGCTGGCCATCGTGACCTGCATGGACGTGCGCATCCCGCCGCTGGACTCGTTCGGCCTGCGGCTCGGTGACGCGCACGTGATCCGCAACGCCGGCGCCGCGGTCACCGACGACGTCGTCCGGTCGGTGGCGATCAGCCAGCACAAGCTGGGCAGCCGGGTGGTGTTCCTGATGGCGCACACCGGCTGCGGGATGGCCACCTTCACCGACGACGACTTCGTGGCCGAGCTGAGCCAGGGCGCCGGCCAGCAGCCGACCTGGCGGCCGCGCACCTTCACCGACCCGGTCGAGCATGTCCGGGCCGGCCTGGTAGCGCTGCGGTCCAGCGCATTCCTGCACCCGGACACCGAGGCTCGCGGCTTCGTGATCGACCTCAGGTCCGGCGCGGTGGACGAGATAAGGTAGCCAGCCTTGGCAGTGTGGTGCGCTCGATGCGCAGGGCGCGCTCATCGGGTAGCCCCGCGATGGCCCAGGTGGCGGGACTCCGCGACGCCGTGCGATCGAGCGACAGCCGCTGGTCCGCGAGGGCGGCGACCAGCGGGTCGCGGGTGGCGAGCACGGTGATCCGGCCCGGGGTGATCGTGCCCGGGGTGATCGTGCCCGGGGTGATCGTGCCCAGGGTGATCGTGCACAGCACCGCGAGCAGCTCGGTGCGGGCCCCTCGGTCGAGACCAGAGGTCGGCTCGTCGAGCAGCAGAAGATCAGGGTTGCCCAGCAGCGCCCGGGCAATCGCAATCCGGATGACCAGGGCGGCGGCCAGCGGCTCACCTGCCGGGTCCACCCAGGTCGCGTAGGCCTCGGGGGTGGCCTCGATGAGCTCGTGCGCTCCGGCGGCCGAGGCGGCCTCGATCACGTCGGCCGGGCTCGCCAGGGGTCGTTCGGCTCGGATGTTGTTCTCGATAGTCCCCTCGAACAGCACGGGTCGGGTCGGCACGAGTGCGACTCGCGGCTCAGCGACCGGCCCGCCGTCCAGGCGTCGGGTGCCGAGGTGAATGGTGCCGTGGGTCGGTTGCTCCAGCCCGGCGAGCAGCCGCAGCAGGGTGGACTTGCCGCACCTGTCGCCGCCGAGGACCGCGAGACACCCGTTCGGCTCGAGGGTGAAGCTCACCTCAGGCACCGCGAGATGGTGCCGGCCGGGGCGCTGGAGCTGGACCTGCTCGGCGACCAGCCACCCGCTGTCCGGGCGGTCGCCCCGCCGCGGTGGCACGACTGGGTGTGGCCGTGGGATGTGGTGGGAGGTTCCGGTCGACGCGAGCACCTCTCGCGTGGGTACGTCTCGCGTGGGTACGTCTCGCGTGGGTACGTCTCGCGCCGGTACGTCATTGCCGGTTTGGTGCAGACGGTAGAGCTGGGCGTAGCCCGGGCTGCTGACCAGCAGTTCGGTATGCCGGCCCTGAGCGGTGATCTGGCCGTGCTCGAGGAACAGGATGCGGTCGGCGTCGGTGACCGTGAGCAGGTTGTGCGAGATGATCAAGGTGGTGCGCCCGGCCATCAGCCGGCGCAGTGGAGCGAGCACCCGGCGGGTGGACTCGGCGTCCAAGCCGGTCGTCGGTTCGTCGAGCAGCAGGATCGGTGCATCCCGGATCATCGCGCGGGCGATGGCCAGCCGCTGCCGCTGCCCGCCGGAAAGCATCCGGCCGCGTTGCCCGACCCGGGTGTGGTAGCCCTGCGGCAGCGCCTGGATGAAGTCGTGGGCGTCGGCCGCGGTCGCGGCGGCGATGATGGCGTCGTCGGTTGCGTCAGGTCGACCCCACAGGATGTTGTCGCGGATGGTGCCGTCGAAGACCAGGGTCTCCTGCAGCACGGCCGCGACATTGCGGTACAGATCGGACGGCGTGAGCTCGCGCAGATCGACACCGTCGATCGTCACGGTGCCGGTCGTGGGGTCGTCGAACCGTAGTAGCAGCTTCGCGAGGGTCGACTTTCCAGCGCCGCTCGCTCCGACGATCGCGATCTTTTCGCCGGCCGTGATCGTGAAGGTCAGCCCGGACAGCGCGGCTTGGTCGACCTCCGGGTAGCTGAAACCGACCCCGTGGAACCGCACCGCGCCACGGGCCCTCGGCAGCGGGATCGGCTGGTCCGGGCTCCGCACCGAGGGAACCTCGTCGAGCAGCTCGATGACCCGCTCGGCGCTGGCCGAGGCGGAGTAGAGGGAGTTGACCAACCGGCCGGCGCCCTGGATTGGGCCGTAGAGCTGGGTGAGGTAGGCCACGAACGCGAGCAGCCCGCCGATGCTGATCCGCCCGTTCGTCAGCTCCCACACCGCCAGCCCGATGACCAGCAGCACACCGACGACCTCGAGCAGGTCGGTGAGCGGGCCGAACACGGCCTGCAGCCGGGTGGCGGCCATCTGCGCGACGAAGCTGCCCTGGTTCTCGGCCGCGAACCGGGCGTTCTCGCCGTCGCGGTGGTGGTAGGCGCGCACCAGTGCGGCGTTGCTGAGGCTCTCCTCGGCGACCGTGGTGATCGAACCGGCTCTGCGACGCTTCTCCCTGGACGCCTCCTTGATGCGTCGGGAGAAGAAGCGGGCCGCGGCCAGGAACGCGGGCGCCGCGACCAGCGAGGCGGCGGCCAGGTGCCAGTTGAGGTAGAACAGGGCGCCGGCGTACCACGCCAGCTGGAACCCGTAGGTCAGTGCCGTCGCGATCCCGGACAGCACCAGTTCCTCGATCGCGCCGATGTCCCCGGTCAGCCGGGACAGGATGTCGCCGAGCTGACGGCGTTCGAAGAAACCCGGCGACAGCTGATGCAGGTGATCGAACAACCGGGTGCGCAGGCTGAGAACGAACTTCTCGCCGACCCAGGTCGACAGGTACTCATCGGCGAACGACACCACGCCCTGCACGACGGCGAGCGCAAGGTACGCGCCGGCCAGCACCGGGAACAGGTGGAAGTCGTGCGGGACCACCACCTGGTCAATCAGGATCTTGAACAGCCAGATGGCCGCCGCGCTCAGCGCCGGGGCAACCGCCACCAACGCCAGCGTCAGCCCCCACTGCACCCGGAACGGCTTGGTGTCGGGCCAGAACCGAGCAAAGATCACCCGCAGGCCCACCGGCGGGGCCGCCGTGACGAGGCCTTGCGGCTCCGGTCCGGACCCGGAAGATCCGGGGGGTATCACCGCTGGGGTGGCGATGGTGGCCATTCCTTACCGACCGAGACTGACCGCGGCCCCCGCCCAGCGGGCGGGGCCGCGGCAACCAGACCTGAGTCCTACTTGTCGCCGTGGCAGCGGCGGCGGCGGCGTTCGTTGTCGTTGTCGTCGTCCTCGTGCCGGCGGCGGCGGCGTTCGTTGTCGTCGTCGGACCGGTTGCGGTGGTTGTCCTCACGGATCCAACCGAACTTGTTGCGCATGGTGCATCCTTTCGATGGGCTCAGGGGCGAAGTGCGGCCCCTGTGACTGGATATCGATTTGGGCAGGGTTATCGATACGCGTTTTCGCGCATCTCACCTAAATAGCCCAATGACTGTCGAATCTCTCAGCGTTTCATCTCTCAGCGTTTCATCTCTCAGCGTTTCATCTCTCAGCGGTTTGTCAGCGAATTGGCAATTCTCAGGCGTCTCTAATCTAATTCTTATGATTGTCATGTATCGTGTCGGGCGAGCGGTGAGCGACTGCGCCTCGCCGCTCACCCGGGCCTGCTCAGCTCAGCACGGCGTCGGCGACCTTCTTCAGCGCTCCCGGCTGTGCGGGACCTCGGGGCGCCTTCTTCTTCAGTTCGAGCAGGCGCGCGCCGATCTCTTGTAGATCGTTGCGCCCGAGGGCTTCCCGGACCTGTGGGAACCAGTCGTTCTCTTCCTCGTCGATGTGGTGGGTGACGTTCTCGATGAGCACCGTGGTCTTGGCGTCGAACCGCTCGGCGTCGGGTGTCATGGCGGTGAGCTCCATGCACAGCACGTCGACAACGTGGTGCTCCTCGTAGGACTCCAGCACGTCGTCCTCCAGGGCGGGAACCAACTCGCGCACCGCCGGGTACATGCCCTCGTTCTCGATGTAGGTGTGCACGGTCAGCGCCTCGATGATCCGCTCGACGATCTTGCCCTTGGTCTTCTGGGCGTCGGGTCCGGCGTTCTCGAAGTCGCGGAACAGCTTCCGGATCTCCTTGTGGTCGTCTTTCAGCATGACGATGGCATCTGTCGACACGGGCTCTCCCCCTACGGAGTTGTGGTGGGCCTGGAACAGGCACCAACCCGGATACCCAAACCCCGACGGTTCACACCCAAGGTCGCTGGCTGCACCCGCACCGGTCGTGATCGCGGTGTTGTGGCAGGCG
>JALYVZ010000224.1 GCA_030852965.1 Actinomycetota bacterium | reverse complement strand
GCCCGCGGCCGTGATCGCCGCAACGAGGATTGCGGCGAGCGCGGTGGCGCCGCGCACCGCCAGCCCCCGGCGGCGAGGGTCACCGGGCGCGCGCGACACGACCGCAGTCTATGGGCCCGGGACTCGCCGGGCGATGTGTAGGACCGCTCCCCAGTGACGGCGGAGGAGCCCGTCCGGTCGTTGTCCGAGGCGTCGGCTGATCTCTGCGTAGAGCCGTTCAAGATTGCGTTTCTCCATGGCGATGTGGCCGGAGAACGTGTCGAGCAGCCGGAGATACTGCTCGGCGGTGTAGCTGAGCTCCCAGTCGAAATGGTGTACCACAACATCCTGGAAGAGCCCACTGCGTTCGATCTCGTCACGACTGTCGGGCAGCTCGCCAGGACGTGGCCGGGTCGCGTCTTTGGGCAGACCTTCCCCGATTTCCTCGTAGACGTCTGGATGTCGAGGAAGAACGGGTCACCGCCGTCCGGGAACACGTGGTTGGCGCTCCAGAAGGCCAGGTGGCCGTCGGGTCGTAGCAGCTCCCACGCTCGTCGATACCGAAGTACCGGGTCGATCCAGTGCCAGGCGGTGGCGGCAAGAACAAGGTCACACAACTGTCCGGTCGGCGGGCACCAGGTCTCGAAGGTGTCGTTGATGATCGTCACGTTCGGGTAGCCGGCCAGGTTGTGTCGGGCGGCGGCGGCGGCCAGCGCGGGTCCGAGCTCGATGCAGGTGATCGGGAAGCCGCGCCGGGCCAGCGGAATGGTCGCCTTGCCGGTGCCACAGCCCACCTCGAGCAGCTGGGCACCTGTGTCGAGCCCAGCGGTGGTGATGAGGGTGTCGTAGAGCGACTCGGGATACTCAGGCCGGGCCTGATGGTAGGACCCGGCTGCCGAGTCGAACGTCATCCTGAGCTGCTCGCGGGTAGAAAGCCGACAAGCCGCCGGTGAGGCGTCCTGGCGGGCACGTTGCACCTGGTCCATGCGTGCCTCGGCCCAGTCCTTGATGCTCATGATCAACGGGTGGAGGCTCTGGCCGGCGTAGGTCAGTCGACGGCCCGCCTCGGCGAACGCGAGGGTCAGTGATTCCAGGGTCTCGGGTCCGGGAGTGACGCCAAGACCCGCGGCCAGGTCGTCGATCGAGGCTGCTATCAGTGCGGCGTAGGGTACTTCGAAGGCGCCGACGAACCGGTCGCCTTGGTTCGCGCCATGTATGGCGCCGAGCAGGCCGGCGGTGTCTCGGACGCTGCGGGTCAGGACCGAGTCGACGGCCAGGCCCGCCACCGCGTCGCCCGTGTCGGGCCGACCGGCGTGCGACCGCGGCTGGGTTTGAGCCCGACCAGACCACAACAGCTCGCCGGTGTGCGTAGCGATCCTCCCCCGTCGGCGCCGTGGGCAACCGGCAGGGCGCGCGCGGCAACCAGCGCTGCGGCACCGCCATTAGACCCACCAGTGGTACGTGTGAGGTCCCAGGGGTTGCGAGTCGCGCCCGTGGCGACCGATTCGGTGCTCGGACTCAGTCCGAACTCCGAGGTGGTCGTGCGCGCCAGGGTGGCCAGACAGGCCCGCCTGAAACGGCTCATGAGTTCGGTGTGGTGGGGGACTTGCAGGCCACGGGCGAGGCGGCTGCCCAGGCCGAAGGGAACGTTCGCGGCATGGATGCCGAGGTCTTTGATAGCAAATGGCACGCTGGCGAATGGGCCGTCGGCGGTGTAAGACAGCGGGGTGTCGAACGGGACATCTACGATTGCATTGAGATCGGGGTTGACAGCTTCGATCGCCTCGCGGGCGGTGTTCTCTACCTCGGTCGCGCTCACGGCTCGCCGGCGAATCAGTTCGGCTAGTCCGGTCGCATCCTGAGCAGCATATTCAGTTAGCTTCATCGGTAGCCTTCGTGTCGGGTCGCGAGCAACGTATGTTGCCCGGTCGTCATTGCGGCTTCTGTGGGCGGGATCGGTGCCGCCGGACGTGTTCGCGGTTCCCGCAACGCTCGATGGAGCACCAGCGGCGGCGCGCCTGTCGAGAAGTGTCGACGAATACGTAGCTGCAGTCCTCGGACGCACATTCACGGATCCGACCAGCGAGCGGGCTGGTAAGCAGTTCGATCGCGTCGCGGGCGACGGCGGCCAACGCGGACTGACCTGGCTCGGTCGTAATCCAGTCCGTACGCCCGTCGGGGGACAACCGAGGGGTTGGGGTGGGGTGCGCCGCGGCGGCGTTCACGAGAGACACGTCCTCGGGCGGAAGGTGCGCCCCCTCCATACAGGCGCGAACGAGCCGGTAGATCGCCTCGCGCAGGGCGCGGGCAGCTCTCAGGTCGTTGAGTTGCCCCGCACCCTGCGCGAATGGTGCGACTCCGGCGAGCACGATCCACCGTGCCAGGTCATCCACCGTGTTCAGCTGCTCGTTCAGGTGTCCATGCCGGCCCACCACGGTGGCGCAGAAGTCCAGGCTGAGCCGCGAAGCTCGGAACCGGAACTCCTCATCGTTGGCCGGTGGCTGGACGTCGATCACCAAAGGAGTGTAATGGGCCAGAGGGCTTACATCAAGCTGGCGAGAGTCCATCGGTTCCGCAAGCCCATCATCGGACTCTGCCGACGGGCGAGCTTGCCGGTACTCAGAGCTTGCGCAGCGCCCGGATCTCGTCGGCGTAGGCCCGGCGGCTGATCTCGGTGTCCCCAGATTGCTCCCCCCGCCCGGGGATGTCGGCCGGTAGCGAGGCCACCATGCTGCGGGGTTTCCAGCAAGGAGAACCGCCGTGTCCGATCTGTCTGTCATGGCCGCCCGGCTCACCGAGGGCGGGCGCGGGCTGCTGGCCGTCGACCAGGCCCCGGCGCAGCTGGACGAGGTGCTGCGGCGGGGCGGGGTCGCGGCTACCGAGGCGAACCGTCGAGGCCTGTGTGCGCTGGTGTTGGCCGCGCCCGGGCTGGACCGGGTGGCGGCCGGTGTGTTGGTCGACGCAGCCGTCCTGGCGGACCGCGCGCCGCTCCCGCTGCTGGTGCACGGGCTGGTACCGGTCGGGGTCGGAGCGGCACTGCGGCGTCCGCCGACCGGCGCCGACTTCGCCCGGCGCCAGTGGGTGAGCGCGCCGGGCAGCACGCTGTTCGAGCGGGAACAGTGCGCCCGCCAGGTCGCGGAATGGGCGAGTGACTGCCAGCGGGACGGCGTCGTGCCGCTGGCGGGGTGCGTGGTGCGGGTGGGCGAGCGGGACACGCTGACGATGGTGAGCGCCCGGCACGCCGACGCGGTGAGCTTGGTGCTGACCGCGCTGGACCGAGCCGGCGTCGATCGGGCGGGTTGCCTGCTCGGCCTCGGCATGCCGCTGCCCGGTCGCCGCGCCCGCGAGGTCGCCACCAGCGAGGACGTGGCCAGGGCCAGTTGTGCCTGCCTGCGTGCGGTCGGTGCGGACGGCATCGGGGGAGTGGTGTTCAGCTCGGAGGGTCAGACTCGGCAGCTGGCCGGCCACCTGGTGGCGATGCGGTGGCTGAGCCCGCCCTGGCCGATCGGGTTCCGGCTGGGCTCCGACGTGCTGATCGATGTGGCGCGGGCTTGGCGGGGCCGACCCCAGCTGGTCGCCGCCGGCCAGCGGGAGCTGCTGCGCCAGCTGGCCACGATGTCCAGCACGATGCGCGCGGCGGCCAGTTAATGAAGTGAATGCTTAAGTATTTGGCCAAAACACTTGATAGACAGATTGAGTTTTGTGCGTCACTCTAGTCACATGGCAGATCGCTGGAGCGCTGGAGTCATCCCCTACGCCGAGATGGGCTACTGGGAGCCCGACTACATTCCCAAGGACACCGACGTGCTATGCGCGTTCCGGATCACCCCGCAGGAGGGGGTGCCGCCGGAGGAGGCCGGAGCGGCCGTCGCGGGCGAGTCGAGCACCGCCACCTGGACCGTGGTGTGGACCGACCGGCTCACCGACCACGCGCACTACCAGGCCAAGTGCTACAAGGTCGAGGCCGTCCCAAGCACCCCCGGCCAGTACATCGCCTGGATCGCCTACGACATGGACCTGTTCGAGGAAGGCTCGATCGCCAACCTGACCAGCTCGATCATCGGCAACGTGTTCGGTTTCAAGGCGCTCAAGGCGCTGCGCCTGGAGGACATGCGCATCCCGACGCACTACGTGAAGACCTTCCAGGGCCCCGCGCACGGCATCGTGATGGAGCGCGAGTGGCTCAACAAGTACGGTCGCCCACTGCTGGGCGCCACCACCAAACCCAAGCTCGGCCTCTCCGCCCGCAACTACGGCCGGGTGGTCTACGAGGCCCTGCGCGGTGGGCTGGACTTCACCAAGGACGACGAGAACATCAACTCCCAGCCGTTCATGCGCTGGCGGGACCGCTACCTGCACTGCATGGAGGCGGTGAACCGGGCGCAGGCCGAGACCGGTGAGATCAAGGGCCACTACCTCAACGTCACCGCCGGGACGATGGAGGACATGTACGAGCGGGCGCAGGTGGCCAAGGACATCGGCAGCGTCATCATCATGATCGACCTGACCATCGGCTACACCGCGATCCAGTCGATGTCGAACTGGGCCCGCGCCAACAGCATGATCCTGCACCTGCACCGCGCCGGCTACGCGACGTGGTCGCGGCAGAAGAACCACGGTGTCAACTTCCGGGTGCTGGCCAAGTGGATGCGCCTGGCCGGCGTCGACCACATCCACGCCGGCACCGTGGTCGGCAAGCTCGAGGGTGACCCGAACGCCATCGCCGGCTACTACGACACGCTGCGGCTGGACCACGTGGCCGCCAATCCGGTCAAGGGCCTCTACTTCGACCAGGACTGGGCATCCATGCCCGGGGTCATGCCGGTGGCCTCCGGCGGCATCCACGCCGGGCAGGCCCACCAGCTGCTGCACCACCTCGGCGAGGACGTGGTGCTGCAGTTCGGCGGCGGCACCATCGGCCACCCGATGGGCGTCTCGGCCGGCGCGGCGGCCAACCGGGTCGCGGTGGAAGCCGTGATCAAGGCCCGCAACGAGGGCCGGGACTACCTCCGCGAGGGTGAGGACATCCTCAAGCAGGCCGCGAAGAAGAGCCGTGAGCTCGACGTGGCCCTGGCCACCTGGGGCGACATCAGCTTCAACTACGAGTCGACCGACGTCCCGGACGTCGTCGAGACGCCGACCAACGCCTAGAAGGGCCGCGAACAATGCACATCACTCAGGGCACCTTCTCCTACCTGCCCGAGCTCAGCGACGCCGAGATCACCCTGCAGATCCAGTACTGCCTGGACAACGGGTGGCCGCTGTCGGTCGAGTACACCGACGACCCGCACCCCCGCAACACCTACTGGGAGATGTGGGGTCTGCCGATGTTCGACCTCAAGGACGCCGGCGGCGTGCTGATGGAGCTCAACGCCTGCCGCGCCGCCCACCCCGACCACTACGTCAAGCTCAACGCCTACGACGCCCGGCTGGGCCGGCAGACCACCGCGCTGTCGTTCATCGTGCAGCGGCCGGCGCACGAGCCCGGTTTCCGGTTGGAGCGGCAGGAGGGGGCGGACCGCAGCATCCGCTACTCCATCCACTCCTACGCCACCGAGCAACCGGTCGGCGAGCGCTACGCTCGGGACTGAGGTGGCCCAGGACACGCCCAACACCGAGCGGCCGGCCTTCGGCATGCGCCCGGGGTCCGGCGGCCCGGACCGTTCGGACCCTCGGGAGCCGGCTGACGGCGAGCCGGCTCCCGAGGTTCTGCCCGCCGACACACTCGTCGACCTGGCCGAGGCCCGCCGCGATGCGGGCATTGACGAGGTGCTCGCCAGGCTGGACCAGGAGCTGGTCGGGCTGGCGCCGGTGAAGACCCGGCTCGCCGAGATGGCCGCGCTGCTGCTGGTGGACCGCACCCGGGCGCGGTTCGGGGTGGCCGCGCAGACACCCACCCTGCACATGTCCTTCACCGGCAACCCCGGCACCGGCAAGACGACCGTCGCGCTGCGGATGGCGGAGCTGCTGCACCGGCTGGGCTACCTGCGCCGGGGGCACCTGGTCGCGGTCACCCGGGACGATCTCGTCGGGCAGTACGTCGGGCACACCGCGCCCAAGACCAGGGACGTGATCAAACGGGCGATGGGCGGCGTGCTGTTCATCGACGAGGCGTACTACCTGTACAAGGTCGAGAACGAACGCGACTACGGCGGCGAGGCCATCGAGATCCTGCTGCAGGTGATGGAGAACAACCGGGACGACCTGGTGGTGATCCTGGCCGGGTACGCCGACCGGATGGACACCTTCTTCGCGGCCAACCCCGGTATGCAGAGCCGCATCGCCCACCACATCACGTTCCCCGACTTCAGCGTGACCGAGCTGGAGCGGATCTCCGAGCTGATGGCCGGCGACCTGGGCTACAAGTTCTCGCCGGCGGCTTCCGAGGCGTTCAGTGCGTACCTGAAACTGCGGGTGGACCAGCCGTGGTTCGCCGGGGCGCGCAGCGTGCGCAACGCGGTGGAACGGGCTCGGCTGCGGCACGCCCGCCGGCTGGTCGAGCTGCCCGAGCCGACGGTCAACCTGTCACAACTGTGCACCATCGAGGCGGCCGACATCCTGGTCAGCCGAGTGTTCGGGACGGACGATCCGGACGACACTCCCGACGGGCAGGCCGGCGGGACCGACACGCCCGACGGGCAGGCCGGCGAGACCGACACTCCCGACGGGCAGGCCGGCGGGACCGACACGCCCGACGGGCAGGCCGGCGGGACCGACACGCCCGACGGGCAGGCCGGCGATACCGAGCCGGCTGACGGGCAGCCCAGCGAGACCGAGTCGGCCGACGTTCCCGACACAATGGCGGAGTGAGCACCCAGGCCCGGTTGCGCGCACTGGTCGCGCTGGCCGACAC
>JALYVZ010000055.1 GCA_030852965.1 Actinomycetota bacterium | reverse complement strand
CGACAGGCCCCAACCGCCGACCACCCCGACCAGCGCGCCGACCGCCATCTCCAGCGCAAACTCGCCGAGCCCGGCACCGACGCCGGCCCAGCCGCCACCGCCGGCGGTGAGCAGCGCGGCCATCGCGGCGATGCCGACCGGGTCGTTGGCCCCGGACTCACCCTCCAACAGGGTCCCCGAGCGTCCGGAGACCTCACGGCGCCCCAGCACCGAGAACACCACCGCCGGGTCGGTCGGGGCGAGCGCGATCCCCAGCAACAGCCCGGCGCGCCAGTCGAAGCCGAGCACCAGATGCGCGACCGCCGCCACCCCGGCGGCGGTCGCGGCGGTGCCGACCACTCCGATCCACAACACCGCCCCACCGGCCGCGCGGAAGCGGCGCCAGCCGATGTGCATGCCGCCGTCGAACAGCAGCAGGATCAGCATCACGGTGACCACCCGCTGCACGGTGATCACCGGTACCTGCCCGAGGGACGGCACCAGGTCCGAGGCGACCGCGGCGGCCGCCAGGAAGATCGCCGGAGCCGGCACCCGGATTCGTTCGCCGACCCGGTTGGACAGCACCGCGAGCAGCCCGGCGAGGCTGATCACCGCGATGACCACGCCGAACGGCACCACATCGTCCATGGTGATCACCCTATAGAAGCCGGACTCAGGCGACCCGGACGGTCACCGCCGCGGTGCGTAGCACCCCACCGGTCTGGAACTGGACGAACAGTCGCCAGTTCCCGGACTCGGGCAGCGTGGCCTCGAACGTCAACGCGGGCCCGCCGTGATCGCCGTTCACCGTGCCGTGCGGGTGCAGGTGGGCGAAAGCGAGATCGCGCTCGTGGAACGCGGTCAGGTGGGCGTAGGTGTCCAGGTACGGCTGCAGGTCGGTGACCGGTTGGCCGCCGCGGTCATGGCCGACCCTGGCATGGCGCCACCAGCACATGCCTGCGCCGGCAGGCCGTGCATCAGGAACATCCCGGCGAGCACGCCGCACATGCTCAGTACCCGGGCGATCGCCCGGGCCGAGAATGTGCCGCTCATCGTGTCTTCTGTCATGCCGCCAAGACTCACCCACGATACCTGCGTTGTGGCACTGCGACGTGGGGTGCTCCCCGAGCTGTACCCGCTGCCTGTGCTCCCCGCGGCGGGTCGTCCTGGTGGCTTGTGCACCGCCTGCAGCTCGCCTGTTTCGAAGCACGCCGGCCAGCAGCTCATGAAGAGCCGGGGGTTCGTCCGGCTTGAGGCTGGCTTGAGGCTGGCTCGACTCCTGTTCGAGTGATAGTTGACCACTCGAACAGGTGGTTACGCAGTGGTCTAACCTGCCGCGCGGGTTTCCACACTTGCGGGTGGTCGGGCATTGATGATGACTGGGCCCAAAGCCACCTGATCGAGATCGCTGGATCGGTGTCATTCCAGTCAGATTCAGCACGCAGAGTCGTGGTAGCCGCGGGTGGTGAGCGACGAACCAGTCCGAGCCGACTCGTACGCTCGTTGACCCAGTATGCTGCGCTGCACTTCATGGTGCGCTGTACTTCATAGTGCGCCGTATTTTCGGAGATTGCCATTGTTTGTTGGTTCTGTGAACTTGCCACCCGGCGGCGATCAGCGCAGTCGGGGTGATTCAGGGGAGACAATGAAGATGCAGAAGCGTTCTGTGTTGGTCCGTTCGGTCGCGGTTGCGACCGCCGGTTCGGCGATGTTCGGCGGGGTTGCGCTCGCTGGCAACTGCTACAAGAGCGGTGGTGACGACAAGTCCAGCTACAGCCACAACAGCGAAGGTGGCGACGGCAAGGGCGGCACCGCGACCAACAACTGCCTGAACGTGGGCGTTCCGATCCTGAGCGGGATCGGCATCCTCGGCCAGGGCAAGGCTGGCGGCGCCAGTTGTAACGCCAGCGCCGACGGCAACGGCGGCGCCGCCTACTGATGGCCCCCGTGCTCGCGCCAGCCGGTGACTCGGGGCTGTCCGAGAGGACAACCGGTGATGAACCGGGGCGCGAGCACGGGTCGGTGCGCGACCCATCATTCCGCCCGCGACCAGGAAGATCGGCGAGATCCGCCGGGGCCCGGGCCAGGAGTGTGCGCACGAATCCAGGCGGGGTTTGGGGTACCACAAACGTGATCGTGTCAGCTGTCGGCGGCGTGCCCAGTGTGGCCGGACCCATGCTGCTCGGGAGCCCCGCCCATCATGGCCAGCATCGGGCGGCCCCCGGTGCGTACGAACCGGACGACGAGGACGGCGGCCAGCGCGAGGAACGCGATGTTGAGCCAGGTGGTGTAGTTCCACGAGATGGCCTCGTCCGGCATGTGCGCGCCGCCCCGATCCGGGATCGCGCCGAGCGCGCCGAAGATCGTCTCCACAGCGTAACCGGCCAGCGCGGCGGTGGCGTAGAACGTTCCTGCCAGCACGACCGCCATCCGGGTGCCGTAGTAGCGGCGGTAGATGTTCAGGATCGGCAGGATGATCAGGTCGGCGAAGATGAAAGCGACCACGCCGCCGAAGCTGATCCCGCCGGTCCACAGCACCACCGCGAGCGGCACGTTGCCGATCGAGCACACAAACGACAGCACCGCCACCAGCGGGCCGACCAACGGTCCCCAGAGCGCCGCCGCCGTGGGGTGGTCGGCCAGGAACACGGTCTGCCAGAACGTGTCGGGCACCCAGGCACCGATCGCGCCGGCGATCAGCAGGCCGCCGACGAGGTCCTTCCAGATCGCCGCCCACTCCATCACGAACACCTGGGATACCGAGGTCAGCGCGTCACCGGAGAACAACCGGCGCCAGAACGACCCTGCGCGTTGCACCGACATGTCCATCGCCGCGTGGCCCTCCATCGATCCGGCCAACCCGCGCTCGGCCTGCTCCCTGGCGGCGTCAAGCAGTCGAGGGCCGAGCAGCCGCCGGCGCAGCACGAGCCGGAACAGCACCGCCAACGCGACGATCATGATCGGGCCGCCGACGAACTCCGCGACGGTGAACTGCCAGCCCAGCAGCAGCGCCAGGATGATCCCCAGCTCGATCACCAGGTTGGTCGAGGCGATCTCGAAGGCCATTGCGGCGGTGAAGTTCGCACCCTTGCGGAACAGCGAGCGGGCCAGCGCCACCGCCGCGTATGAACACGACGAGGACGCCGCGCCCAACCCGGCCGCCAGCGCCAACGTGCGCGGCCGATCGTCACCGAGCAGCTGCACGATCGTCTCCCGCCGCACCACCGCCTGCACCACCGCGGACAACGCGAACCCTAGGATCAGCGCCCACAGGATCTCCCAGGTCATCGACCAGGCCAAGCTCAACGCGTGCCCGATCGCGCTCATCACGCGCCTCCTTTATATACCTATGGGGGGTATCTACACTTAGAGATACGCCACCAGGTGACGGGTGTCAAGGAGTTCCGGCCGCCAGGTTGCCCGGGCACGTGGATGATGGCGCCGTGAGCAGCACCGACCCGCACCCGCACCTCCGATGCCGCCCACGGCCAGGCTGAGCACGCCCACGGCGGGCCGGCGGCCCAGCATGGCCACGGGCACGGACATGCGGGAGACGTTCAACAGTTCACCCTGGCCGTGCCGGGGTTAGAACGCGACCATCTCACGGAGCCACTCGCGCAGGAGCCTGGTCTCAGTCGCGGTCGCCGCGCCCAAGGGCCTGCTCCTGGTGAACCGCGCGGTCGACACGGCGGTGATCTCTTCGGTGCGCGCCCAGCTGGGCTGGCGCAGGCCCGACTCGGCCGAGTTGATCGGGACGTGGTGTTCCAGGCCCCGGTCGCGGGTGGTCAGCGGCACGACCAGGGCCATGTCGATCGGGAAGCGGCAGTGTGTGGCGGACCCGACCACCACGGCCGGGCGGACGCCGCCCTGCTCGTGTCCCACGGGTTGGCCGAAGTCAACGAGCCACAGCTGCCACGGCTCGATCTTCGGCGCACGGCTCAACGCTGGTACTCCGGGTACTCGGTCGGATACTCACAGCCAGCCTCCGGTAGCCCGTCACCGGCGGTGTTGTCGGTCAGCTGGGCCTCTTTCTGGTAGCTGGCCCACTCATCGGGATCGGCGCGCAGTTGCTCGTAGCGCCGCACAATGCGGTTGATCTTGTGCTCCTTGAGGAGTCGCTTGAGGGCCTCGCCGAGGCTGGCGCCGTCGAAGTCGCGCTCGGCGACCTCGGCCAGCTGGTCGCGCGTCTCGCTATCGAGCTGCATGGACGTGTTCACCATACATATTACTATAGCAGAAGCTATGGCATGGTATATGTCTCGATGTGGCGCTTCATGCTCGCCGGCCGAGAGCTGCACCGCGGTGCCCAACGCCCCGAGCAGCGCGCCCAGCAGCGTGTGGGACACCAGTTTGCCGGTCAGGAACGCCCCGACGGGGGTCAGGTCGTCGGCCAGGGTTGTCCTCGGCGCCGTCTTGTACGGCGGCGCAACTCACCCCGCCGGCGAGCAGGTCGGTGAGCAGTACGGCGGTGAGGTTCACGCGGGTTCCTTCGGGGGTGGGGGGAGCCTGGGGTGTCGCCTGCCATGAGCATGGGACCGCTCTGAGCGGTTTTCTGCCAGCTTCATGGGACCACCTGGGTTGCCAGTTATGGGACCACCCGGCGCGCCTGGCCGGTGGGTCTTCGGTTCGCTCGTTTGATCACCACGTCGTGTCCGAAGGCGTGGAGGTCAGCAGCGGTGGCGTTCAGGGAGGTCGGTGTGGTCGAGGTGCGTGAGGTGTTGCGGTGCTGGCTGGAGGGGGCTGGGCTGCGGACGGTGGCCCAGCGGGCGGGGGTGGACCGTAAGACCGCCCGGCGGTATGTCGACGCGGCCGTTGGTGCCGGCCTGTCCCGAGAAGTTGGGCCCGATGCACTCGATGACGAGCTGATCGGAGCGGTGATCGCGCGGTGCGTCCGGCCCGCCCGGACGGTCACGGCGCCTGCTGGGAGGTACTCGCTGGGCGGGAGGCCCAGATCCGGGACTGGGTCAGCAAGGACGGCTTGTCGATCGTGAAGATCGAGGAGTTGCTGGCCCGCTCGGGGTGCGTGGTGCCCTATCGCACGCTGCACCGGTTCGCGGTCGAGTGCTGCGGGTTCCGGGTCAAGACCACCACGATGCGGGTGGCTGATGGCGAGCCGGGGTGGAGTGCCAGATCGACTTCGCTCAGCTGGGATTGTTGATCGATGCCGAGACCGGCCGCCGCCGGAGGGTGCACGCCTTGATCTTCACTGCGGTGGTGTCGCGGCACATGTTCGTGTGGTTGACCTACTCCCAGACCCTCGCCGCGGTGATCGCGGGGTGCGAGGCGGCGTGGGACTTCTTCGGTGGGGTGTTCAAGGTGTTGATCCCGGACAACCTCAAGGCCGTGGTCACCGACCCGGACGCGGTCAACCCCCGGTTGAGCAGCGGCTGGTTGGACTACGCCCAGCACGCCGGGTTCGGCACCGACCCGGCGCGGGTGCGCCGTCCACAGGACAAACCGAGGGTGGAGCGGGCGGTGCGGTACGTGCGCGGCAACTTCTGGGCCGGAGAGAGCTTCATCGACCTCGCCGACGCTCAGGACCGGGTGGCCATCTGGTGCTCGGATCGGGCCGGGGGCCGGATCCACGGGACCACCCAGGCCCGACCCGCGCAGATGTTCACGCAGCTCGAGAAGCCCTGCCTGCTCCCGGTTCCGCCGCGCTACGACGTTCCGCTGTTCAGCCGGCCCAAGGTGCACCGTGACTACCACGTCGAGATCGCCCGAGCCCTCTACTCCATCCCGGAACACCTGATCGGCCAGTACCTGCAGGCCCGGGCCGACAGCGAGCTGGTGAAGCTGTTCTCCGGTGGGGTGCTGGTCAAGACCCACCCGCGTCAGCCACCCGGCGGGCGTAGCACCGACCCAGCCGATCTGCCCGCCGAGCGGGCCGGCTACGCCATGCGCGACCTCACCGGGCTGATCACAGCCTGCGCCGGACACGGCCCCAACATCGGGATCTACGCCGAGCGCCTCCTCGACGATCCGCTGCCCTGGACCCGGATGCGCGGCGTCTACCGCCTGCTCGGGCTGGTGCGGCGCTACGGCCCGGCCACGGTCGAGACCGCCTGCTCACGGTCGCTGGACCTCGACGTCGTCTCAGTCACCAAGATCGCCTCGATGCTCGTCAAAGCCACCGAGCGCGACCACCCGGCGGTGCCCGTCGCGGTCGGGGCACCAGCCGGGCGCTTCGCCCGCGACCCCGCCGAGTTCGCCCTGCCCGCCGGCACCCACCTCGCCTTGATCCGTGGCGGCCGCCACGACAACAACCTTCAGGAGCCCACCTCATGACCACAACCACGACCAGGCCGAACACAGCGGCCACTGATATGACCGGACCGGTCGACCCGATCGGGCCCGACCTGACCCAGATCCTGCGAGCCCTCAAGCTCGGCGGGCTGCGAGACACCCTGCCCGAGCGGCTCGCGCTGGCCCGGGCCCGCAAGATGGGCCACGCGGCGTTCCTCGAGCTGCTGCTGGCCGACGAGGTCACCCGCCGTGAGTCCCGCTCGGCGATGCTGCGTGCCAAGGCCGCCGGGCTGGACCCCACCATGCGCCTGGACACCTGCGACGAGCCCGAGAACCTGCGCTACGACCGGCCGCTGTGCTCAGACCTGACCAGCCTACGGTTCACCGACGCCCACCACGGCGTCCTGGTCCTCGGCCCGGTCGGCGTCGGCAAGACACACCTGGCCTCCGCGTTGGGCCACATCGGCATCCGCCGCCGGATCAGCGTGCATTTCGCCCGCACAGACAAGCTCTTCACCCGGCTACGCGCCGCCCGCCTGGACAACACCCTCGACGCCGAGATGCGCCGCCTGGCCCGCGTCGAGCTGCTCATCCTCGACGACTTCGCGCTCCGCCCCCTCGATGCCACCCAGACCAGCGACTTCTACGAACTCCTCGTCGAACGCCACCGCAAGGCCTCCACCGTGATCACCTCGAACCGCGAACCAGCCGAGTGGCTGACCATGATGAGCGACCCGCTCCTGGCTCAGTCCGCCGTCGACCGGCTCACCTCAGGCGCCCACACCCTGATCATCGAAGGCCCCTTCTACCGCCAAAGAAACCACCCCCACCCGCGCGCCATCCTTGACCCCGACAGCGAGGCCCGCGATGCTCACTGACACCTCCAGGCGGTCCCATACTCGTGGCAACGAGCCGGTCCCATCACGCTGGCAAGCGACACCAGTGCGGGCGCGGGCGAACGCCAGGTATAGCTCACATGGGCTGCTCAACAGTTGACCAAGAACGTGGGTGAGCGGGCATTCTTGGTGGGCGAGCCCGGCGTCGGGCTTGGATTGACAGGGAGAGGTCCGATGAGCACCGCGCCCAAGCTCGTGGTTCCGGCACGTGTCGACTGCCCGGTGCGGCCGAAGGCGCCGCCGACCGGTTTGGCCCGGTGGTTGGTGCAAGACCGGGTGCAACCGGTCGGGCCGGAGGCCGGGGAGGGACACGCTCCGCCCCAGGCGTGGTGGAAGGTGATGTGCCTGACCGGGGTGGACTACTTCTCCACGCTGTCCTATCTGCCGGGGATCGCGGTGCTCGCCGCGGGCGCGCTGTCGCCCCTGGCGACGCTGCTGATCGTGGTGCTGACGCTGGTGGGGGTGCTGCCGATGTACCGGCGGGTCGCCAGGGAGAGCCCACACGGCCAGGGGTCGGTCGCGATGCTGGAGGATCTGCTGCCGTTCTGGAAGGGCAAGCTGTTCGTCCTGGTCCTGTTGGGGTTCGTCGCCACGTCGTGGATCATCACGATCACGCTGTCGTCAGCCGACGCCACGGTGCACCTGCTGGAGAACCCCTACCTGCCGGGCTTCCTGGACGGCCACCCCGTCGCCATCACGGTCGTGCTGCTGCTGATTCTGGGTGGGGTGTTCCTGATCGGTTTCCGCGAGGCGGTCGTCGTCGCGATCCCGCTCGTCGCGGTCTTCCTGCTGCTCAATGCGGTGGTGGTGGTCGTCTGCCTGTACGACGTAGTCGCCGAGGCCGGCGCGCTGAGCGGCTGGATCAGCGCTCTCGCCGCCAACGGCGGCGGGTTCGGGGGCGTTCTCGGCCCGGCCGTGCTCGCGTTCCCGCTGCTGGTGCTCGGGCTTTCGGGCTTTGAGACCGGCGTCAGCATGATGCCGCTGGTAGCAGCCGACGGCGAGACAGCCGAGCAGCGCCTGCAGTCGCGGATTCGCAACACCCGCAGGCTGCTGACCGTCGCCGCACTGATCATGAGCGGGTACCTTGTCGCGACGAGCTTCGTAGCGACGGTGCTGATTCCCGCCGAGAAGTTCGCGGACGGCGGCGAGGCCAACGGCCGGGCCCTCGCGTACCTGGCGCACGAGCAGCTCGGCGACGGGTTCGGCACCGTCTACGACATCAGCACCATCATGATCCTGTGGTTCGCCGGCGCCTCCGCGATGGCCGGGCTGATCAACATCGTACCGCGCTACCTGCCCGGCTACGGCATGGCGCCGGAGTGGGGCCGGGCGGTCCGCCCGGTCGTACTGGTCTACACCGCCGTCAGCATCGCCATCACCGTCGGCTTCGGTGCCGACGTGAACTCCCAGGCCGGGGCGTACGCCACCGGCATCCTGGCGATGATGGTCTCCGGTGCGGTCGCCGTGACGATCTCCTCGGCCCGCCGCCGGCAACGTCGCGCGACGGCGGCGTTCGCGGTCCTGACGATCGTGCTGCTCTTCGCGCTGGCCGCCAACGTGATCGAGAAGCCGGACGGCATCGCGATCTCCGGGGTGTTCATCGGCGGGATCATCGCGATCTCCTTGGTCTCCCGGGTGTCGCGCACCACCGAGCTGCGGGCCGACCGGATCGAGTTCGACGAGGCCGCCCGAGGGTTCATCACCGACTCGCTGGCCTTCGACGGACGGCTGGACCTGGTCGCCAACAGGCGCCAAGCCGGGGACCGCGCCGAGTACGCCGAGAAGGAGTCGGCCCAGCGCGGTATGAACCCGGTCCCCCGCGCGGCCGACGTGCTGTTCCTGGAGATCGAGGTCATCGACCCGTCCGACTTCAGCGACGTGCTGGCCGTCCACGGCATCGAGGTCGCTGGACACCGCGTCCTGCGGGCACACAGCCCCGCCGCGCCGAACGCGATCGCCGCGATCCTGCTCGCACTGCGCGACGCCACCGGGGTCCGCCCGCACTGCTACTTCGAATGGGCCGAGGGCAACCCCGTCAGCCACCTGCTGCGCTACCTCATCCTCGGCCAGGGTGACACCCCGCCCATCGTCCGCGAGATCCTGCGTCAGGTCGAGGACGATCCGACCCGCCGCCCCGGCATCCACGTCGGCGGTTGAGCCTTGAGCTCGCGGTCGTCACGGCTCGCCGAGCCCGGCGCGGCGTGGGGAGGTTGCGCCTGCCGTCGTCGGCGCTTCACACGTCCACCGCATCCGTGGGCCCCACCGCTGCTCCGACGAGGTCGGCTAACGCCACGGCCACGACAGCAGCCGCCGCGGGAGCGGTCGCACTGCAACCCCCGCCCGGTGGCTGCACCGCGCTGGAGGGAAAGGGCGTGCTGCGCGCCGGCGCGCCGGGACTTCCGGTTGTTCTCCGATCAGCGAGCTATGCCGTCGACAGGTCGACCACCCCGGCAGGAGTGTCTCGGGCAGGTCAGCTGACAGGCACCCTCCCGGCCGGCGCCCATGTCTGGCTCCTCACCTATCCGCGTCCGGACTCCGTTGACTCCACGTCGGAACACCACCCCGGCAGCGCGCGGCTCTACCCGATCGGCGAGATCACGACCACGGACGGGTGCTGGACGTTGCAACCGCGCGCACTCGGCTATCCGGAGGCACTGGGGCTCACCTACGACCAGTACGTCGTTCTCGCCGACGCGACGGCCTCCCAGGATTTCGCCGACGAGCGGATCAACAAGAAGCGCGACGGGTTTTCCCTCAAGGAGCTGAGCATCCGCGCGGCTCCGATCATCGGCATCTACGCCGTCCCCACCACGCCATGACCCAGCCGCCGTCGCAGCCGCAGCCGTCGCCGGTCAAGCTCTGGTTCAGCGCCGCGACCTTCCTCGCGGGGGTGGCCGGCGCGGTCGCTGCGTTGAGCCAGGTCTCGCAGTTCGTACGCGAAGGGCAGTTGCTCGACCTCGTCGTCGGCATCGCTGCCGTCGTCGTCGGCGCGGGCCTGGTCGCGCTGCTCGTACGCCAGGTGGCGCGCCGCTCGCCAGGGGGCTCCACCAGCGGTGGGGGCACCGCGCCCGGAGTGGTGCTGGGCATGGCGATCACGTTCTCCGTGCTGCTCGTGCTCGGGTCGTTCGCCGCCGCCGGAGTGATCCTGCGGCAAGCACCCGATCCGCCCCCCGGCCCCATGCCTGCCGCGTGGGCCGACGACTTCAGCGGGCCCGACCTCGACCCGGAGAGGTGGAAATCCTCCACCTCCCGGCAACAGATCTCCGTGGCTGGTGGACACCTTGAGTTCCGGGTGACCCCCGCGCTGACACCCCGCGACTTCCAGACCGCTCGCGTCGTCACGAAGCTCCCAGCAGCTCCTGTCAGCCGGATCGCGTTCACCGCTACGGTCATGCAGGGCACGCCGTCTCAGGGAGCCGTCTATCTGGTGGTGAAGCAGGGGAGTGGGCGGGAGAGCCGCATCGGCATGGGGCCGAGCCCATCCGGGCCCGGCGCCGAACCGTGGGTCTGCCCCGAGCTTCCCTGCGGGAGCTCCTACGACGGCTTCGACCATCCGCAGTCGGCCGGGTTCGCCGACAGCCGGCCCGAACACGTCGAGGTGGTGGCCGCCGGAGGCCGGCTGGAGCTCCACGCCGCCGACGTCGTGAACCTCGTGCCCATCGACCCGAGCCCCATCGTCGACGTCGAGTTCGTCCTGGAGTCCGGGCACACAGAAAGCTGGCAGGTGACGGTAGACGACATGGCGATGACGACCTGAGGTGCGTCGCTGCTTTACGGGGCAGCCTCACCTTGACCAGGCCCACCACGCGCTTGTCCTTGACCGTGTTACTGCTAAGCGAGGTCCTGAATGGCGTCGGGCTGGTCGTGTTTGTGCTGTTCCTTGCGTCGCTTGTGGCGTCTGTGAGCCCGGGTCAACCTGGCGAGATGATTGTTGTGGCCGCAGTCCTGGTGAGCGGCGCGGTGTTCGTAGCGCTGGACTGGTGTCGACCGCAGCCGAGACCGTGCTGAGACGAGTTGCGGGCGCCGGACCACCCGCGGCGGTAGCGGTGCTGTTCGAGCTGCAAGCCGCCGTCCCGGTCGTATTCGCGGTCACAGCATTTACCGCCGCGACTACGATCGCGGTGCTACTCAGCGGGTCTTCTCGCCAGTGGTCGAGCTGAGGTTGGTGATCTCCTCGCGGTGCGGGTTCACCCTGCCGTCCCGCACCCGTCGTCCCCCGGCCCTACGTTCCCGCAGCGGGGTGACGCGGTTCCCACCGGCCGGGTCTATCGTGACGCGGTGACCGCTGCATCCGCCCGCGACCACCTTGGCGACCGGCATCCGCTGGCCCCGGGTGCTACTCCGCGCAACATCCGGGCGGCGTTGCTGCCTGATGATCGCGCGGCATTCGACGCCGCCTACACCGACGCGCTCGACGCGGCACGTGAGACTCTCGATCTGACCATGCTGTTCGAGACGTTGGAACGGTGGCGACGCATCGCGGCCCTGCAGACCGATCGCGGCAACTTCCAGCGAGTCGTCCGCCGGGCCGCCGAACTGCGCACCGGTGAACCCGTGCCCGCCGACGAACCGCTGTCGGTTACTCGCGCCAAAGCCGGTCTGTAGCGGGTGTACCTGGTCAGCATCGACGAGCACACGCAGGCACAGCTCGACGCGCTACCCTACGTCGGGCGAGAGGCCTGGGGGAACTTCGCACCGTCATCGAGGTCGTCCCAAGGAACGGCGAGCCACTGCACCCGGGGGTTCCCGACGGCGTGCTCACCTGGCAGTTCGGTTCCCACCGCGAAGGACTCGTGTACTACTTGGTGGTTGAGCACGCTCGGCAAGTCGCCGTGCTTGAGTGTTGTGGTTCGGCTGACCGGGCGCCTCGCCACAGAGTCCCGAACGCCCGACTCTACTTTCGTTCCACGAACCGTTCCACGAGAGATTCCCGCCTCTTAAGGCTCGCCTTCTCGACCGACGCCAGCGGAGCAAGCCGCTCATAGCTACCTCCAATGACGTCTGGACAAGGCGACACGGCAAGTTCCGAGCCTTGTACCTGATCGACAACGCACCGCTGCCCTGGCCCTGAGACACGGCCAGGCGCGGTCGAACCGGCCCCAAACTAACCTCGCGAACGTCCCGCAAACACGGCCGGTCCCGCACCACTTCGTTCCACGAAGCCACGGAACCGATTCAGTCAAAGGATCGCGATGGCCTCTGACCTGCGGACGACGAGCATCTCGCCACCCACGCTCGTGAGGTCCTGAGAACCGAGCTCGGCACACAGTGATCCTGGTCGACACCGGCCCGATCGTCGCGGCCGCGTCCAAGCGGGACGAGCACCACGCCAGCTGCCTCGCCGCCCTGAGCACCCTGCTCGAGCCGCCGCTGATCACCCCACTCGTAGTGATGGAGGTCTGCTACTTCCTCTCCACGCGCGCCAGCCCCCGCCGCCGAGGCCGCGTTCTTGCGCTCGGTCGCCATCGGCTGCTTCGAACTGGTCACGCTGACCAGCGAGGACCTCCACCGCTGCGCCGAGCTGGTCCAACGCTACGCAAACCTGCACTGGGAGCCGCCGATGCCAGCGTCATCGCAGTCTCCGAACGCCTCAACGTCCGCCAGATCCTCACGCTGGACCGCGCACATTTCTCGATCGTGCGCCCACGCCACGTGGACGTGTTCGAGCTGCTCCCATAGCCCGCAGACGATGCGGCCCGCGCATTCCGCGTGCGCCGTCGGCGAGTTCGAGGCCACTTGCCAAGCCTCACGTCGAGGAGGCCCCGTCGCGGTACCGGTGCGTCCCGGGTAGTGGCGGGTCGTTGCTTCCTTGGCCAGCGTGGAAACGGGCGGAAGGTTGCAGGTAGCGGCAGGGGCGCAGGTGCCCCGTGGAACTTGACGTCGCCCTTGTGGCAACCAAGACTGATCCGCGTCTCGGCAGCAGGAAGGGGTACTCGAGGCCCCAGGCCCGGTTCCTTCAACCGATCAACCGTGCTCGGCGTATCGCACCGCCGCTTTCACTCGCTCCAGGTTCAGTGCGAAGAGCCGGTTTACAACATCGCCAGGTGCGCTTCCACGTACGGGATCGCGACCGTCTCCAGGCCGCGCACTGAGCCGAACATCGGGTGCACGTTGACTTCGAAGACCACACCGCCGTTTTCGGCTGCCAGGTCGACGCCCGCGAATCGCAACCCCAAAGAACTTGTGGCGAAGACCGCCAGCTGCTCGATCCCGGCGGGTAGGTCGTCGATCGCCCGTAGGGTCGCCATCGCCCCCCGGCTCTCGTTGCAGGGCGCGTCCGGGTCGAGCTGTGTGTGTTCGCACGCCCGCACCACACGCCCGTCCAACACGACCACACGGAACTGGTGGCGCCGCCCCTCCGAGTTGAAGTTGTTCGCGTCGCGTGCCACCTGCCAGTCCTGTTCTGTAACGGCATAGTAATGGGCTGCGGCGCCAAGCTGTTCATAGGTGGTGATGTGGAAGACATCGTTGCCGCCGCCCCACACCGCATCAGCGCGTCCACCCCGGCAGCGTCCACCTCGGCGTCCGTGCAATCCTTCGGCCGGTTCCGGTAGGCACGCCGGACACACCGGCATCTTGGCCCCACGCCGGACGGTGTCGCCGGCGGTCAGGGTCGGTTCGTCTGGGGCCGTGGCTAGCCTGGCGCGGTGCGCACAAATGTCTACGTGGACGGATTCAACCTGTACTACGGGTGCCTGAAGGGCTCGCCGTACCGGTGGCTCGACCTCGAAGCGCTATGCACGCGCCTGCTGCCCAAGCACACAATCCACCGGTTGCGGTACTTCACCGCGAAGGTCACCGCCCGCCCCGGCAAGCCGCACGACCCGGTCCACCAGGAGATCTACCTGCGCGTCCTGGCCACGCTCCCGCACGTCTCGATTCACCTCGGGCACTTCATCACCAAGCCGACCACGCTGCCGCTGGCCAACCCCGCACCGGGCGGGGCCAAGTTCGTCGAGGTGCTCAAGACCGAGGAGAAAGGCTCGGACGTCAACCTCGCCACCTACCTGCTCGCCGACGCCTTCCGCCAGGATGCCGACGCCTTCGTGATCATCAGCAACGACAGCGACCTCACCGAGCCGATGCGCATCGTCCGCCACGAGCTCGGCCAGGTAGTCGGGATCCTCAATCCGCATCCGCCCGCCAAGCGCAGCCGCGCACTGCTGAGCTGCAAGCCGACGTTCTTCAACAGATCCGCGCCGGAGCGCTCGCCGCCAGCCAGTTGCCACCCAGCCTCACCGACGCGACCGGATCCTTCCACAAGCCGGCCGGCTGGTGAGGCCCGGAAAAGCCGAGGGCCCCGCCGAAGCGGGGCCTCCCCCCAGCAACCGAAGCTCCTGGGGGGATGTCCCAATCATAGCGCAGCTCCCCGAGATGTCATCCGGGAGGCATCTTCAGCGGGACGCGGCGACGGACATCATCAGTTTTGGAACTGCTGGCGGTCTTATTGCGGTAGTCAGGTGGACGAGCCGAGCAGGGCGCCTACGTAGCCGTCTTGGCCACGGATGTTCGGGTGGTAGCTGTCGCTGGGCGGCAGGGTTGGTGGGTTGATCCAGCGCTGGAGAAGACCCTGGCAGGCGCCGTGGTACTGAAACAGGGTCCGGACATCCACGTATGCCGCGCCTGCCGCCCGAGCCCGGGCGGCGATTACCGTGTCGAGCATGTCGGTTCCAGCGTCGATCTCGCTACGTTTCGCGGCCGGCGGCAGTCCCGGAGCGGCGCACGGCCCGGACCCGAACAAATGCGGATAGCCCAGGACCACCAATCGTGCTCTTGGGGCGTGCATGCGGATCGCGGTGAACGTCGTGTCCAACCGGGCCGGCAAAACCGTTCGGATCTTGGTCTCACCCGCGCTGATCGCGGCCTGGCATTTGGCTTGATCAGCGGGACGGCTCGAGCAATTTTCCACTACGGTGGTGAACCCGACATCATCGCCGCCGACGGTGATCGTCACCAGGTCCGTGTCGGAAGGTATGTGCGGTGCCTGCGTGATTTGCACCGCGCTCGTGGTCGCCCCCGAGCAGGCAAGAAACGTCAGTGCGGAATGTTGGTTCCGGGCCGCCAGCGGCGGGTAAGCCAGCGGGCTACGTCGGCACGCGCCGCTGCTGGGGTAGTCGAGGCGGGTTCCAACTCCCGCCGAGTAAGAATCTCCGAGCGCGGCGTAGGTGATCACCCGGATTGCTGTCGCGGTTGGTATCGCGGCGCTGGCGGCGGGTGCCCCCACCATCAGCAGCGCTGTGAGGGTCACCAGCGACATGGTCACAAGGCGCTGCATCAGCGAGGGGGTCCTTTCGGGTGACTGGTTGGCACAACAGCGATTACCGTGCGTCGCAGTATGCCGCAATCGGGAGTGTCGGCAGTAGTAGACGCGCGACCGCGTCAAGTACGAGCGGCACCAGGCAGCGGCCGCAGCAGAGCCGAACACGAAGTGGCGCCGGATCGCGCCGAGCTGCGAGAGAGGATCGCGGCGGGGGAGTACCCACCTGGGACAACCTTGCCGCCGCTACTTGCACGCATGTCGACATACGACGTAGCGCGGGACACTGTGCGTGACGCCATCAAGGAACTAACCGAACGGCGAGCTTGATGTCGCGGGTGAGCGCCTTGATCCCCGGCTGGGTCCCCGCACATCGGGTGGGCCTGAGCGGGTGCTGAGGGTGGTGACAACGTATCGGTGTGCCGGGAGGTGCAGGCTGTGCGGGTGCTGGTCACCGTCTCCGCCTATTCTGGCCCGCCGCCGTTGAACGTGGTCCGGGCGCTCACGGCGTGGCACTTCGGCGTCGCCTCGGTGGTCGTCGTGGTCGTGGGGGTCGCGTACCTGGTAGGGGTTCGGTGCCTGGGTGCTCGCGGGTCGACGTGGCCGGCGGCCCGGTCGTACAGCTTCGTCGTCGGCGGGATGGGCAGCCTGCTGCTGGTGACCTCGGGTTTCGTGGGGGTCTACGCCGACACGTTGTTCTGGGTGCGCGCGGTGCAGAACGTGACGCTGTTGATGGTCTCGCCGATGCTGTGCGCGATGGGTGCCCCACTGACCTTGCTGCGGGAGTTCCTACCGGGTCGGCTGCGATCGGCGTTGGGCCGCGCACTGCGGTCCCGAACCGCCAGATCCCTCACCTACCCACTCGTGATCACCCCGGTGTTCGTGGCACCGCTGCCGATCGTCTACCTCAGCCCGCTCTACTCGGCGACGTTGACCCACACCTGGGTTGGCGCACTCGTGGAGGTGGGTCTGCTCGGCTGTGGCTGGCTGTACTTCTGGACCAGGTTCCGTGTCGACCCGACCCCTCGACGTGACCCGTACCTGGTCAGCCTGGGGATCAGCGTCGCCGAGGTGGTCTTCGACGGGGCACTGGGCCTGTGGGTCTGGCTCGGTCCGCTGCTGGCGGCCGGGTACTACGAGGCGCTCGCGCGACCCTGGGGCCCGAGCTTGCGGATCGACCAGATCGTCGGCGCTGGAGTGCTGTGGATCGGCGGTGACCTCGCCGGGTTGCCCTTCCTTGCGGTGGTGCTGCGTCGGCTGAGCTCCGAGGACGCGCACGAGGCCGAGCTGGTGGACGCGGCGCTGGACCGCCAAGAGGAGCTGGCCGATGCGCGGTCGACGCAGCAGGCTCCCGACGGCCCTGACGAGCGGCCACGACTGTGGTGGGAGGACCATCCGGAGCTGGCCGCACGCTTCCGCCCCCGTTAGCGCTCACAGATAATTACTCCTTCGGTCGGGCGTGTCGTGTCTTCGTCCGGCGAGGCCGTTGTACCGGTAGGCCGCTGGCGAGGTGCCTGCTGAGCAGGTCCTTTTCCAGCGGCCTCCGGCCCGAACCGGACTTGGACAGGTCCGGGTCGACGGCCCGGACACGGGCGACGGCTCCACCGGCGACATAGACGATCGCCTTGAGGGTGGGTCGCCGCGCTGGGGCGATGGGCCACCATTTGCGGTCGGCGTCGAGTTGGACGTCGCCGCCACGTCGGTAGCTTCCAGAGCATTTCCATCGTTCCGCGCTATGCGCTGGTCAGGGCACTGGCTCAGTGCTCGCCTGTGGCCGCTCCGCCCCCCGAATCAGAACGCCGTGACCTGCGAAACAGCCGGTATCGTTGTTTCTTCGGCGTTTGGTACGAGGCAGCCTCGGGGCGTGAGGACCAACGCGCGGACATCCGGCGTTAGGGGCTTTGTCCTGGTCAGAGCGGTAGGTACTCGCGGAGTTTGCCACGCCGTGCGTACTTCATGGCGCCAGCCTTACCGACGGGCCGAACAGGGTGGTGGTGCCGTGGCGCTTGTTGTCGTGGGTCATGGCGCCGGCCCGGCCGGGCTTCATCGGCAGTGACGCCTGGGTGCGGTCGAGGGCCTGCACGCCAGACTTCTCGTCCATGCACAGCACGACCGCCTTGTCTGGCGGGTTGAGGTAGAGGCCCACCACGTCGATGAGCTTCTCCTCGAACTTGGGGTCGTTGGACAGCTTGAACGTCTTGAACAGGTGCGGCTACGGCGATGAAGGGTAGGAACCGGCAAACGCAAGACCGTAGGTCTCGACACAGCTCGCGAATCCTCACGATGAGCGACGCGGCGGTCGTTAGGACTCGTAGTAAAATAACCTAGTTTTCGGCCTCGGGATGGTTACGGTCTGTGCTATGTCGCCGGTGGTGGAGTCTCTCGCTCGTCGTTACGACGCGATCAAGCCGCATCTGAGCGAGCGGCAGCG
>JALYVZ010000223.1 GCA_030852965.1 Actinomycetota bacterium | reverse complement strand
CTCGTGGTGCTCTGCCCTGCGGCGGTGGGGCGCCGGCGGTGGGGGCCGCCACCGGCCGGGGTGGTCGCTACCGCCCACGACATCGGACTGGCCTACACCGCGCACATCGTGCTCGTGCACGCCGGAGTGCGCGACGGGCACCTGCAACGCCCCAAGTCCGCGCGCCGTCCGCACGCCCCGTTCTGGGCCGTGCACACCGACCTGTTCGCGCTGCGCGCCGCGGACAATCCGTTCGAACACACCCGACCCATCCCGCTCGACCCCAGCCGTACGCGACACGGCCAGACCGACCCCGCCCCGGCAGGGCAGGCCGGCGAACCGGAGGTGGCGGCGTGAGGTGCACCCCGACCGGGCAGTCGGATCGTTCCCCGCTCGCGGCGGATGGCGTGCCCGCCGCGGGCGCGCAGCCTCCGGGATGGTCACCGAGCGTGTGGGCGTGTGCGCAGCGTCCACCGCGTACCCAACGCGGCGGGCGCTACGTGGCGGGGACCACGGCGCATCCGGCGCGGATGCTGCCCGATCTGGCCGCGCACGCCATCAACAGCCTGACCGTGCCCGGTGATGTGGTGTTCGACCCGATGTGCGGGGCCGGCACCACCCTCATCGAAGCCCTGCGTCTGGGCCGGCACGCGGTGGGGGTGGACGTTGAGGCCCGGTGGGCGTCGCTGGCCCGGGAGAACATCGCCCACACCCGCCGCCTCGGTGTCGGCGGCTACGGCCACGTCCTGACCGCCGACGCCCGAACCCTGCCCGACGTCCTGCCACCGGACTACCGCGAGCAGTTGACCGGGCGGGTCGCGCTGGTGTTGACCTCCCCACCGTATGGGTTGTCCACCCACGGCCAGGTCACCGCCCGACCGGGGAAAGGTGTGGCCAAGGCCGACTTCCGCTACTCGGCGCGCGCGGGCGGGGCGAACTTGGCGTATCTGCCGATGCACCGGCTACTGGGCGGGTTGACCGCGATCCTGCGCGGCTGCATCCCGCTGCTGGCGCCGGGCGGGTATGTGGTGCTCACCGCCCGCCCGTGGCGCCACCACGGCGAGCTGATCGACCTACCCGCCGCGGTCACCCAGGCCGGTGTGCACGCCGGGCTGGTCCCGGTGCAGCGCTGTGTGGCGATGTTGTCCGGGCTGCGCGGCGACGGACAGCTGGTGTCACGGGCGTCGTTCTTTCAACGCACCGCCGTCACCAAAGCCCGCGCCCAAGGCTTGCCCTGGCACGCCGTGGCCCACGAGGACGTCCTGATCTTCACCTCGGCCCGAACCCGTTCACGGCGCCGGGACACCGCCCCGACCAGCCAGAACATACGCACCTCGCTTGCGATCTCGCCACTCGGGCAGCGGGCCGCGGCATGAGCACCCCACCGCGTGACCCGGCCCACCCCCACACCACCGACCCAGCCGACACCCAACCAACCGACACCCAACCATCCGACACCCAACCATCCGACACCGTGCCCGGGCGACACCCACAGGAGGCACCCGCCATGTCCACCACCGAACACACCAAGCCCGAGACCCCCACGCCCACCCCAACCCGCGGTACCCGGGTGGCTCGGATCGCGGGCACCGTGGTCGGGGCCACCGCGGTGGTCGTCGTTGTCGTGGCGTGGCTTGCCGCGATCATCCTCACCACCCATGGCCACCACCTCGACCGACACCACACCACCGCCGACACAGCCGCCGACGATGACACCCAACCCGCCGCACAGACGGTGACGCTGGCCTCGTTCACCACCACCATCCCCACCCGCGCCCACCCCACCACCCTCCCCAACCCCGACACCGCGACTCCAGCGACCGTGGTACCAGATCGGCGTGGGATCGATGTGGTCACCGAGCAGACCATCGCGGCGGCAACCTCGCGGGACTGTTCCCGCGACGCGCGCCGCAGCGACTACCCAGGCAACAACGACCAGTGGCGCAACGACCAGGACTGGGGCAACGACGACTGGGGCAACGACGACCGTGGCGACGACGACGACTCCGGTGGTCTCGACCACCAGACGTCCGGCTCGCTGCCCGGGGTCGCGGTGTCACTCGGCCCACTCGGTGTCACGATCGGCTCGGACTCCCACCGAGGCTGCGCCGGATCCCCGTCATCGAACACAACCCACCAGCCCCACTGCCGATGCCCGGCCCCGGGCTCCGCGCGCTACCCCTACCCCTCCAGCCACCGCCCCAGCGGCTACCCGACCAGCTACGGCCCCGACGGCTACCCCTCCAGCTACGGCCCGTCCGGCTACCCGAACGCATGGCCGAACGTGTGGCCGAACGCGCACTCCGACTACCCCAACGGCGCCTACCCGCCCGCCTACCCCTACCCGCCCGCCTACCCCCCGGCCACCGCGCCGAACAACCCCTGCGCCAACCCCGCCGGGTACGACCCGCCCGGCTACCCGGTGCTCGACAACACCGGCCGCGTGGTCTGCCGCGTCATGCCCTAAGCGGACAGTGACCGCCCAGACCAACCTCGGGTGGATCGGCGGTCGGAGCGAGGGCTGATCGACTCGACCGCCGACCGATCCACCCGTGGCCAGCGCGTGCCCTCGCAACGTGGAGAACACCGTGGCCCGACCATCCACCAGTTACCCGATGCGACAAGGCCTTCCGCGAGGGCGGCGCCCAGGGCCTGCCCCGGCACGGGCAGGCGTTCCCGCACCCACCGCTCGCGGGTGCCGCCGGGTCACGCGCCGATCGACCAGCGACCGACCCGACGCCCGGCACCCGGCGAACGACCCGGTCGCGCACCCAAGCCAGCGGTGCTCGGACACGGCGCTCGGACAACAGCGCTCGGACAACGGCTCGCCGTGCGTGTTTGCCCCGCGGTGTCGAGTCGATCCACCATCCCGGACCCCACCCCACACGATCGGAGATCCGGTACCGATGGAGCTGTATGAGCGTGCCGCGCACGCGTTGTCCCGTGCTGAACAGGCCGACCACGACTTCGGCGTGATTGCCCCGCCGGTGGGGTTGGCGCTGGCGCGGGCGCGTTGGATCACCACCTTGTCCGCGATGCTCGGGGTGGATCCCGCTCTGGTCACTGTGGCTGATGACCCGGGCCGGGTCGAGGTGATGCCGCTGGCCCAAGTGCTCACGGTCGCTGTCCACGACGCCCACCCCGACGATCAACGGCACCGTCACGATCAACGGCACCGCGACGATCAGGGGGACGAGGCTGAGGATGCGGTGCTGCGTTTCATCCCGGTCCTGGGCTTCGACGGTGTGTTCGCGGTGCTCGGGTGCTGCCAGGACTGCGGCGCGCCCGAGGTGCCGGTCGCGGTCGTGACCCGGCTGGCGGACCTCGGCGCGTACCTGCGTGACGGCCGGGCTCCCGACAACGGTTGGCGCCACACCCTGGGCTGGGATCCCATCCACCGTCGCGACTGTCCCTGGACCACGCCCAGCCGCCCGTGACGACCACGCCCAGCCACCCCTGACCCGACCCCCCGACCGGGGCCACCCCCGCGCCGACCCCGCCGAAGCCTGCCAGACGCGGCCCACGCGAGCCGCATCCGCTCCACACACCCATCTGGGCACACCGCACCGACACCACCCGCGGCAGCACCAGCGCCCAAGCATGACGGGCACGCCCCGACAACGCCCCGTCTCACACCCGAAACCCCCACACCGGCCACAGCTCTGAATCTGACGGCGCCCGCTCGGACCGGGCACTCCTCGTCCTCGAGAACAACCCGGGCCCGAGCGCCCAGACGTGGGGGTTGCGCTCCGGGATCGAGACGAGCGTCCATCCCCTGTTGTCGTGCCCACCGGGCCGGCGCTGACCTCCCCACATAGGAAAGAGACCAGGAGATCACCATGGAGTTGTTCACCCGCAGCCAGCCTGAGGCGAACGGACCGGATCACATGAAGCTCTACCTGACCGTCGCCGAGGCGGCCGAGTACCTCAACACCTCCGAGCGCTTCGTGCGCCGGCTGATCGCGGAGCGGCGCATTCCGTTCCACCACATCGGCCGCCACGTCCGCCTCGCCCCCGCTGACCTGGACACGTTCGTTCTGGCCGGTCGGGTGGATGCGATCACGGTGACCAGCGCGCGAGGGCACCTGCGGGGGGTGGCGTAGATGGCGCGCGGCAACAAGGACGGCCACCGGCGGTTCGGCCTCATCCGGAAGCTTCCATCAGGGCGATTCCAGGCGACCTACCTCGGTCCGGATGGCCAGCGCCGGCCCGCTCCGAAAACCTACGAGTCCAAGCGTGACGCGGAGCAGTTCCTGGTGCGGGTTGAGTCGGCGATGATGTCCGACGAGTGGACCGACCCGCTTCGTGCGCGGGTGCCGCTGGGGGACTACGCCGAACGGTGGATCACTGAGCGTGCCGGACTGCGCCCGCGCACCGTGCAGCTCTACCGCTGGCTGTGGTCGAAGCACGTCGGCCCGTACCTCGGAGCGGCCCAGCTCGGGCAGCTCAGTGCCGCGACCGTCCGGGAGTGGCGATCCGATCGACTGGAGGCGGGAGTCTCACAGTCGGTCACCGCGAAGGCCTACCGGCTGCTGCGAGCAGTACTGGCCACGGCGGTCGAGGAAGACCGGATCCTGACCCGCAACCCGTGCCGGGTGAAGGGGGCCGACCGGGAATCGCCGCCCGAGCGACCCGTGCTCACGGTCGCGCAGCTCTACCAGCTCGCGGATGCGATGCGGTTCCGCCGGTTCCGGGTGCTGATCCTGCTGACCGCGTTCGCCACGCTGCGGTGGGGCGAGGTCACCGCGCTACGCCGATGCGACATTGCCCCGGACGGGACCTGGGTTCGGGTGAGCTTCGCCCACACGGAGGTGACCGGGCGCGGGATCGTCGTCGGTCCGCCCAAGTCTCGCGCCGGGGTGCGGACCGTGGCGGTGCCGGCGCCGGTGGCCACTGAGGTGGTCAAACACCTGGCCGCATATGTGGATGCCCGACCGGATGCGCTCGTGTTCACCGGTCCGAAGGATCACGCGGCGCTGCGCCGGGGAAGCTTCAGCAACCTCGTTCGGTGGGTCCCGACCGTCGCCGAGCTGGGCATGGCTGGCCTGCACTTCCACGACCTGCGGCACGCGGGCAACGTGTGGGCGGCGCAGACCGGGGTCAGCACCAAGGATCTGATGGCGCGGATGGGCCACGACGACATGCGCGCGGCCCTGATCTACCAGCGCGCGACCAGTGAAGCCGACCGGCGCATCGCCGACCAGCTCGGCGCCCTGGTCGAGCGTCACCACCGGGAAGGGGACGACGATGACGACGGATTGGCCGCTGCGCTGGTGCCGGCGTAGTTGCACGCCAATTGCACGGAACCCAAGTTGATCTCACCTACACGAAAGCCCAGGTCCGGCGTAAACACCGTCTGAACTGGGCTTTTGTGGTTGGAGCGGATGACGGGAATCGAACCCGCGTATTCAGCTTGGGAAGCTGATGTTCTACCATTGAACTACATCCGCGCGGACTGCTCGCCTGAGCGTAGCACCCGGCGCGGACCGGGTTTTAGAGCGGGATCCGGCCTGAGCGTGCCCCGTTCCGCATGCGCCGCAGCCGTTCCGGGTGCACGGTTCTGAAGACCCTCCGGCAGAGACCCGGCTCGCGCTCACCCGCCCGGTCCGCGACTTGGTGTGACTCGGGACCGGTGCCGGCTTCGGACCCGACCACGGCCCGCTAGCCTGTCCGGGTGCTGCTGTCGGACGGTGACCTGCGCAAGGAGCTCGCCTCGGGTCGGCTGGTGCTCGATCCCTGGGATCCGTCGATGCTGCAGCCGTCCAGCATCGACGTACGGCTGGACCGGTTCTTCCGGGTGTTCCAGAACTCCCGCTACACCCACATCGACCCCCGGGAACGCCAGGACGAGCTGACCTCGCTGGTCGAGCCGGCGGGGGACGACCCGTTCGTGCTGCACCCCGGGGAGTTCGTGCTGGGCTCCACGTTCGAGCGGGTCGGGCTGCCGGACGACCTCGCGGGACGGCTGGAGGGCAAGTCGAGTTTGGGCCGGTTGGGGCTGCTCACGCATTCGACGGCTGGGTTCATCGACCCGGGGTTCACCGGGCACATCACCCTGGAGCTCTCCAACGTGGCGAACCTGCCCATCACCCTGTGGCCCGGAATGAAGGTCGGCCAGCTCTGCCTGTTCCGGCTGTCCAGCCCGTCGGAGAACCCGTACGGCAGTGCGGCGGCCGGCTCCCGGTACCAGGGTCAGCGCGGGCCGACGCAGTCGCGGGCGTACCTAAACTTCCACCGCGCCGACACCCGCCGCTGAGTCAGGGCCGCGGTGTGGGCGCCACGCCGCAGGGCACGGCCGACGCGAGGTTGATCGGCACTTGTGGCGGAGCGACCACGCGAATCGCGGTGAGTCCGCCATGATGGACGACCAGCCGGGTCTAGGCTCGGCCACGATGGACGAGCGAGCAGCTGGCCCCCGACGACGGCCGCTGAGGCTGGTGACCGGTGGCGCGATCCTGGCCACGATCGGGTTGCTGTGGCCGTTCGCGGACTGGAACTGGTGGCCGGTCGTCATCGGCTTCGGCGTGCTGGTGCTGCTGTTTGTCTCGCGGCTCGACTGGGTCCTGCGAGGCTGGGCGCCGCACCTGGCCGGGCTGGTCACGGTCACCCTGCTGCTGTGGCGGACCGGGCCGTGGGTGTGGGGGTTCGCCGCCGGGCTGGCGCTGCTCGGGTACGGGCTGGTGCGGCTGCCGGATTGGCGGCTACTGGCGGTCGGCGTGTCGCTGACCTCGGTGTTCGGCGCCGCGTACGGGATCTCCCAGTACCGCACCGACGCGCAGCGGGCCACCGAGCACGCCCGGGCCGACGCCGAGCAGGCCGCGAACGTGATGGCCACCGCCGCCGAGCTGGTGCTGCCGTCGCTGGCCAACAGCGTGGC
>JALYVZ010000222.1 GCA_030852965.1 Actinomycetota bacterium | reverse complement strand
TCCCGCCGACTGGATGGGCGACAAAGGATATGAGGGCAACGGAATGCTCACTCCCTTCAAGAAACCCGCCGGACGGGACCTCCTGGACTGGGAGAAAAAATTCAACACGCAGATCAAGCAGATCAATAAGATTCGCTATGTCATCGAACGGACGATCGCCAACTTCAAGACCTGGAGGATCATGAGGATTATTCAGGAGGCAATATGATCTTGAGGAACGCTGCCCTGACCTGCAGCGATACAAAACCGTACGCGCGTCCTGAATAACCCTCCCGGCGTCGGCCAGCTTTTGCAACGGTTCGGCCAGGTCGCGCGGCGGGTCGAGCCAGCGCACCAAGTCGGACCCGGTGGCCGCCGGGGCCTGCCATCCGTGTTCCAGCCAGGCCCGCCGGAACGGGGTGAACACCCGGTACGGCTCGCCGTCGGCCTTGCGCACCCGCCCGGGTGTCACGGCGTACGGCGAGCCGGTGGCGATCAGTTCGACCCCGGCGGCCTGCAGCGCGGCAGCCGTCGCAGCGTCCCGCTGGCGGCCGTACGGGCCGGCGTCCGCGCTGATGTGCACCGCCGCCGCGCTCACCCGCCGAGCGGTGTCGGCAACCACCTCGACCGGGTCACCCCGGCGGACCAGCAACCGCCCGCCCAGGCGTTCGCCCAGCTCACGCAGGCATCCGTCGAGGAAACGCAACCGGGGCGACCCCGAAGACGCAAGCAACCGATCGTCCAGCACGAACAGCGCCAACACCCGCGACCCGTTGGCCACGGCCGCAGCCAACGCGGGGTGGTCGGCCAGCCGCAGGTCCCGCCGGAACCACAGGATCGAAACCGCTTTCACGGCGCTTTCAGCCGCCGAGTCGCACTCAACAGATCGCCCGCGAGAAGCACAACCGATGCGGCCACAGTGTCTGGATTACCGATACCCCTCCTCAGCGCGTCCTGCCATTGTAAAACCAAGGGCCGCGGGTCCACCGCGCAGTGGAGGTGATACGGCGTGGGCTACCAACGTCATGCGACGGCGGCCAAGTCGATGCCGGCGGCCGGTATGCTGTGCAGGTGGCCAACAACGCTCTCGGCGAGCAGACCGCAGGCCGCTTCGACCAGCTCGAGCAAGAGATGCGCGCGGGGTTCGCAATGACCGCCGCCGGCCAGGAACTGATCGTCGGGCTGCTCAACACCTTGATCGGCCGAGGCGACGACCAGTAACGGCCGTCGCCGTGGACGCCTGGCCGTTCGCTGGCCGTGGCGTGGCCCCGTGGTCGCCTCGCGGTGCGGCACGCGCTCCTGCTCGCCTCACCGCCAGCTACCCCGGACCCGCGCTTCCTTCCGTGATCGCTGCCCGGGTGACCTCACCCGAGCAGCTCTTCGCAGGCTCTCCCACGCGGCTCGGGCGAGAGCCTGTTCGGAGGGTGCGGTTCCTCCTAGATCAGCCAATCCGTATCGGCGGCGAGGTCCCTGGCTAATCCGATGCGACGTCAAACTCGATGCGACGGCAAGGCGCGCCCGTTAGCCTCGTTCGTGGACTCCAGTGGTGCGAGGAAGGGGATTGGTGTGGCGGACGCGGGGCTTGCCTATCGGACCGCGACCGGACTCCTTGAGGCGATGGCCGCCGGCGAGGTCTCGGCGGTCGAGCTCGCCGATGCCGCGATCGCCCGGATCGAGCAGCACGACGCAACGATCAACGCGGTGTGCGTGCGGGACTTCGACCGGGCGCTCGCCGCCGCCAGGGACGCCGACGCCGCCCGCGCTCGCGGCGAGGTTCGGCCGCTGCTCGGGGTCCCGATGACGATCAAGGAGTCGTTCAACGTGGCCGGATTGCCGACCACCTGGGGCATCCCGGCATTCAAGGACTTTGTGCCCGATGACGACGCCGTGGCGGTGGCGCGGGTCAAGGCGGCCGGCGCGGTCGTGCTGGGCAAGACCAACGTTCCGCTCGTCCTCGGCGACTTCCAGAGCTACAACGAGATCTACGGCACGACCGGCAATCCGTGGAATCTGGAGCGCACCCCGGGTGGTTCCTCCGGTGGCTCGGCCGCCGCGCTGGCCGCCGGGTACGGAGCGCTGTCGCTCGGCTCGGACATCGGCGGTTCACTGCGCAATCCGGCGCACTATTGCGGCATCTATGCGCACAAGCCGACGTTGGGGCTGTTGCCGGGGCGTGGGCACACACCGCCCCCTGGCCCGGCGCTTCCGGGCGAGGGCGACCTCGGGGTGATCGGGCCGATGGCGCGCACCGCCGCGGACCTGTCCCTGCTGCTGGACATCCTCGCCGAGCCCGACGAGCTCGCCCTCGGTGCCGCCTTCCGGCTCGCGCTCCCGGCGCCCCGGCACGCGGACCTGGCCGACTATCGGGTCCTGGTCTTCGACACCCACCCATTGATTCCCACCTCGGCGAGCGTGCTCGCCGCGATCGACGGGTTCGCCGAACGGTTGGCCGGCGCCGGGGCGGAGGTGACCCTGGAAAGTCCCCTACTACCCGACCAGGCTGCGGCGGCCCGGCTGTACCTGCGGATGCTGATGTCCGTGCTCGGCGCGAGGTTCCCGCCGGAGGTCTACGAACACGCCCGCGCCGAGGTCGCGAGCCTGGATCCCGACGACCGGAGCTTCGGCGCCGAGTACATCCGAGGCGTGGTGCTCAGCCACCGCGACTGGATCCTCGCCGACACCGAGCGCGCGATGCTGCGGCAGCGCTGGCGAGCGTTGTTCGCCGAGTTCGATGTGGTGCTGTGCCCAGCCATGCCGACACCGGCGTTCCCGCACGACCATGGCGACATGGCGGGCCGACGAATCACCATCGACGGCACCGACCACGGCTACTTCGACCAACTGGCCCTGGCCGGGGTGGCGACGCTGCCGGGACTGCCGGCGACCGTGCTCCCGATCGGCATCTCCGAGGAAGGCCTGCCGATCGGGGTACAGGCCATCGGGCCGATGTTCGGAGATCGCACCACGATCCGGTTCGCCGAACTCGCCGAGCATCATTTCGGCGGTTTTACACCCCCACCGCTGGACTGAGTCCCCGGTGGCTCGGTATGCCCCAATCGTGGTGAGCGAACTCATGCCTCGGTGCGTTCGCGGCAGCTCGGCGAGCCAGCCCGATGACACCACATCGACGCCTACCACACGCGCTCCGCTGGGCAGGAACTGTTCCCGCAGCCGCGCCACCGCCGAGTGGTCCACGTCGTACCAATCGACGGTGGGTGGCGGAGCGCACCGGTGCATCCTCGGGTCGAGGCCGCACCCCAGATCGAGCACCACCGCGCGGGGGTGTTCAGTCACGAACCGACGGATAACGGTGTCGAGCGTCTTGGCGCGCACCGCGTGCACAGCGACGACACTTCTCGGGATCCTGGGACGTGCCAGGTCGAGCCCGACGGAACGGCCACCGATCGGGCCTGCCACGATCAGAGTCCTCGAGCACACGCGGAGCTGTTCAGCCCCCACTCGTCCTCAGGTCAAACAAAGTTGGAGACCGTCGGAGTCCTCAGCGGCATGATCCAAACCTACCTACGTAATGAACGTCCCGGAGGCGGAGTACTCGACGCCGAGTTCATTGAGGCCCGGATCGCGATGTTCACTCACGCGGCGAGCGACGGAGCCCACCCACGGCTCGCCTCCGTCATGGCCGATATGACGGCAAGCAACACCGAGCCGGCCGACGCGCAAGTCGCCCGAATCCTCGCTCTGGTCCTAGACGGACTCTTGTCCGATTCGTAGCTTTGTGGGGTACCTTTTGAGGGTGTCCAACTTGACCACCATCAAGATACCCATCCAGGTGCGGGACCGCTTCGCCGCCGCCGCTGAGGTGCGCGGTATCACCGTGCGGGCACTGCTTGATCAGCTGTCTCGCCAATTAGCCGACGCGGCGCTGATGGAGCAGGCCGCCCAGCAGATGCGCCAGCTGCGCGAGGCGGACCCCGAGGCATGGAATGACTATCTCGCCGAGGGTGGCGAGTGGGAGGAAGCAACGATCGAGCGTCTGGATGCCTGATCGCGGGGAGGGCTGGCTTGCGGCTCTGGACCCTGTCGGCCCGGGCGAACAAGGTGGCACCCGGCCCGTTCTCGTGGTCTCGACCAACGCGTTCAACGCCTGGCCGGTAGGGCTGGTCATGGTCATACCGACCGCTACCCGCGACCGGGGATTCGCCCACCACATTCGGGTCGCCGGAGGTGGCTTGGACCGCCCATCGTTCGCCATGCCCGAATACCTACGGTCCATCGCGCAGCGCCGGCTGCGGCGCCGCCTGGGAACCGCCGAACCATCCAGCTTGGCCACCGTCGACGACTGGCTGCGCCGCCTCACTGGCCTGTAGCGCCCGACTACCTCCCCCAAAATGCGTCGCTCTCGACGCCGCCCGCGCTCATGGCGAGGTTCGGCCCCGTTGGGACTTCCGATGCCACGTCCGGGTCGTTGCGGCGCCAGGCGGCGGCCGGGTCAGCGGACACCGCGCGCAGTCGGCGCACCGGCACTGTGGTCAAGGCTCGCAACGCCAGCAGGTTGAGGTCGCATTCGCGGCAGTCGGCGGCCGGCGTCTGCATGCGCAGCACCAGGTCCTTTGCCGCCGTGGCGAACTGGGCGACCACGAACAGCCAGCCGAGCGCGACCGCGAGCAGTTGGGCGACCAGCCGAGGGGTGTGCTCGGCATAGGGCTTCACCGTTGCTCTCGGACCTGGATCGCGCTGTCCCGGTGCCGTTCGGCCAGGTCTTGGTACACCTCCGGGTTGGTCTACACCACCAGCGGGCCGCCTCGGTCAGCGGACCGCGCAGGGTCGCGGGTGTGCCCAGGGCCAGCTGCTCGTCCGGCACCACCATGTTCGGCGGTACCAGGGCGCCCGCGCCGACCATGGCCCGGTCGCCGATCCGGGAGCCGTCCTGGACGACCGCCCCGTTGCCGATCACCGCCTCGGTGCCGATCACGCAGTTGTGCACCACGCACAGGTGGCCGACGGTGGTGCCAGGGCCGACGATCAGCGGGTCGGAGCCGCTGTGCTGAACAGTGGCATGTGCCGAACTCTAAGCGGACCCCGTCCGCGTGCGGTACACGGCGACTCTTCGTGTATTCGACAATCGTGAGAAATCTATTCCTGAAAATGTCTTGACAGCACTCAGTCATTGCTGTCTGGAGCCTTGCTGTCTGTGGCGTGTACGCATTATTCGATTGGATTGCCCTGGGTCAGAGCTGCTATCCTTTTACCAGCTGCTCAGGCAGTCCTCATCGTCTGTGGAGTTGCTCCTGTGGATGGTTCGAGCGACGGTTGGTTCGTTGAGGATTATTCAGGAGGCAATATGATCTTGAGGAACGCTGCCCTGACCTGCAGCGATACAAAACCGTACGCGCGTCCTGAATAACCCTCGTTGATGATCGCTGGTTCGTTGATGATCGCTGGTTCGTTGATGATCGCTGTACGAACTGTGACGTGGCCCGGCAACTCGCACCTAGCCTGATCAGGGAAGTCGAAGGCCGTTCGGTGCTCCAGCGGCAGCCGGCCAATGATCGGGAGGTTGCCGAGCTCCACGCCGCTGCATTTTCCTGTCCGACCCACTCGGTTCGGAATCGGGCCGGTAGAATCGACCACGCGGACGACCCGTTTCCGCTGCCCCTCGATGAGTTGGTTCTGCTGTGCGGCCACAATTCCATCAACACGGCCGGCGCAAATTCGTACCTGCTGCGCCGGCGCACCGCGAACCTGATGATTGACACGCCTCGCTTCAGTCAGGCCCTCGCGGCGCGATACGAGACGATCGGCCCCGTGAGCGATGTCCTGCTGACCCATCGCGACCACGCCGCACACGGCCGTCGTTACGCGGACCGGTTCGGCGCCCGGCTATGGATCCACGAGGGTGACCTCAGCGCGGCCCCGGATGCCGATCGGGTCTTGCGGGGAATCGACCCCGTCGAGATCGCGGACGGCGTGCTCGCGCACCCGCTGCCTGGGCACACCGAGGGGAGCGTGCTGTACATCGCCGACGAGCGCTACTGCTTCAGCGGAGACAGCCTGTACTGGTCGCGCACCACCGACGACCTCGCGGTTGCGGAGTACGTCACCTGGTACTCCATCACCGAGCAGGCAGCCTCGCTCGCGCGCTCGGTGCGCCGGCTGCGCTTCGAATGGCTGCTGCCTGGACATGGCGACCGCAAGCGGCTGCCGACCGAGGAGATGGCCGACCGGCTGCGCGCGCTCACGGAGCGAGCGCAGGGTATGCGGCCTCGGCCGGTGGACTTCACCGCGACCCGTTGGTAAGCCGCCCCGTGCGCACCGGCGTCAGGTGACGATCAGCGGGAGCACGGTGCGCCCCGGGCCGAGGACCTTCTCCGGGTCGCTGTTCAGTACGTCGGCCAGCAGGGTGGCATAGACGTCGCGGAAGTCACCGGTCGGCTTGAGGTCGCCGTTGTCCAGGTCGGTCAGGCTGGGCTGCTCGCCGACGAACCCGCCACGCACCGACGCCCCGGCCACCAGCACCGGGCCTGCGGTGCCGTGGTCGGTGCCCTGGTTGGAGTTGGCCGCGACCCGCCGACCGAACTCCGAGTACGCCACCAGCACGACGCTGCGGCCGCGGGGGCTGTCCGCCATCCGGGTCAGGAACGTGGTGACCGCGTCGTCGACCTCGCCGAGCAGGCGCTGCTGGGTGTCCCGTTCCCCGGTGTGGGTGTCGAACCCGCCGAGGCTCACCGAGTACGCCCTGGTCGGCGCGCCGATCTCCACGCAGCGCGCGACGGTGTCGAGCTGTGCTGCCAGCGCACCCTCGCCCTTGGCGCCGCCCTTCCCGCCTCCCTTGCGGACCCGCACCGCGCCGGCCGTGTGCACGCGCGCGGTGTCCAGCGCCGGGCCGAGGGTGATGGCGGCGCGGTGCAGGTCGGTCAC
>JALYVZ010000221.1 GCA_030852965.1 Actinomycetota bacterium | reverse complement strand
GTCCAGCCCGAGCCGGGGGGCAGCCGCGCCGCCCTCGCCGCCGAGGAGCCGCTCGGCCTCGAGCCGATCGTCCTTGGCCAGCTTGACCGCGCCCGAGCGCAGCGCGGTGAGCAGCCGCAGCTCGGCGAACTCGTGTGCCCCGGACATGATCCTTTCCAGCTCCACGGCGAGCGGCGCGGAGCTGGGCCGGGGTTCGCGGCGCAGCACCAGGTCCAGCGCGAGCAGCGCGGAGCGGGCTTTGAGCAGGTCACGGCGCTCGGTGAACTGGATGTTGAGCACCTCGCGCAGGTCGTCCAGCCCGGAGCGGCGGACCAGCTCGGTGGACAGCGCACCCGGGTCGGTGACGCCTTGGCGGATCAACGTCACCCCCAGCCGCACCCCGAACAGCCCAAACCGGTCCAGCAGCGATGCACGCACCTCGGAGTCCACCGAGCACGAGCCGCGCACGAACCGGTCCGCGGAGAGCAGCAGGGTGTCCAGGTCGTCCCGAGGGACGGCGGACAGCGCGGTCAGCGCGGTGAACTCGGCCTGGCGCAGGGTGCGGCCGGTCTGGGCGAGCAGCCCGGCCACCGCCACCACGGTCTGGCACAGCTCGCGCAGCTTGTCGTCGCCGCGGTAGCGGCTGGCGATCCGCTTGGCCGACATCAGCGCGTCCAGCCGACCGACGCCGATCTCGTCGGCCCGCGACAGCACCGCGATGGTGTTGATCGCGGTCGCCCGGGCCACCCCCCGGTCGTGGAACGACTCGAGGAAGCGCATGTCCCCGGAGTGCAGGTGGCGCATCAGGTAGATCACCGCGTCGGCTGCGGTCGGCTCGTCGGACGGCGCGAGGAACTCGTGGCTGCGCGCGGACACGTCGTGCGACAACGAGTCGATGCCCGGGGTGTCGATCAGCGTGGTGCCGCGCAGGCTCTGCGACGGCCAGTCCACGGTCAACCGGTCGATCTTGTCCGGGGAGGTGCCACCGAGGTCGAACGACAGCGCGCCGTCACGGCGGTTGATGGACAGCTGCCGCGGCTTCGAAGCGGCGCCGGGGCCCCCGCGCGGGTGCAGCAGGACCTTAGGGGAAGGGCCGTCCTGATACCAGGTGACCACCCGGGTGCACTCACCGGCGTCGGTGGGCGCGATCTCCTCGCCGACCAGGGCGTTGAGCAGCGTGGACTTGCCAGCCTTGACCTTGCCGGCGATGGCCACCCGCAGCGGCTCGTCGAACCGGGCCAGGTGGGACTGCAGCCAGTGGTGGGCCGCCGGCGAGTCCGCGTAGACCTTGGCGGCGTTGTACAGCAGCCCCCGCACCGCCGTCCCCAGCTGCGAGCCGCCGAAGTTCAGCGAACCGGTCACCGCAACGCACCCGTCGAGGATCCGAACGAGCCATCCAACACCGCCGCGTCGGAGCCGACCAGCGCGCGAGCCCGGCTGGCCAACATGTCGATCCGGTCCAGCTCGGCGCGCAGGTCGTTGGCCCGGCCGCCCCGGGTCGACTCGTCGGACTTCACCGCCTTCTGGGCCGCCGCCACCGCCTCCGTCAGCGAGGTGTGCATCTCCTCGGCCAGCGTGCTGAAGTGGTCGCGCAGGGTGCGCTGCACCTGGCGCAGCATGTCCCGGATGTCCTTGCCGACCTGGAAGGTGACGTCGTCGATGTGCTTGCGCACCGCCATCTTGGCGTCGGCCTGGCGGCGCTGCTTGTTGCGTTTCAGCTCGTCGTGCACGGTCTTGCCGCCGAAGGCCAGGCCGGCCGCCGCCGAGAGCGGGTTGAGCAGCGACATCCCGGCCAGCCCGGTGGCCATGCCGACCATCACCAGCCCGCCGTAGCCGCCGCGCATACCGGTGAACAGCTTCCCGGCGACGCCGATCACCTCCGCCTCCGGCCGCTCCAGCGCGCGCACCTGCCCGGAGCTGAAGTCCTGCGGACCGAACGACAGGTCGGGCAGCGACTCGATGCCGCTGCCGTTGAAGTGCTCGGCCACCTGGCCGGCCAGCCACTGGGCGCGTTCGATGGCCCAGACGAAGCTCGCGGTCGTCGCCTCGGAGATCTGCTGCTCGACCCAGGTGGCGAACTGGTCCCAGGTGTCCTTGGGGTCGGACTGTTCGGCCGTGTGCTCGGCCTCCCGACTGATCGCGCGCAGCCGGTCCCGCAGGTCGTACTCGATGTCGGCGTTCAGGTCCTGCACGCCGTCGTTGAGGGTCTGCTGCCAGCGGGCGGAGCGTTGCCGCAGGTCGTCGGCCATGCCCTTGGCCTGGGTGAGGGTGGCGATGAGCTCGGCGGCCAACTCGGGGTTGTCGGAGGCGGACAGCTCCGAGCGCATCCCGGCGCTCACCTGCTCGCAGACCGCCAGCACGTCCTGGCACACCGAGCGGCGGTCGAGCTCGTCGGCCTTGCCAAGCACACCGCGCTGTAGGTAACCGATCAACGCGACGTAGCCTGACTCCTCCATCAGCTCCTGCTGCTCGGCTTGTTCTGTGTCGGCTTGTTCTGTGTCGGCTTGTTCTGTGTCGGCTTGTTCTGTGTCGGCCGGTTGCTGTGTGTCTTGGGCAGCGGCGCTCTCGGCCATCCGCAGCGCGTGCAGTCGCAGGGTGGAGGACACCGGGAAGACTTCCGAGGCGAGCCCGGCTCGACCCAGATGCCCGGTGCTGAGCTCGACGATCCGCCGCCACTGCGGGTAGAGGTCGGTCTTGGTGATCACGCAGGCCACGTTGGGGCACAGTCGCCTGGCGGCGCTGAGAAAGTCCAGCTCGGGCTTGGTGTACTCCTGCGCGGCGTCGGAGACCAGCAGCACCGCGTCCGCACGGGGCAGGGCGCCCATCGTAGCCGCGCCGTGGGTGGAACCCAGTCCGCCGACCCCGGGGGTGTCCACCAGTACCAGACCGGCCTGCAGCAGTCGGCGGGGGAGGCCCACCTCGGCGTAGGTCAGCTGTCGGCGGTTGCCCGGGTTACCGGCCTCGGAGACGTACTGGGCGAGCTGTGCGACCGGGACGTCGGTACGCTCGGCAGGCAGCGGCTCGCCGCTGTCGGACTCCCGCTCCCGGACCAGGGTCACACCCGGGGTCTCGGCGTAGCGCACCACGGTCGGCAGGGAGGTCGCGATGTCATCGTCGACCGGGCACACCGAGGCGTTGACCAGGGCGTTCACCAACTGACTCTTGCCCTGCTTGAACTCGCCGACCACCAGCACCCGAACGTTGGGGTCGACCAACCGGGCCCGGGTATGCCGGAGCCGGCTGCCCAGATCCGGCCGGTTGTACGCCGCGGTCGCCTTGATCGCCAGGTCCACCAGATCAATCGCCTCGGGTACCGCCATCCGCCACCTCCCTACATCTCCGACAAAGGGGCTCAACGCCGAAGGGCCGGCTCCACGACCCGGGTGGGTGTGAGCCGGCCGCTCGGTCTGTCGGTCAGGCTAGTACTGCCTCAACATCGGTGCTTCGGCGCTCGGCCGAGGTACCTCAGGCGTGCAGCTCCACGTTGTCGCCGTCGTGGGTGTGCACCGTGTTGTCCGAGTTGGTCTCGTCGTGGCTGTCGGTCTTCGTGTGGTCGTCGATGTGCTGGTCGAAGCTGTTGTCGGTGTGCGACTGGTCGGCGCTCTGGGTGGCGTCACCGTGAGCGCCGACGGCGTTCACCGAGGTGGGGCCGTCGCCGCCGTGTACAGCGGTGTCAGTGCTGTTGTCGTCAGCGTGGCCGCTGGCGTCGCCCTTGAGCGAGACGCCGCTGCCGGAGCCGAACTTGGCGTCGTCGAAGCTGGCGTGGGTGGCGTCACCCTTGCCGAAGGCGGTGGTGTTGTCGTGGCCGGCGGAGCTGATGTTGCCGTTGGCGTCGTGGCCGACCGCGGTCGAGCCATCGCCGGAGGCAACCGTCGGGTGGTTGTCGATGCGCTCGGAGAAGTCTCCACCGTGGGTGTCGACCCGCTGGTGCACCGAGTCGTCGATGTTGGTGGAGCGGTCCTCGATGTTGGTGTAGTTGTTGGTGATGTACTCCTTGAGGTAATGCCCGGCGTCCTCGCCCTTGTTGTAGTGGTGCGGGGGGTTGTAGTGGTGCTCGCTGTTGTCGTTGTGCGAGTTGCCGTTGTCGGCGGCCAGGCACAGCGCGTCGTGCAGGTCGCCCGAGGTCAGGTCGCCGTGCCCGTGGTCGATGAGGAACTTGTCCGGGTTGGCGGCGAAGTCGGCGCGGGACGCCGGGTCGTTGAGCAGGTCGAGCAGCCACTGCAGCAGGGACTGGGTGTCGTTAGCCATCGGGATCATCTCCGGTTGTGTCGTGTCGGGGTTTTCGCTTTGCCGGCCGGGTGCTCCGGCGCTGAGGAAAACCTATGGGTTCGGTCGCTGCGGGTCATCGGGGATCGCCCAGAGTTCGTTTTGGCGCGTTGTACGGGAAGTCCCCGTGCCCCAATTGGGGGATTGGGGGACAGCGAGGGCCGCATCCATGAGACTCAACCTCACGCTAGCAGCCCCTGAGGGACCTAAACCCCCCGACCCGGTGGTTCGGACCCCCGGTTCGGTGATTCGGAGCCCCGGGCACACGGACGCTCGGTGATTCGGGGCCTCTCCGGTCCCACGCGCACAAGGGCCTCTCCGGTCCCACGCGCACGCCGAAACGGCCGGGCCACCCGAGGGTGTGCCCGGCCGTCGCCGGTGTTGTGCGGATCCGTTCAGATGTGGTGCAGCTCCACGTGGTCGCCGTCGTGGGTGTGCACCAGGTTGTGCGAGTCGGTCTCGTTGTGGCTGTCGGTGTGGCTGTGGTCGTCCTGCTCGAAGTGCTGGCTGTTGTCGGTCTCCGACTGGTTGGCGAACTGGTCGGCCGCCGCATGGGTGCCGGCCACCTGCACCGAGGTGTCGCCGTGGCCGCCGTGCACCGAGGTGGTGGTGGAGTTGTCGTCGGCGTGGCCCTCGGCGTTGCCGCTCAGCGAGACGCCGCTGCCGGAGCCGAAGTCGGCATGATCGAAGCTGGCGTGGGTGGCGTCACCGTCGCCGAAGGCGGTGGTGTTGTCGTGGCCGGCGGAGCTGATGTTGCCGTTGGCGTCGTGGCCAACCGCCACCGAACCGTGCCCGGAGGCAACCACCGGATCGTTGTCGATGCTCTGGTGGAAGTCGCCGCCATGGGTGTTCACCTTCTGGTGCACCGAGTTGTCGATGTTCGTGTCGTGCTCGTCGATGACCTTGTAGTTGTTGGTGATGTAGTGGTTCAGGTAGTGCCCGGCGTGGTCGTGGTTGTCGTAGTGCTGCGGCGGCGGGTAGTGCACGCTGTGTTGGTGGTCGTAGCTGGCCGACTGGTTGTCCCCGATCAGGAGCAGCGCGTCGTGCACGTCGGCCGAGGAGAGGTCCGTGAAACCGTGGTCGCGGGCGTAGTCCTCGGGGTCGTGCTGGAACGCGGCGCGCTGGTCCGGGTCGCGCAGGATGCTCAGGATCCAGTCGAGCAGGGAAGTGGTTGTCATGGTGGCCGTCTCCTCGTGGCTGGGTGGGTTCAATGGCTGGGTGGGTTCAATGGCTGGGTGGGTTCAGGGCTGACTGTCGTTGCACACGAAGTTAGGCCGCTCGAAGCCCCCAGCCATCGGGGATCCAGCAGGGTTGTCATGGGACCTCGCCGGGGATGTGGCAACCTGCCTGTTGGGGGATTGGGGGTTCGCCCCACGAACCGGTTGGTTGGGCCGATCGGCGAACCGGTTGGTTGCGCCGATCGGCGCTAACGGCCCCGCTGTCCGGGCCGATCCTTCAACGGGTGCAGACTGTGCGTCCGAGCGGAGAGGGAGAGCGATGAGTTACCAGCTCGGCATCGACCTGGGCACCACGTACACCGCCGCCGCCATCTGCCGGGGCACCGACCGCGCACCGGCCGGCGCCGACGTGGTCACCCTCGGCACCCGGTCGGCCACCGTCGCCTCCGTGCTCTACCTGGCCGATGACGGCTCCATCCTGGTCGGCGAGGCCGCCGAGCGCCGCGCGCTGACCGACCCGGACCGGGTGGTGCGGGAGTTCAAGCGGCGCATCGGTGACGACGTCCCACTGCTGATCGGTGGTCGTCCGCACCAGGCTCACGAGCTGGCCGCCCGTCTGGTCCGCTGGGTGGTCGACCAGGTCAGCGAGCGGGAGGGCGGACCGCCCCGGCGCATCGCCGTGACCCACCCGGCCGCGTGGGGCCAGCACAAGAAGGACCTGCTCGCTGCAGCGCTGCGCACCGTCGGGCTCACCGTCACGTTCCTGGCCGAGCCGCAGGCCGCCGCCGTGAGCTACGCCAGCGCGGAGCGGGTGGAGCCGGGCAGCACGATCGCGGTGTACGACCTGGGCGGTGGCACCTTCGACGCCGCCGTCGTTCGCAAGACCGGGGGCAGTGGGTTCGAGCTGCTCGGCCAGCCGGAAGGCATCGAACGGCTTGGCGGGGTGGACTTCGACGAGGTGGTGTTCGGGCACGTCCGCGAGGGGCTGGGCTCGGCGCTCGACGACCTCGACCCTGACGACAAGGATGTGCTCAGTGCGGTCGCGCGGCTGCGCCGGGAGTGCGTCGAGGCCAAGGAGGCGCTGTCCAGCGACACCGAGGCCACCATCCCGGTGCTGCTGCCGGAGCTGCGTACCCAGAGTCGGCTGGTCCGCAGTGAGTTCGAGGCGATGATCCGCCCCGCCCTGGAGGAGACGGTCGAGGCGCTGCGGCGCGCGGTGTCCTCCGCCGGGCTCACCCCGGCCGACCTCACCGCGGTGCTGCTGGTCGGTGGCTCGTCCCGGATCCCGTTGGTCTCCCAGCTGGTTTCGGACGGGTTGGGCCGGCCGGTCGCGGTGGACGCCGACCCGAAGACCGCGATCGCGCTCGGCGCCGCACTGGCGATCTCCCCACAGCAGACCCAGCGGCCGGCGGCCGGCGCGGCCGGACCTCAGGCGCGGCCCAGTGCTGGAC
>JALYVZ010000220.1 GCA_030852965.1 Actinomycetota bacterium | reverse complement strand
CAGATCCGGTGTCACTCAAACCGGCGATCGACGCGGGCGCGGACACGATCTACGTCTTGGCGGTCAGCGCCTCCTACCCACCACCAGACCACCACTCGGCTCGGGCGGTCCTGCGTCACTCACTGACCATCCTGCTGTTCCCCCGGATCCGGCTCGACGCGATCGGTCTCCCCGACGGGCAGGACAGTCTGCGGATCATCAAGATTCCATCGGGGAGTGCGCAGGTGTCCTTGATGGACATGTCCCGCCACGCCGAACTCATCGAGCAAGGGCACCGGGAAACGGCGAGGTTCCTCGCCGACCAGGGCTCTGGCAGTCTCGACCGGGACGCTTCCCATACCGCGATCATGCCGGAGCTGACCGTGGACGCCGAGCGGCACAAGGAAGTCACCAGTGAGACACGGACAGCAGCGGACCCCCGGACCCAGAGCTGATCCAGCCACGCGGTCAGCGCGGCAGCGGCGGGGGCGGGGCGAAACCTCGCAGCCGGCGCGACGAGCGGGTTCCCGCCAGAAATGGCCGAGAACCAGGCATCAGCCGAGGTGGCTCGGTTGACGGGCCGACCAGCCGTTACGCGCCATCCGCCTCATCGGTGGCTCACGACGCATCTCGATCGGGTTTTGCCGAGCGAGACGTTGTCTCCGGGCACTGAAGCGAGCATCCTGAAGCAAGCGGGACTGAATCGGAGACCATCGTGACCGGCTACGCCATCATCATTGAGCGCGGCGAAGACGGCGGGTTCGGCGCTTGGGCGCCAGACCTGCCTGGCGTTGTGGCTGTTGCGTCCTCGTACGACGAGTGCGGATGTTGCTGGTCACCGTGGATTCGCTCCCGCCTGGATGGCGCACCATCCGGTTGGTCAGCCTAGCGCGCGAGTCGGGCACCCTGGCCCAGCTCGGCGGCGGTCGGCGCCTGAGCGCCGGGACGCGCGCAGGTGTGGGCGGCGGCCAGCGCGGCGAACTCCAGCACCGCACGCCAGCCCTCGACGTCCAGGTTCGCCAGTCCGTCCCGGTTGAGCGCACCAAGCGCGTCGAGCCCGGCCAGCAGCGCCGCGTGCGCGGTGTCGCCGGCTCCGATGGTGTCCACGATCTGGACGGACACAGCCGGCACCTCGACCACCCCGGCCGGGGTGTGCGCCACCAGACCGGCGCCTCCCCTCGTGGTGACCACCGCGATGACGCCGGCGCGGAGCCACTCTCGCGCGTGGGGTTCGCCACCGGTCAGCCACGCCGTGTCGTCGTCGGAGAGCTTGAGCAGTCCGATGGACGGCAGCCAGCCGTGGAACCTCCGCCGGTAGGCATCGGGATCAGGAATCAGCGGGCCGCGGATGTTGGGGTCCAGGCTGATCAGCCGCCCGGCCGCGGCCTCCCGGCGCAGCACCCGCTCGTACACCGAGGCGCCCGGCTCCAGCACCAGCGAGCAGGTGCCCAGGACCACCGCGGCGGTGTCGGCCGGCAGCGGCCCTGGGTCGGCAACCAGCCGGTCGGCGGTGCCCTCCAGATGGAAGCCGTAACTGGCCGAACCGTCCGGGGCGAGGCTGACCACGGCCAGCGCGGTCGGTTCCGGGCCGCGCTGCACCAGGCTCGTATCCACGCCAGCCTTCTCCAGCCCGGCCAGCAGGGCGTCCCCGAACGGGTCGGTGGACAGCCGGGACAGGAACCGGACGGGCGCCCCGAGCCGGCCGAGCGCCACCGCCACGTTGTACGGCCCGCCGCCCCAGCGCGGCAGCAGCGCACCTCCCGCGTCCCGGGTGCCCGGCGCCGGCGCCAGATCGACCAGGGCCTCCCCACCCACCACGATCACAGCACGCTACGCAAGCCGTACCCCGAACTCATGGTGGGTCCTGAGCCGACGGCTCGATGATCCGCCGAACCGCCGACAAGGGGTTGGCGATCTCCTCCAACGACTTGCGTTCGGCGTCCACGCCCAGCAGCCAGGCGACGACCCCACCGGCGAACATGATCGCGCCCAGCGCGAGGTAGCCGTGGGACAACGGTTCACGATCGACGCCGCTGGCGACAAGGCCGGCGAACAGCGGCGGCGTCGCCACGCCGCCCACCAGCAGCGACAAGGCGAAGAAGAACGAGATCGCCTGCGCGCGCAACTCAAGCGGGAATATCTCGCTGATCGTCAGGTATGCGGAGGATGCGCCCGCCGAGGCGAAAAAGAAGATCAGGCACAACATCGCGGTGTGGGTCGCCGCGGTCAGCAGACCGGCGGCGAACAGCTGCGAGCCCACGGCCAGCAGCACCCCCGACACGCAGTAGGTGCAGGTGATCATCTTACGGCGGCCGACGGTGTCGAACAGTCGCGCGAGCACCAACGGGCCGATCAGGTTGCCGGCCGCGAAGGGGAGGAAGTACCAGCTCGTCCGGCTGTCGGGGACATGGAAGAAACGGACGAGCACCAGGCTGTAGTTGAAGAACACCGCGTTGTAGAGGATCGCCTGGGTAGCCATCATGGTGAAGCCCAGGACCGACCGCGATGGGTAGTCCCGCAGCATCGACCGGGCGATGGCGCGGTAGGAGACATCGGCGCGACCGGTGAACTCCAGTTCCTTGTCCTCGGTCACCGATTCGACGTCGATCCCCCGTGCCCAAGTGTCGGCCTCGATCGTGTCCACGATGCGCTCGGCCTCGTCGAGTCGGCCGTGGGTCATCAGCCAACGGGGGCTTTCCGGAATGCCTCGGCGCAGGAGGATGATACCCATCCCGATCACCGGGCCGATCAGGAAGCCCACCCGCCAGCCCAGGTCTATCGGCAACAGGTGCGGGTCCAGCAGTAGCACATTCGCCCCGGCGCCCAGGATCGCACCGGCCCAGTAGGTGCCGTTGACCGAGATGTCCACCCGGCCCCGGAAGTACGGCGGGATCAGCTCGTCGATGGCCGAGTTGATCGCGCAGTACTCGCCACCGATGCCGGCGCCCGCCAGGAACCGGCAGAGCAACAGGAACCACACATCGAAGGAGAGGCTGGCCATCCCACTGGCCACCAGGTAGAGGGTCAGCGTGACGAAGAACAACCGCCTGCGGCCGAGCCGGTCGGTGATCCGACCGAACACCAGTGCCCCGAGGACCTCGCCGAACAGGTAGGCAGAGGCCAAAAGGGGGGCCTGGGTGCTGGTCAGACCGAGGCTGCCGCGATCGGCCAGTACCGTACCGACCTGCGAGACGATCTGGATCTCCAGGCCGTCCAGAATCCAGGACACCCCGAGCGCGACCACGACGCGGGTGTGGAATCGGGACCAGGGCAGTCGGTCCATCCGCGCCGGCACCAGGCTCTGGTAGGCCCCGTCGGCCCCATTCGCCTCTGCTGTGCTCACCGGCTCACCCTGCCCTCATCGGCCGAGGGCCTGTTTGGCGGGGGTCGGCGCCCGAACTGGCCACCAGCGCTGCCGGGCTGGCCCCACGTCGCCGAGCCCCAAGCGAATCTTGTATGCATCCTGGCGACGACGCTCGGCGTCGGGATGGCGCCGCAGCGCGGAGAGATCGACCGCAAGGTTGTCCAGGGCCCGCGCATGCTGCCGCCGGTACCGGTACCGGTCCCGGTCGCTCTCGGTGAGCTCGGTGAGCTTGGCGAGCTCGGCGCAGATCCTCGCCGCCTTCTCAGCCAACGGCAGAGCCTCGGCGTGCCGGCCGAGCTCGGACAGGCAGACACCCAGGTTGGTCAGCGCCGCCGCGTGCTCGGGCTGGTAGCGGGGCACTCCGGTCTTCCTGGTCCCGTTGCCGGCGACCTCGACAGACGCGTGGGCACGGTCGGCGTCCCGGTGCACCTGGGCGGCCTCGGCGTACACCCGGACGGCCCGCATCGCGTGGGGGATGGCCTCGGCGTGCCTGCCCTGCCGGGCCAGGATGAGACCGAGGTTGTCCGACGACCGGCCGAGCTCGGGCTGAAACCGCGCGTTCGCCCTGGCCAGCGCCTCGTTCAGGGTGACCGCCTCCCGCGCGTGCCGCTCGGCATCGGCGTCGTGGTCGTGGTCGTGGTCGAGCCGGTGCAGCACAACGCCAAGGTTGTTCAGGCAGGCCGCCAGGTCCGGCTTGAAGCGGCCCTCGTTCGCCTCGGTGAGGACGCGGTAGTGGTGCAGGGCGGCTGTCAGCTCGGTGTGCGCCAGGGCCAGCTCGGCGTGCGCCAGGTCGGCGTGCTCCCTGGCCAGCTCGGCGTGCGCCAGCTCGGCGTGCTCCCTGGCCAGCTCGACGTGCGCCTGGGCCAGCTGGACGAGGCGTTCCGCGAGGGTGTGCCGGGTCTGGGCGAGCTCAGCCCGCCACCGGCTCGGGTCGTCCTCGAACCTGGCCGCGCACTCCTCGACAGCCTGCCGGAGATCGGACTCGTCGGCGGACGGCGTGGCTGCGCAGAGCTCCAGGCTGGCCATTGCCGTGGCCAGCTCGCCGCGGAACCGCCCTCCGCCCCCCCTTGCCAGAGACCCGTAGTAGTCGACGGCAGCTTGCAGGGACGTGCGGGCGTCGCTGTGTTCGCCCAGTTCGATGAGCCAGCTACCGGCGTTGTTCAGGCAGGCGGCAAGCTCAGGTTCGTATGTCTCACCGCGGCGCAGGTCTCGATAGATCGCCTCGGCCTCGCGGGTGTTGTCGAGGGCCGCGCGGTAGTCGCGTCGCTCGGCGTACCGCAGGCCGAGACTGTGCAGCGACCGGGCGAGCTCGGGTGTGGGCCCGGCCCGGCCGGACTGGGCCAACGTGCGGTAGCCCTGTACGGCGGCCCTGCTGTGCCGCAGCGCGGCGCGCGGTCGACCAGCCTGGGCTTCCAGCACGCCCAACCGCGCGCGCCAGCGGAGGGCCTCCCCCGGCTCCGAGCCGGCCGGGAAGGTCTTGAGGATGCGCCGGACCACCACGACGGCCGCGGTATGCAGCGTCGTCGTGGGGTACGGGATGTCGCAGTCGATCCTCCGAAGCAGGTCCAGTTGCAACGCCTGCCGATCGAGCACGGACGCAAGTGCCTTCGGCAACCCGCCACCGGACACCGTGGCAACCGTGAGCGCGGGGAACACCAGGTTCTCCAGGTCGGACCGCAACACCTCCTCGAGCAGGTGGCGGTCGGTCGGTCGATGGGCGACGGCGAGGCTCAGCACGGTCAGCAGGTGGCGGGTCTGCTCCGGCCGCAGGCTCGCCAGGTTCGTCACCAGATCGGGACGCTTGCCCACCTGGTCGACGACGTGGGCCTCGGTGACCAGCTCCGGCTGGGGGGCACCCCAGTAGCCGGGTTCGCCCGGATAGAGGTGCTTGAGCCACTGCGCGATCTGCCGGCGCTGGAGCTCCGGGGCGTCGGCGAGGCCCGGTACGCGGCGCAGGATCTCGGCGCCGTCATCCTCGTCCGCCGCCGGGACAAGACAGGCGACGGCCACCACCCGTCTGAGCGCTTCCGAGCCCAGGTCGCCCAACCCGTTCTGGGCCGCACTCTGCTCCCAGTAGCGCCATTCGTGTCCGAGCAGCTCGTCGAGCACGCCGAGGTGGACCACCAGTTTCTCGGGGTGGGCCCGCTCGCCAGGCCGTTGGTGGCGGAGCACCGCCACCAACGCCGCGGCGTGCAGCACCAAGAGCGGCACCTCGCCGGGCACCTCCACCTCGACGTTTTGGGGAGCCGACACTCCGAGTGCCTTGGCAAAGTGCTTCATCGCCTCGTGCACCAGCTCCGTCTTGCTCGTCGAGTCGACCCCAGTGGCCAGCTCCATGGGCCGGTACGCCCGGACAAGCGTGCGCACCTCGGAGCTTGCGGACTCCAGCCGCCGCCACCAGTCGCCCACTCCCCTGGCAATGAGCAGCACCCGGACGTGACCGGACAGCGCCGGCACCGAGCGCAACAGCTCGAGCACCCCGGAGCGGGTCTCCGCATAGTCGACCACCAGCAGGATCGGCCGCCGGGTGGTCGCTCGGAGGTCCGTCAGCGCATTGGCCTCCCTGCCGACGCCGACCACGCCGACCACCCAGCCACAGGCACGGAAGTGCTCGACCAACCGCAACGCCAGCCGGGTCTTGCCCACCCCACCGGCGCCCACCACGAGTCGGACCGGTGAGTTGCCGTGTCGGCACCAATCCTTCAGCTCGTCCAGCTCGCCAGCCCTGCCCTGGAACGGAACCACACCTCGGTCCGCCCGCAGCAGGCCCGAAGGCGTGTCCGGGCTTGCTCGCTCGCCCACCGCCGAGGCCTTCCGGCGAGCCGCCGCCCAACCCCGCAGCCACTCGACATACACCGGAGCGAATGCCGCGACGACCGCCGCGGCCGCTGCCAGCGAGATCTTCACCCAGACCGGCCTGTCAACGATCACGGCCCAGCCGGCGGCGATCCCGACCACCGCCACGAGGAGCAGCACCCGCCCGGCGATCCGGGCCCTCACCGCACGACCACGGGGCGCCCCCGGCCCGCCCCACCCACCACGATCACTCAGTGTAGCGTACGCCGGCCAGGTCCACCCTGTCGTGAACGGTGTTGCGCCCGCGCCGGGCGGCGAGGCTGCCGGATGCTGTCGGTGTCGACCGCTAACCTCCCGGACGTCGGCACATTGCTCGCCGAGATGGCTCGCCACAAGGGGGACGGTCACGTGCAGCTCGTGGTTCTGGACGGCGTCGACCCCGCGGACATCGCCGCGGGCGTCGATTTCGGCACCTATCTCAGAGGCCGGCGCTACGCCGAAGAGCACGCCGTGCTGCAGATGGAGTGGGACGACGCGGCGAACGGTCTGCATGCGCTGGTCCAGGGCAGCGGCCGGCACGTCTACGAGTGCACGGTGTACTTCGCGGCCGGCGGCGGCGCCCGGCTGGAGTTCGACTCGGGTGAGTGCGACTGCCCGGTCGGGCTCGACTGCAAGCACGTCGTCGCGGTAGCGCTCACCGCCGCTGGTGTCGGCGCCGAACGCCGGTCGGCGCCCGGCCGAGGGCTGAACAGCTCGACGCCAGAGC
>JALYVZ010000219.1 GCA_030852965.1 Actinomycetota bacterium | reverse complement strand
GGCCCGCACCGCGCTGGCCGGCGTGCTGACCGCACTGGACGACGCGCAGCGACGGGCCGCCGCCGAGGTACCGGGGCTGCCTCGCCACCGGGCGGCAGTTGTCGGGTCGATCGCGGCGTGCTGCGCCGCCTACCGGGCGGTGCTGACATGACCGCGGTGGGCATGACCGCAGTGCTGACATGACTGGGACGCACTCGGCCGCACCGGGTCCGGAGTTGGTCACCGACCCAGACACCGCCGCCGCCGTCCAGACGGCGCTGGGCACTGAGCACGCGGCCGTGTGGTGCTACGGCCTGGTGGCGGCGTTCCTACCAACGGTACTGGACCAACGGGCCAGTACGGACGCAGCGGCGCACCGCGCCCGACGGGACGCCACCGCTGCGCTGCTGACCGACGCCGGCCTGCGCCCGGTGACCGCCGAACCCGCCTACCGCTCCCCGGCCCCGGTCACCGACCAGACCTCGGCGGTTGCGTTGGCCCTGGTCGCAGAGTCGGACGCCGCCGCGGCCTGGCGCTCCGTCCTGGAGCGGTGTGACGATCCCGGCCTGCGCCGCGCCGCGCTGGACGGTCTGAGCGACGCGGCCATCCGGGCGGCATACTGGTCCGACCGAGCCGGTACCCGCCCGGTGGTTTCTCCCTTCCCCGGCTGGCCCTGATCCATCAGGATGCCCCGAGCGCGCGCAGCGCCCGGTCGACGTCGGCCTCGGTGTTGTAGAGATGGAACCCCACCCGGACCGCGCCCAGCCGGGTGCTGGACACCACTCCCGCTGTGGCCAAGCGCTGGGCGGCGTCCGCCCGGTCGACCACCACGATCGCCGAGTCGCCAGGCTGTCCGCCCAGCCCGACCTGGAACCGGTCGGCCAGCCCGACGCAGTGCGCGCGCACCTGCTCGGCGTCCAGGCCCGCCAACCACGGCAACGCCTCAGCGGCGCCGACGTGGCAGACCCAGGCCGGCGAGGTGTCCAGCCGACGCGCCTCCGACGCCAGCCGCAACGGCAGCCCGTAGATGCTCTTCCACGGCCCGTCGCCGGCGAACCAGTTGGCCAGGTGCGGCACCACGTCGTCCAGCAGCGTCGGCGACACCGCCAGCCACGCCACGCCCCTCGGGCTGAGCAGCCACTTGTAGCCGACGGCGACCACCGCATCGGCCCAGTCGAGCCGCAAGGGTAGCCAGCCGACCGCCTGGCTGGCGTCCAGCAACACCCGGGTACGCGATCCCGCGACGGCGGCCCGCAGCGCGGACAGGTCCACCAGCGACCCGTCCGCCGACTGCACGACGCTCACCGCGACCAGGTCGGCGTCGACGGCCCGCGACGGAATTTCGGCGAGCGGAACCTCGGTGACCGTCACGCCCCGGCCAGCCTGCGCGGCGAACGGGAAGCTGACGCTGGTGAACTCGTCGCGCGCCACCAGCACCCGCGCGCCGTCCGGCAGGCTGGCCGCCACCAACCCCACCAGCGCGGATGCCGAGGCGCCGATCGCCACCCGATCGACACCGACTCCGATCAACTCGGCGAAGGCGGCCCGCGCGGTGTCCACGGACTCGTCGAAGTCCTGTGGCTGCGCCATTCCGACGCGCCACTGGGCGACCGCCTCGGCCACCGCGTCGGCCGCGAACGCGGGCGGCACCCCGATGCTCGGGGTGTTCAGATAGCCGTCGATCACGTCGAACCGCTGTCCGAATGACTCGCGCATCTCCCGACGGTAGGCCATCAGAGGCGCGGGTACCGTCGGATTTCGTGCACAGCGAAGAAATCGAGGTCCGCACCGGCCACACCGAGACGGTGGTGGACCTGACCGAGCAGGTGAGTACGTTTCGGCGCGCGCACGCCGGGCAGGACGGCCTGCTGCGCGCCTGGATACCGCATGCCACCGCCAGGCTGGCGGTGATCTTGCCTGGTGGACACCAACAATGACAACCCGGTACGGCGCGGGTGCGGCTGTCCTTCCTTCCCGGTGCTAGTCGCGGCCGACCAGTTCCACCAGATGAGCCACAACGCCACCCATCGGCACCTCGGTGCGCTCCCCGGAGCGGCGGTCCTTGACCTCCACCACCCCGTTCGCCAGGCCCCGCCCGACCACCACGATCGTCGGCACGCCGATCAGCTCGGCGTCGGCGAACTTCACCCCCGGGGTGGCGGTGCGGTCGTCGAACAGCACGTCCAGACCGGCGGCTTCGAGCTCAGCGGCCAGCTTCTCGGCGCCGGCTCTGATCTCGTCCGACTTGCCGGCGATCACCAGGTGCACGTCGAACGGCGATACCGCGCGCGGCCAGATCAGCCCGACATCGTCGTGGCTCTGCTCGGCAATCGCCGCAACCAGTCGGGACACCCCGATGCCATAGCAGCCCATGGTGATCCGGATCTGCTTGCCGTCCTGACCCAGGGCGTCCAGGGCGAAACTGTCGGCGTACTTGCGGCCGAGCTGGAATACGTGGCCGATCTCGATGCCCCGCGCGGCGACCAAGGTTCCCTGGCCATCCGGGGACGGGTCACCGGCGCGTACCTCGGCGGCCTCAATCGTGCCGTCCGGGGTGAAGTCGCGGCCGCACACCAGGTCCACCACGTGGTGGTCGGCCTTGTCCGCCCCGGTCACCCAGGCGGTGCCGCGCACCACCCGGGGGTCGACCAGGTAGCGCACCCCGTTCGCGGCCAGTGAGCTCGGCCCGATGTAGCCCTTGACCAGGAAGCTGTGCGCGGTGAAGTCAGCGTCGTCCAGCAGCACGACCTCGTCGGGCGCGAGCGCGGCCTCCAGTCGCTTCATGTCGACCTCCCGGTCGCCGGGCAGCCCCACGCCCAGCAGTGTCCAGTCCGTCGATCCCGGCGCCCGGGTCTTGACCAGCACGTTCTTCAACGTGTCGGCGGCAGTGAACTCCCGCCCAAGATCAGTCGCGTTCAGGAACGCGACCAGCGAGTCGATGGTCGGGGTGCCGGGGGTGTGGTGCACGGCCGCGTCCGGCTGGCCCTCGACCGGCTGCTCCGGGGGCGCCGGGGTGACCATGGCCTCCACATTGGCCGCGTAGCCCGAGTCGGTGCTGCGCACGAACGTGTCCTCGCCGGTCTCGGCCTCGGCCAGGAACTCCTCGGACGCCGAGCCACCCATCGCCCCGGACATCGCCGAGACGATCACGTACCTCAGCTCCAGCCGGTCGAACATCTTAACGTAGGCCTCGCGGTGGCGCCGATAGGACTCGGACAGCCCCTCGTCGGTTAGGTCGAACGAGTAGGAGTCCTTCATCAGGAACTCCCGACCGCGCAGGATGCCGGCGCGGGGGCGTTCCTCGTCGCGGTACTTGTGCTGGATCTGGTAGAGCATCACCGGGTAGTCCCGGTAGGAGCTGAGCTCGCCCTTCACCGTCAACGTGAAGAGCTCCTCGTGGGTGGGACCGAGCAGGTAGTCGCCACCCTTGCGGTCCTTGAGTCGGAAGATGTTGGGCCCGTACTCGGTCCACCGCCCGGTGGCCTCGTAGGGGTCCCTGGGGAGCAGCGCCGGAAACTGGATTTCCTGGGCACCGATGGCGTCCATCTCCTGGCGCACCACCCGCTCGATGTTGCGCAGGACCCGCAATCCCAACGGGAGCCAGGAGTAGATCCCAGGGGCGATGCGGCGCACGTAACCGGAGCGGACCAGCAGCCGGTGGCTGGGTACCTCCGCGTCTGCGGGGTCGTCGCGCAATGTGCGCAGAAACAGCGCGGACATCCTGGTGAGCACGGCTGCGAGCGTAGCGACGGCCCTCGGGGCGGGTCACGTCGGTTAGCTAGATTCGCGCGGTGCTGATCCTGTTGCCGCCCTCGGAGACCAAAGCGGATGGCGGCGATGGCCCGCCCCTGGACCTGGATCGCCTGTCGTTCCCCGAGCTGAACGCCACCCGAAAGGAGTTGGCCCACGAGTTGGTCGCGCTGGCCGCCGATCTGCCGGCCAGCCGAGCCGCGTTGGGTGTGTCGGCTCGCCAGGACGCCGAGATCACCCGGAACGCCGCGCTCTGGAGCTCACCGACCTCGCCCGCTCTGCGGCGCTACACCGGCGTGCTCTACGACGCGTTGGACTACCCGTCGCTGCGCGGCGCAGCGGCCGACCGCGCCGCCGCCCGCCTGGCGGTGGGCTCGGCGTTGTTCGGGCTGGTCCGCGCGGACGACCCAGTGCCGGCCTACCGGCTGTCCGCGGGCTCCGTGTTGCCTGGCCGGCCGGGTCTGACGACGTTCTGGCGGCCGTTGCTCGAACCGGTGTTGGCCGAGGTGGACGAGCTGGTGGTCGACCTGCGCTCGGGCTCGTACGCCGCGTTGGGGCGGGTGCCGCAAGCGGTCACGGTGACCGTGCTGTCCCAGCGCCCGGACGGTTCGCGGACGGCGGTCAGCCACTTCAACAAGGCGCACAAGGGCCGGGTGGCCCGGCTGCTGGCCGGCAGCCGCGCCGAGCCGGCCGATGCCCGCGACGTGGCACGGCTGCTGCGCCGGGCCGGAATGCACGTCGAGTCCAGCGGACCGGCCGGCGCGGCGTTGGAGCTCGTACTACCCGCACACGAGTAACGAAACCCGGCCCTCCCGTCTCGTCCCGCGCTCGTCGGCCGTCAGCTTGATGATCCCGTCGCCGCGCCATCCGCAACTCCGTCACCAACTACGACTACGACGAACCACCCCCGCCGGCCGGCGACCGCTGGTCTAGTCGGGACACCGCCGAGCACGGCCCCGAACCCCGACCAGGCTGGCTGGTCACCGAGTCGGGCGCAGTGGACACCGAGCTGGGGGTACTGAAGTCCGGCAAGGAAGCCGACGTCCACCTGTTGGAACGCAGGCTCCCGGACACCGACCGGCACTGCCTGCTGGCCGCCAAGCGCTACCGCCCGCCACAGCAGCGGATGTTCCACCGCGATGCCGGTTATCTGGAGGGCCGCCGGGTGCGGCGTTCCCGTGAGATGCGGGCCATGAACACCCGCACCGCGTTCGGCCGCACGCTGATCGCCGACCAGTGGGCGGCGGCCGAGTTCGCCGCGCTGGGCCGGCTGTGGGTGGTCGGCGCGCCGGTCCACTACCCGGTCCAGCGGGCCGGCGCCGAGCTGTTGCTGGAGTTCGTCGGCGAGCCCGACGGCACCGAGGCTCCTCGGTCGGGCGCAGCTGCGCCCGACCGAGGATGAGTTGGTCGAGCTGTGGCACCAGCTCACCGAGGGCCTGCTGGTGCTGGCCGGTCAGGGTTTGGCGCATGGTGACGTGCTGATCGAGCGCCGCCGGCGCAACCGGTTGAGATCGCTCAGGTAGGATCAAACCGTCAACGGCCCGCGCGGACCTCGCGGCGGTGCGCATTCCCCCGGTTGACCGTCGACCCATCCGGGTCTCCCGATCTTTCTACGGGCGCAGGAAGCGCCTGGGCCCGTCCTCTGACGAGCGCCGCCGGACACCGGCGGAGCCTCCGGTGCGGCGTGCCACGTCACGGAGGTTTTCTTGTCTCGCTCGATGTCCGAGTCCCGGTCCGCCCATTTGGACTCGTCCCACAGCTCGCGCCAGAGCCACAGCCGGCCAGCCAGGCCGAGCGGTGCCTCCGGTCGCGGCTCTCGCGCTGGTGGCGGTCGCTCCCGGCCGCGGCACCCCCAACCCGCGAACCGCGGCCCGTCGCACCCGGCGGGACCACCCGCGCCGCCCGCGCAGCTCTGGATCGAGCCCGCGTCCGGCATGCCGACCTTTGCCGAGCTGGGGCTGCCCGAGCCGGTGCAGCGCGCGCTCGACGCCGCCGGGTTCACCCAGCCGTTCCCGATCCAGGCCGCCACCCTGCCCGACGCGATCGCCGGCCGCGATGTGCTCGGCAAGGCGCAGACCGGCTCCGGCAAGACGTTGGCGTTCGGGCTGGCCGCGCTGAGCCGACTGGCCGGTCAACGGTCCCGCCCCACCGCCCCACGTGGACTGGTGCTGGTGCCGACCCGCGAGCTGGCCCAGCAGGTGGTCGACGCGCTGAACCCGTTCGCCCGCGCCCTCGGGGTTCGTACCGCCGTGGTGGTAGGTGGCACCTCGATGTCACGCCAGGTCGACGCGCTGCGCCGAGGGGTGGACCTGCTGGTGGCCACCCCGGGCCGGCTCTCCGACCACATCCGCTCACGCACCGCGGACATGTCCGAGATCACGTTCAGCGCGATCGACGAGGCGGACCGGATGGCCGACATGGGCTTCATGCCGCAGGTCACCGCGATTCTCGACCTGACCGTGCCCGGTGGTCAACGGCTGCTGTTCTCCGCGACCCTGGACGGCGAAGTGGACAAGTTGGTCCGCCGCTACCTGACCAACCCGGTCACCCACGCGGTGTCCAGCCCATCGACTGGGGTGGACACCATGGACCACCACGTGCTGCTGGTCTCCGCCGAGCACAAGCCGGCCGTGGTCGCCGAGGTGGCCAACCGCGAGGGCCGCACGTTGTTGTTCGTGCGCACCAAGCACTCGGTGGACCGGCTGGTCCGCAAGCTGCGCGGGGTCGGCGTGGCGGCCGGTGGGCTGCACGGCGGTAAGGCCCAGAACGCCCGCACCCGCATGCTGGCCGACTTCACCAACGGTCGCACCCCGGTGCTGGTCGCGACGGACGTGGCAGCTCGAGGCATCCACGTCGACGACATCAGCCTGGTGGTGCACGTCGACCCGCCGGCCGACCCGAAGGACTACCTGCACCGCGCCGGCCGCACCGCACGGGCCGGCGCGACCGGCACCGTGATCACCCTGGTGACCCCGGGCGAACAACGCGATGTCCGTCAGCTGACGACGAAGGCCGGCGTGCGGGTGCAGAACACCCAGGTCCGCCCCGGCGACTCCGAGCTGGCCCGGATCACCGGTGCCCGGATGCCGTCCGGCGTGCCGGTGGTCGAGCCGGTCAACCCGCAGGCTGCTCCGTCGGCGGGGGCTCGCCCGGCAGGCCGGCGGCCAGCCCGGCCGCGGCGCCGATCACGATGACCGCTGGCG
>JALYVZ010000218.1 GCA_030852965.1 Actinomycetota bacterium | reverse complement strand
CAGTCGTCCCGCCTAGGCGGCGGCGGTCCGGCGCGCGACGACCTGGGCCAACGCGAGCTGACGGCGGACGGCAGCTACCGGATCAGGGTCCGCCACCTGGGTCAGCGGTTGGAACCGCAGCGCGGTCTGCACCCGGGGCAGCGGCACCCGGAACACCGCGATGACCGGCCACACCACGGTCGGCGGCCCGTTGAGCTCCGTGCTCGGCGCACCAGTCAGCAGGTCGGCCGCTTCTGTGGTGTCCAGCCCTACCGCCAGCTGCACCAACGCCGGCACCGGTGGCGCGCCTGTCGGCGGCAGTCGCGGCGGCAGCATGGCCAGGTAGTCCGCGACCGGTTGACCGGTCCCCGGCCCGAGCCGCACCGCATCCGACGACGGTGGCGAGGCCGGCGCGCCCAGCAGCGACTGCCGGCCGGCCACCAAGGCCACCCCCAGCGCCACCACCAGGCACACCAGTAACCCGGTCAGGTGCCGACGCGACGGTGAGTGGTACGTCAGTCCGGTTCTGCCGCTTGCCTGACCGGACTGACGTACCACTCGGCGGCGGGCACCCATCGGCACACCGGGCACTCAGGCGTCCGCGCGCAGAACCTCGAGCGCGCGCCTCAGGTCAACCGGGTACTCGCTGGTGAACTCGACCCAGCGGCCGTCGGCGGGGTGGGCGAACCCGAGCTGGCGGGCGTGCAGCCATTGCCGGGCCAGGTTGAGCCGGGCGGCCATGGTCGGATCGGCACCGTAGGCCAGGTCCCCGACGCACGGGTGTCGCAGGGCGGACATGTGCACCCGGATCTGGTGGGTACGCCCGGTCTCCAAGGTGATGTCCAGCAGGCTGGCCGCCGGGAACGCCTCCGCGGTGTCGTAGTGCGTGACGCTCGGGCGGCCACCGGCCACCACCGCCCACCGCCAGTCGTGCCGGGGGTGGCGGTCAATCGGGGCGTCGACCGTTCCCCGCGAGGGGTCCGGGTGGCCCTGCACGATCGCGTGGTAGCGCTTGGTCACCTCGCGCTGCTTGAACGCCCACTTCAGTGCGGTGTACGCACGCTCGGACGCGGCAACCACCATCACCCCGGTGGTGCCGGCATCCAACCGATGCACGATACCCTGCCGCTCGGCCGCCCCGGAGGTGGACACCCGTAGGCCCAGCGCGACCACCCCGCCGGTCACCGTCGGACCGGTCCAGCCGGGGCTGGGGTGCGCGGCGACCCCAACCGGTTTGTCCACCACCACGATGTCGTCGTCGGCGTGCAGCACGGTGAGCCCCTCGACCACCGCCGCCGCGCTCGGCTGGGCCGGCGTCGGTCGAGGCGGCTCGGGAAGCGTGACCTCGAGCCAGGCGCCGGCCACCAACCGGTCGGACTTGGCCAGCGTTCGGCCGTCGCTGTGCACCTGCCCGTCCTCGACCAACCCGGCCACGACCGTGCGGGACAGCCCGAGCATCCGGGACAACCCGGCGTCCACCCGCATGCCGTCCAGCCCGTCGGGCACCGGCAGCGTCCGTTGCGAGCTCACCGGGGGTGCCGTTGGTCGCGGGCCCGGGTGCCGTCCAGCTCGCGACCGAGCAACGCGAGCAGCACCAGCAGCACGCCACCGACGCAGATCGCCGAGTCCGCCAGGTTGAACACCGGCCACACCGTGCCGTCGGGGGCGAACACGGAGATGAAATCCACCACCCGCCCGACCAACGGCGCCGGCGCCCGGAACAGCCGGTCGGTGAGGTTGCCCAGGGCGCCGGCGAGCACCAGGCCCAGCGCGATCGCCCAGCCGACCGAGCGCAGCCGCCCGGCCACCTTGAAGATGGACACCACCACCACGACCGCGATCAGGGTGAGCAGCCACGTCGCCCCGGTCGCCATCGCGAAGGCCGCACCGGCGTTGCGCACCACTTGGACGTACAGCAGGCCGGGCATGATGCTGACCGGTGGATGGCCCTCCAGATGGCCCACCGCAAACACCTTGGTGACCAGGTCCAGCGCCCAGCCGTTCAGCGCGACCAGGACGAGCAGGAACACCCTCCGAGGCTGCAGCGGGCGCGGCGGACTCGTTGCCGGGTCGGCAAGTGCGTCCTCGTCGGCGGGCGGGGACGGCTGGTAGGGGCCACTCATGGCACGATTCTCCATGGCCGGCTATGCAGTGCCGGTCTCGCCCCGCCAGCGGGCCAGCCGGCCGGCGCGGTCGACCGCGCGGATGCGCTGCTCGGCCCGGGTCCGGGCGGCCGCCGTGGTCACCACCAGCAGTTGGTCGCGCTCCTTCAGCCGGGTGTCGGGCCCGGGGGTGAAGCCAGCCCCGTTGCGCACCACCAGGCTGACCACTGCCCCGGCGGGCAGCCGAAGTTCGTGCAGGTACACCCCGCGCAGCTTGGAGCCGACCGGCACCCGGACCTGCAACAGGTCGGCCGACAGCTCGTCCAGCGGAGCGGCGTCAACCTCGATCTCGGTGGGCTCCCCCCTGCGCGACACCCCGAGCAGCTGAGCCACCCACGGCAACGTGGTGCCCTGCAGCAGGGTCAGCGCCACCACCAGCACCAACACCACATCCACCAGCAGCCGCGCCGAAGCGCTGCCCGGGTTGCGGGTCAGCGGGATCAGCGCCAGGACAATCGGCACCGCGCCCCGCAAACCCGACCAGGACAGGAACGTCTGCTCCCGCCAGGGCACCCGGAACGGCGTGGCCGCAAGCACCACCGACAGCGGCCGAGCCACCAGCAGCAGCACCAGCCCGGTGACCAGGGCCGGCAGCAGCGCACCGGCGAGCGCGCCGGGCGAGGCATACAACCCGAGCAACACGAACAGCCCGATCTGGGCGAGCCACCCGGTGCCCTCCGCGAACGACAGCACGCCACCGCGGTGCGGGAGCCGTGAGTTGCCCAGGATCAACGCCGCCAGGTAGGTCGCCAGGAATCCGGATGCGTGCGCCAACTGGCCGCCGGCGTAAGCCAGCACGCAGACCGACAACGTGGCCAGCGGGTACAGCCCGGTTGCGGGGAGCGCGGCCCGCCGCAACGCCCACGCCCCACCGAAACCGAGCAGCGCGCCCACCGCGCCACCCACCGCCAGCTCATAGACCACCAGCGCCGGGCTCCACCAGGTCAGTGGTTCGGGCGAGGCCAGCAGCACCACCGCGATCACCACCGGGGCGTCGTTCAGCCCGGACTCCAGCTCCACCGCGCCGGCCAGCGACCGGCGTACCCCCACGCCGCGCAGCACACTGAACACCGCCGCCGCGTCAGTGGAGGACACCACCGCGCCCCACAGGAACGCGGTGCGCCAGTCCAGCCCGAGCAGCAGGTGCAGCAGCGAGCCCGTCACACCGATGCTCACTGCCACCGCCACGGTTGACAGCGATATCCCCAGGCCCAGGACCGGCCGCACGTCCGCCCAGCGGGTGGTGAGACCACCCTCGGTCAGGATCAGCACCAGGGCGGCCAGACCGAGCGACTCGGTGAGCATGGTGTCGGAGAACCGCAGCCCCAGCACGGACTCCCCGAGCAGCACGCCGATACCGAGGTAGAGCAGCAACGACGGCAGGCCCAGCCGCACCGAGGCCCGCACCGCGACCACGCTCAGCAACACCACGGCGGACCCGATGCCGAGCACCGCTTCGAGGGGAAGGCTCATCGCAGCCCCCTCCCGCCGCCGCCCGTGGAGTCCATTCCACCCCAGTCGATGGCAGGGCGTGCCGGCGGGTGTGGATCAGGGCTCGGCCTCGTCGAGCACCGCACGCAGACTGGCCGCGGCCCAGCTCAATGGCGGTCGCCCAGCAGGCTCATGACCGGATCTCCAGGGTGCAGCACTTGACGCCGCCACCGGCCTTGAGCAGCTCCGACAGGTCCACCCCGATCGGCTCATAACCGCGTTCCCGCAGCTGGTCAGCCAGCCTGGTGGCAGTTGCGGAGAGCACCACGTGGTGGCCGTCGGACACGGCGTTGAGCCCGAGCGCCTCGGCGTCCTCGGCAGCGGCCAGGATCGCATCCGGGAACAGCCGGCGCAGCACCTGACGGCTGCTCCGGCTGAAGGCGGGCGGGAAGTACGCCACGGTGTGCTCGTCGAGCACCGCGAGCGCGGTGTCCAGATGGTAGAAGCGCGGGTCGACCAGCCGCAACGACACAACCGGCACCCCGAACAGCGTCTCGACCTCGGCATGCGCGGCGACCGAGGTGCGGAACCCGGTGCCGGCCAGCACCAACCGTTCGCCCGGACCATCGATCACCAGGAAGTCGCCCTCACCCTCGTTCACCGCGACGGCCTCACCGGCCCCGCGCAGCCCCGCCGACCGCAGCCAGGCCAGGTACGCCGGGCCCTCGGGCGCACGCTGTGGGTGCCGGAACCGAGCCCCCAGCGCGTGTCCGTCGATCACCAGACCGCCGTTCGCGGCGAACACCATGTCCGGCAGGCCGGGTACCGGTTCGATGACGTCCACGGTGTGTCCGAGCCCGAGGTAGATGCGGCGTAGCTCGTCCCACTGGCGACGAGCCAGCGCGGCGTCTCCCGGCCGGGTCAGGTCCATCCAGGGATTGATCACGTAGGAAACCGCGAAGTGGTCGGGCGGGCACATCAGGTAGTGCCTCGGGTGGCTCCGAAGTCGGGGGAGGGCGGGCTGCGGGGATTCCAGCGTGAGCGACACAGTACAACGGTAAACCGGGCCCTCCGTGCACTCAATGCCACTAGATTGCGCTCACTGGCACTATCTATTGTGCGGTTCCGTGATTTTCGATAGATTCTTGCAGAACCGACGAAGGTGGCGTCGATGGATGCGTTGGACCAGCGGATCGTGGGCTGCCTGTTGCGCGACGGGCGGGCCACCTACGGCGAGATCGGCAAGGAGGTCGGGCTGTCCGCGCCGGCCACCAAGCGGCGGGTGGACCGGCTGCGAGCCAGTGGGGCGATCAGAGGCTTCACCGCGCTGGTCGACCCGTCCGCGCTGGGCTGGCGCACCGAGGCATACGTGGAGGTGTACTGCCGGGGCACGGTGTCGCCCGAGGAGCTGCGCCGCGGCCTGCAACGGGTGCCAGAGGTGGTGGGCGCGTGCACGGTCACCGGGGCCGCCGACGCGCTGGTACACATGCTCGCCGGTGACGTCCGACAGTTGGAGCAGGCGATGGAGCGGGTGCGGGACGAACCGGGCGTCGACCACACCGAGAGCGTGATCGTGCTGTCCCGGCTGATCGACCGCGGTCGCGGTTGACCCGGCTCACCAGCTGAGAGTCACCACGTCCCGTCGGCGCTGCGGGATCTCGGCCAAGGCCTCAGCCACCTCGTCCATCAAGGCCTCCGGTAGGCACAGCCGCCGAGCCACCCATACCGGGTCCTCCGGCAGTCGGGCCGCCCGCTCCCAGCGAACGACCGTCGGGGGTGATACCCAGCCCGGTCAGCACCGCGACGGCGTCGTCGGCAGTGGCCGGTTCGCCGCGGTGCAAGTCGTGGAACCGGACCCACAGCGGGTCCAGCCAGCTCATCGGGTGTTGGGCGGTCAGCTCCATGACCACGCCGCGTGGCCGGCGCCCCGAAGTGCGCCGGGTTGTGCTTCCAGGGCTGTGCTGTGCCGCGGCCAGGATCTCCGTCGGGACCGCACGGGCCTGCTGCACGTCGCGCCAACGCTGCGCCGCGGACGCCTTCGTCGAAGTCATGCTTGCCAGCATGCCAGCCGATGAACGATCAGTCAGCGAGCAGCTCGGCCAGCCGGGCGGCGAGCGCGGAGGCGTCGCCGTTGAGCTCGACCGTCTTGTCCCGGCCTCGGTGCCCGGACACCAGCTCGACGGCCGCCCGGGGCAAACCGAAGCCACCGGCCAGGGCGGCCACCACGGCGGCGTTGGCCTTGCCGTCCACCGCCCGGGCCCGGACGGCAAGTCCCATGCCAGGCCCCGGGCACCGTTCCAGCACCCGCCGACCCGATCCTCCCGGGCGCCCGGCCGTACCCGGACCTCGCCGCCGCCGGTCACCGCGCCCACCAGCGTCGGATCCGTCACCGCGCCGAAGGACACAGCCGTGGCCAGCACTTCGCCGGCACGAGCTCCTGGTGCGTCCACACGGCGTCGAGCGCATCGGCCGGCCCGTCCAGGGTCACCGCGATCCGGTCCGACGCGTCCAGGCCGGCTTCCGACGGGCCTGCTCTGCACCAGCCGCACCACATCCTTGGCCAGCCCTTCGGCAGCCAGCCCTTCGGCAGCCAGCTCTTGGGTGACCTCGGTGTCCAGGACCACGAGGCCCGAGCAGCGGCCTGCTGCCACTCCCCAGCCTTGACCGTGCGGATCACCTTCTGGGTGTCCCCACCCAGCCGCAGCCCACGCACCTTGGCGTTCACGGTCAGCTCGAAGCGGCCGGCGGCCTCATTGCGACGGCGGTGAGGGGCCGCACCCGTCCGGTTCTACTGAGGCATTCGTCAAGCCTCTCGTAGAGGCCCCGCTGGTGCCCGTTCTTCCGGAGGCTCCCCGGTGATGGCCGGATCGACGCCTGAAGTGACCAGGTATCGCGAGTCAGGACTTGGACGCCGCCCGGTTTCGAGCGGCCAGGACCCACACCGGCGAGCACGCCTGACACGGGGTGAACTCGTACTCGACCGCCTCCTTGGCCGCCAGCGGGATGGTCTCCCGGCCGACCAGCATCCGGCAACCGGCCAGGTGGTAGCGCGGTTGCTCGTCGACCACCAAGACCTCGTCGTTGAGCTTGGCAACGATGGCCGCCGCTGCCGGATCGGCGCGTTCCTCGCCCGGCTCTGGCGCGGGCCGAAATGCGCTGATCGCCTGGGTCACGGCGGCGGCCTCGGCTGGCGGGGCTTGCTGCGTGGCCGGCTGGCCCGGGGCGGCATCGGACTTCGCGGCGGCATCGGACTTCGCGGCATCGGACTTCGCGGCGGCATCGGACTTCGCGGCATCGGACTTGACCGGGGCTCCCGGAGCTGCCTGCTCGGCAGCCGGGGATCCGGGCGTCGCTGCTCCGCC
>JALYVZ010000217.1 GCA_030852965.1 Actinomycetota bacterium | reverse complement strand
GCTGCGCACCACCCGGTGACACGGCAGCACGATCGGCAACGGGTTGCGGGCGCACGCCGTCCCCACCGCGCGCACCGCCCTCGGGCTGCCGGCGGCGGCCGCCACCTCGGCGTAGCTGGCGGTGCGCCCGTACCCGATGTCCGGCAGCCGGGTGATCACTTCGCGGCGGAACCCGCTGGTCAGCCGCAGGTCCAGCGGCAGCTCGAAGGTCCGTCGCCGGCCGGTGAAGTACTCCTCGATCTCCCGGGCGGGCGCGTCCAGCCGCGCCGGGGCGGCCAGCACCCGAGGGCTGATCTCATTGGCCAGCGCGGCCAGTACCACCTCGTGGCCTTCGATGGCGAACGCCACCCGGACCAGCCCGCGCTCGGTCGCGGCCAGCAGCAGCGTGCCGATCGGGGAGTCCAGGGTCCGGTAGGCGACGTCCAGCAGCCCCTCGCGCTGGGCCTCGACGGCGAGCCGGGCGCGGAGCCTGGACAGAGTGTCGCTGGTGATCGTCGGCAGGGTTGGGAGCAGGTTCTCGGTCATCGGTTTGCCTCCGCGGAGTAGCGAGTGATTCGGTGGCGCAGTGCCTTGATCCCGTCGGCCGCCGCCCGTCGTGCGGCCGCCTCGGAGTTGCCGAGCAGCCCGGCCACCTGCGCGTAGGGCATGCCGGCCAGGTGGTGGTAGGCCACCGCGAAACGTTGCTTTTCCGGCAGCGCCGCCAGTTCCTCCCACAGCTCCGGGTGACCGTCGCCAGGTTCGGGGCCCGGTTGTTCGGGCAGCTGCTCGGTCGGCACCGGTGCCCGGGCCCGGGCGCGGTGTTGGTCGATGGCCTTGCGATGCGCCACCCGGACCAGCCAGGCCTGCATGTTCGTGTCCGCAGGCAGCTCCGGGTAGGCCCGCAATGCTGCCAGGAACGTCTCCGACCAGGCATCGTCGGAATCGGTCGCACTGAGCACGGCGCGGCAGACCCGTAGCACCACCGGACCGAACTCGATCACGATCTCGTCGAACGGTCTGCGTGTCACAACGGGTGGACGTATCGGTGCGGGCCGTCGTGAGGTCGCGTCAGCCATCTGAGTCCGCCGTCACTCCGAACACGGTAGGCCGGCAGCCGTGGGCCGACACGCCGTGGGGCCGAGCAGATCGGCCGACCGGGCGTGCGGAACGCGGTCACCGCCCGCCGACTGCGCTCGGCGGCGCCTGTCGCTGGCGGGGACGGTAGCCGTGATCATCAGGGCACCAGCGCGGCTCGAGCAGGCTCTCGTCAGCGCCGCTGCCCTGGTGATCAGTCACCGATGGGTGGTATCGCGGACTCGTGCAATACCTGCGGACTCGTGCAATACCTGTTGGCGGGCCGCTACGGAGTTCCGCGGAACGCTCCAGGCGCTTCGAGCCGGGTGAGAGTGCCGTCACGGCTCTCGCGGTCGGGGAGAAATTAGCCCTGACGGCACTCTCGCGACGTTGATCTGACCGTTCCAGCGGAACGCCGCTGCCCGCACCTGACTCAGAACTGCGCCGGAACAGGCAGAACGGATGTCCCGCGGGATCGAGCATCACCAGAACGCCGTCCTGAGGCTGGTGCGCGCCCAGGATGGCGCCCAGTTCGCTGGCCCGCTTGAACGCTGCGTCAAGGTCGTCAACACCGATATCGAGATGGACCATCATCTGCGGCGAGCGATCGTGGATCGGAGTCCAGGACAGCGGCCGAGACCCGTGGGCGTGGCGCCATGCGCGACTCCTGACTTGCTTGTTCCGGCGTGTCCGATCACGGTAATCCTGTGCTCAGCTGGAGGCTTGCGCGGCGCGGGTGAAAGCCGGTGACAAGGCGACGCGGGCCGCCACAACGTGCTGGTCCTGAGGGGCTGATCAGCCCGCGCCGACGAGCGCGGTGCGGACCGCGTCGGCGAGCACCCGGCCCAGCCGAGGCGGTACCGCGTTGCCGAGCTGGCGCATCTGCTCGCCGCGCGGCCCGGCCAGTCGCCAGTGGTCCGGGAACGTCATGATCCGAGCCACCTCGCGCACGGTGAGGTAACGGATCGAGCCGTCGTCGCGGCGCAGCACGCTCTCCCCGCCGGGCACCCCGTGCACCCCGGCTTTGACGGTCTTGGCTGGCCGGTCGAGGACGTTCGGGGTGTGGCCGGGGTAGCTGCGGGCGCCCGGCCAGCCCACGTGGTGGTTCCAGTCCGGGTGCTCGATCTTGTCGCCGAGCGGCTCCGGCAGGTCGGCGATGGCGTCGCGCAGGGTGCGCCAGGGTTTCCGGCCGTCGTCGGCGGGGGTGCTCGGTGACTCCGGAGGGCGGGCGGTGATGCCGTGCCGGCGCCAGTAGCCGCCCCTCAGTTGGTCGAGCTGCAGCGCGGCGGCGGAGTGCGTGGGTGGCGGGGGCCGCCAGTCGGCCAGGCCGAGGTCGGCGCGGAAGGCGACCACGAACACCCGGTGGCGCAGCTGCGGGACGGAGAAGTCGGCGGCGTTCACCGGCAGGCAGAACACGTCGTAGCGTTCGGCCGGCTCCGGCCGGATCCGGGCCAACGCCTTGCGCAGCCGCCGGTCGTGATCCCGCCAGTCCTCCCCGTCCACTCGCTGCTCGAACGGCAGCCTCAGCTCGTTGAGGATGTATTCGTAGTACGGGCGGAACGACGGCCGCAGCAGTCCGCGCACGTTCTCCGCGATGACCGCCTTCGGTCGGCTCTCCCGCACGCAGCGGAAGAGCTCGGGCCAGAGGTTGCGCGGGTCGTCGTAGCCGCCGTGCACCCCGCCGAGGCTCCACGGCTGGCACGGCACCCCGCCGGCCAACACGTCGACCCGGCCCTCGTAGGGGCGGAAGTCGAGCGCCCGGACATCGCCGGGGACCAGTGGCCAACCCGCCTGCCGCAGCGTCTCGCGGGCCCGCCGCTCGATCTCGTTGACCAGCAGGTGTTCGAACCCGGCTGCGTGCATGGCCCACGCCAGTCCGCCGCCGCCGGTGAACAGCTCGATGCTGGTCGGGGAGGAGGCGGCCACGAAACGACTGTATCCGGGCGGTCTGTCAGTTTCCGGCTGCATGCCGGTTGGTGAGCAAAGTACCTGGTCACGGGCGTCCATTTTCGTCAGAACGTAAACGAGAGCGCGGTTGACCAGGGCACGTCCGACCCCGTTCACCGGAGTGGGGGAATTGACCTCGGCACCAGGATCGGCCTAGGTTTTCGGTTGCTCGGATCGCGCTCGTCGGTGTGTCAGTGTCCGTCGGCGGAGTCAGATCTGGAGCAGTGAGGTCTCGGTGTGAGTTCGCCACGGGGACCAGGTCTTCCACACCTCACCTGGTTGCACCCGCACGCCCGGGTCGCCCCGTACGTCTGGAACACATCTCATGACTGCAACGTCTGCGCCCCTGATCCGATTTGTCACCGAAGGTCTGACGGCCACCATCGACACCCACCTGGCCGGCACACTCCCGCTGCACCGGTTCGCTTGGGAGCTGTCCACCCGGGTCGACATGTTGGCTGCGCTGGACCCCCCGGCCCGCACCCTGACCCGGCTGCGCTGGCTGCAGCGCACCGTCGAACTGCTGCACGCCACCCTGTCCGCCCGGGAGCGGACGACCGGCCGCGGCGAGCTCACCGGGCACGAGGAGAACACCCTCACCGTCACCGTGGCCGACCTGCGCACCGTGTTGGCGACCCTCACCCCGCGCAACCCGCTCGACCCGGCCGGCGCCGCCCGCCCAGCCAGGTTGCTCGCCGCGGTGGGCTGACTGCCACGGTCGGCTGACCGCCATCGTCGGCTGTTTGCCATGGTCGGCTGTTTGCCATGGTCGGCTGACTGCCATGGTCGGCTGACTGCCATGGTCGGCTGACTGCCATGGTCGGCTGACTGCCATGGTCGGCTGACCGCCATGGTCGGCTGACCGCCATGGTCGGCTGACCGCCATGGTCGGCTGACCGCCGCTCGTTTTCGACGCCGTCACTGCGTCCGCTGCCGTACCGTCCGGCCACAACCACCAGAGCCGGCGGTCAGCGCAGCGAACGGGGTGGCCGGCTGGCCCCTCAACTCTGACCGGACACCACGACCACCGGGTCGCGGGCGGTGCGCACCAGCGTCCCGACCACCCGCCCAGCAGCAGCCGGGGCATCAACCGGTAGCCGCGCGATCCGATGACCAGCACGTCGGTCCGCTCCGGCAGGTCGGCCAGATCGCCGCCGACGCCGCCCGGGCGCCCTGGCTCAGCGCCGGTGGGTTCGGTGGCGGTGGGTTCGGTGGCGGTGGGTTCGGCGGCATTAGGTTCGGCGGCGGTGGGTTCAGTGCACTCGAGATGTGCCGGTAGCCGCGCGGCGCGATGGCCACCGGACAGTGCTCAAGGGGGAGCAGTCGTTGCACGGTCCGGCCGGGCGCCAGCCGGCCGAGCACCAGCCGGCCGAGCAGCCCGTGCCCGGTCGAGCCCACCACCAGCACCGCCGCGCCGACCTCGTCGGAGTACTCGGCGAGCACGTCGGGGATCGGGCCCGGCCCGAGCTCGGCGAACTCCGGTTCGATCGCACCCCAGCCCGCGCCACGCCGATGAACTCCCGGGCCGCGGCGAACCGGGCGCGGGCGACCTGCTGGGCCGGTTGCGCCGGGGCAGAAACCAGTTCCCGGAGCGCTGGAACACCGTCAGGGAAGCCACCCGCGAAGCGATCTCCGGGACGAACTGCACCGCGCTGGCGCCCGTCCCGATCACCGCCACCCGTTTGCCGGCCAGCTCGTAGTCGTGGTCCCAGGCCGCCGAGTGGAAGCTGTGCCCGGTGAAGTCGTCGCGCCCGGGGATGGCGGGCCACAGAGGCTGGTGTAGCTGTCCGGTGGCCAGCACCACGGCGTCGCACGTGAAGCTCCGGCCGTCCTCGGTGTCCAGCCGCCACCCCGGGTCCGTCCAGCGACACGACCACCCCTTCGCACCCGTCACGATGTGCTCGGCCACCCCGTGCTCGCGGGCCACCCCTTGCAGGTAGGCCAGGATCTCGGGCTGCTCGGGGCACAGCTTCGGCCAGTCCCGGCGCTGGGCATAGGAGAACGAGTAGGCGTGGCTGGGTATGTCACACGCCGCCCCTGGGTAGCTGTTGTGATACCAGGTGCCGCCCAGCTCGTCGGCCCTCTCCAGGATGGTGAGCTGGTCGAACCCGTGGCGGCGCAGCTCGATCGCGGCCGCGATCCCACCGAACCCGGCTCCCACGATGACCACTCGCATGAGCCCGAGACTAACGCGAGATCAGTGCCCGTCGGCGCGGATGTGCTCGAAGATCAGGCTGGTCTCGGTATAGCCGATGTCGGGGTTGCGGCTGAGGTGGTCGGCGACGAACCGGCGCAGCTCCTCGGTGCTGGCGACGGCGACGTGCACGAGGTAGTCGTTGGCGCCGGCCACGAAGTACACGTCGAGCACCTCGGGCTGGCGGCTCAGGCCCGTGATCATCTGCCGGATGTGGCTGCGGGCCTGGGAGTCCAGCCGGATCGCGATCATCGCCTGCAGGTCGTGCCCGAGTGCCTTGGGGTCGACGTCGGCGTAGTAGCCCCGGATCACGCCGCGTTCGCGCAAGGCCCGGATCCGGGCCAGACACGTCGACGCGGCGATGCCGACCCGTTCGGCGAGCAGCTTGTTCGGGATGCGGGCGTCGGTGCGCAGCACGGCGAGGATGGCCCGGTCGGTCTCGTCGAGCCCAGGTCGAACATCCTTCGGCGGCACCGGCAGGTCCGACCCCGGTATCGAACGACCAGACGTCACAATACGATGGTATCGAATTTACTGCGGGTTGCTTGTATCCAGTCTGGCACAAGTTCACCATAGGACCATGCTGATCGGTGTGCCGAGGGAGCTGAAGGACCACGAGTACCGCGTCGCGATCACCCCGGCCGGGGTGCACGAGCTGACCGCCAAGGGTCACCGGGTGCTCGTCGAACACGACGCCGGGGCCGGCAGCGCGCTGTCCGACGCCGGCTTCACCGCGGCCGGCGCAGCCATCGCACAGACCGCCGACGAGGTGTGGGCCGCCGCCGACCTGGTGCTCAAGGTCAAGGAGCCGGTGCCGGCCGAGTACCACCGGCTGCGCGCCGAGCAGGTGTTGTTCACCTACCTGCACCTCGCCGCGTCCCGCGAGACGGCGAGCGCGCTGCTGGCCGCCGGAACCACCGCCATCGCCTACGAGACGGTTCGGGACAAAGATCAAAGCCTGCCGCTGCTGGCGCCGATGAGCGAGGTCGCCGGCCGGCTCGCCCCACAGGCCGGCGCCGCGCACCTACTGGCCGCCGCCGGTGGCCGAGGCGTGCTGATGGGCGGGGTGCCCGGGGTGGCGCCGGCGGACGTGGTGGTCATCGGAGCCGGGGTGGCCGGCTCGAACGCGGTGGCGGTCGCGGTGGGCCTTGGGGCCAGCGTCGCTGTGTTGGACCTGGACCTGGTCAAGCTGCGCCGGCTCGAGGATCGCTACGCCGGGCGAGTCCGCACGCTGTATGCCAGCACGCTGGAGACCGAGCGGGCCGTCACCGGCGCCGACCTGGTGATCGGGGCGGTGCTGGTGCCGGGCGCCCGGGCGCCACGGGTGGTCTCGCACGAGACGGTGACGCAGATGCGGCCGGGGTCGGTGCTGGTGGACATCGCCATCGACCAGGGCGGCTGTTTCGAGGACTCCCGCCCCACCACGCACACCGAGCCGACCTACCGGGTGGCCGACTCGTTGTTCTACTGCGTGACGAACATGCCCGCCGCGGTGCCGCACACGTCGACCTACGCGCTGACCAACGCCACCCTGCCCTACGTGCTCGCCCTGGCCGAGCACGGCTGGCGGGCGGCGCTGGCCCACGACGAAGGCCTGGCCGCCGCCCTCTCCACCCACCAAGGCACCCTGGTCAACCAGTCCCTGGCCGACGACCTCAACCTCCCGCACTGCGGGCCCCGGGCGGTCGCCGCGGCCGCCTGACCGCGCACCACCACGTTGCGCGCGCGGGGGTGAACCGGGCGAACCCCTCGAC
>JALYVZ010000054.1 GCA_030852965.1 Actinomycetota bacterium | reverse complement strand
TGCTTGTGCCGACGTCGGCACAAGCACGACCTTCGCCACCCGCGCCACCCCCGAACAGCTCGCCACCCTCGTCCGCGAACACTGGGGCATAACCGCTCCAAGCGGTTCATACACCGGACCGGCCAGCCGGTCACGGTCTAGACCTGGTCTAGATCCCGCCGACCGGAGCCCGCCCACCCAAGCCAGCCACCGAGCATGCCCATCGGGATGGGGGCGAAGCCCGGCTAGTGTTGACCTCGTTGAGGTGGCCACGAATCCGGCCAGCCGGGGCTTACCGGCTGTTGCGGTTGGTTGTCCGCGTGGCCGCTCCGGTGGCTACCGAGATCCACCTCAGCGTATTCGATCAAGTCACGCTGAGGTGGATCTCGATGATGTGTCCGGTTGGTCCGGGGTCGGGCATCGGCTCGCGCGGGCACGAGCCCTAACGATTGCGTTGCTGCCACCACCAACGCAGCAGTACCACCAGTGAGCTGACCAGCATCGCGAGTACCAGTAGCTGACCGAGCGGGGACGACATACCGGTGGGGTCGGTGTCCATGCCTGCGCACGCTACTCAGTCCGCCTGCGGATCCGTGCGGACGCCGGCCGGGTCGGCCGATACCCACCGATCCGGCCCGGCGGCGCGGCCACGGGGTAGCTCGTCCACAGCGCGTCCAGCACTGTGTCTCGCATCCGGTCAGTGTGTCCTACCGTGGCCCGGTGCGACTGACTCATTTCCGGCAGCTGATGGCCGACGAGTTCGGGCCCGTGCGGGCCGGTTCGCTGGCCACCGATCACGTGTTCGCCGAGTTGGACGGGCGGACGGTCGAGCAGGCGTTGCAGGCCGGCACGGACCCGAGGGAGGTCTGGCGAGTGGTGTGCCGGGCGTTCGACGTGCCCCCCGAACGGCGCTGAGTCGGCCTCGCAGCGGCACCTTAGTCGTCGGCGTGTCACTTTCGGGTTCGAACAGTCGTTCGGCTAGTGTGTTGTCCACACCCGGCGGAGTTGTCCACAGCTACGACATCGAACGCGAGATTGTCGGTCGTGGCACCTACTGTCGGCCCCACTGCTTACCCCGCGTCCCTACGTCCTCCCAAGGTGGCATTCGAGATGACCGCTCCCGACCGTGAGAAGGCACTGGCTCTCGCGATGGCCCAGATCGAGAAGAACCACGGCAAGGGCGCGGTCATGCGCCTCGGCGATGAGGCAAGGACTCCGATCGGCGTGATCCCGACCGGGTCCATCGCACTGGACGTTGCGCTGGGCGTGGGCGGTCTGCCCCGCGGTCGGATCGTCGAGATCTACGGTCCGGAGTCCAGCGGCAAGACCACCCTCGCGCTGCACGCGGTGGCCAGCGCGCAGGCAGACGGGGGGATCGCCGCGTTCATCGACGCCGAGCACGCGCTTGACCCGGAGTATGCCAAGGCACTGGGTGTCGACACCGATGCGCTGCTGGTCTCGCAGCCGGACACCGGTGAGCAGGCCCTGGAGATCGCCGACATGCTGATCCGATCGGGCGCGCTGGACATCATCGTCATCGACTCAGTGGCCGCGCTGGTGCCGCGCGCCGAGATCGAGGGCGAGATGGGCGACAGCCACGTGGGCCTGCAGGCCCGGTTGATGAGCCAGGCGCTGCGCAAGATCACCGGCGGCCTGAGCAGCTCCAACACCACCGCGATCTTCATCAACCAGCTCCGGGAAAAGATCGGAGTCATGTTTGGCTGTGGATCTTATGACACCCAGGTCACGCTCGCGGATGGCTCCCAAGAGATGCTTGGGAAGATCGTCAACCAGCGGCTGGACGTCGAGGTGCTTTCCTATGACGTTGAGCTCGGCAAGATTGTCCCGAAGCGAGTTACCAATTGGTTCAATAACGGCAAGGCAGAGGAGTTCCTCCGATTCAAGGTCGAACGTTCGGGAGGAGGCGCCGGCCGAGGTCATGCAAGCTTCGCGATGACTCGCAATCATCTGATCCGGACGCCTGGCGGTTGGTGCGAAGCCGAGGACATCCGCGTTGGTGATCGCGTGATGCTCGCTCAGCCGCACCGGCTCAGCATCGTGCAGTGGGAGATCATTATCGGGGCGCTGATGGGTGATGGATCGTTGTCTAAGCCGGTGCGCACTGACGATGCGAGCGCCCGATTCCGCATGGGACACGGCGCAAAGCAGGTGAACTACCTGGATTGGAAAGCGTCGCTTCTGGCGAACATCCAGCAGTGCCGCACTACCAATGCCAAGGGCGCTGGCTTTGTCGACCTCACGCCTCTGCCTGAGTTGGCCGGGTTGCGTGAAGCGGTGTACCTGGGTGATGGTCACAAGCACCTGTCCTGGGATTATCTCAAGGCGCTGACCCCGCTGTCGCTGGCGATCTGGTACTGCGACGATGGTTCGTTCTCGAGTCGGGCCAAGGGAGTGCAGGAGCGCACTCGGAACGGCTCTGGACGCTCGGAGATTTGTGTCGAGGCAATGAGTCCAGGCTCGCGGGAACGGCTCGTTCAGCACCTGGCGGATACATTTGACCTGCGACCCCGGTTGACCATGCGCGGCGCGCGGGGCATGGCTGTGCTCAGCTTCCCCAGGGACGAGACGGCCAAGCTGCATGAGTTGATCGCGCCCTATGTGCATCCCTCGATGCAGTACAAGCTGCTCGAACGCTTCCAAGGGCGGTTCTCGGTGCAACCGGAGTTCGTGGAGCCGACCCTGCTCCCGGTTCCGGCACGCGTACTCGACGTCAAGGCCGAGAGCCACTATCAAAAGATGGACCGCTTCGACATCGAGGTGGAGGGCTCGCACAACTACCTCGCCGACGGGGTCGTGGTGCACAACAGCCCAGAGACGACGACCGGCGGCAAGGCGTTGAAGTTCTACGCCTCGATCAGGCTGGACATCCGCCGGATCGAGACGCTCAAGGACGGCACCGACGCGGTGGGCAACCGCACCCGGGTCAAGGTCGTCAAGAACAAGTGCGCGCCTCCGTTCAAACAAGCGGAGATGGACATCCTGTACGGCCACGGCATCAGTCGCGAGGGTTCGCTTATCGACGTCGGGGTGGAGCAGTCGCTGATCCGCAAGGCTGGCGCCTGGTACACCTACGAGGGTGACCAGCTCGGCCAGGGCAAGGAGAACGCCCGCAAGTTCCTGCTGGAGAACCCGGACGTGGCCACCGAGATCGAGAAGCGGATCAAGGACAAGCTCGGCATCGGTGCTCAGCTCGACACCGACGAGACCGTGCCGGCCCCGGTCGACTTCTGATCGTGGCTACTCGACGGGTCGCCAGGCGGCCACGCGCCGCCGCGCCGGACGCTGACGGGTCGGCCGGCGAATCGACAGACCCCGAGTCGGCGGCGCGCAACATCTGCCTGCAACTGCTCACCGCGCGTCCGCGCAGCCGGGCCGAGCTGGCCACCGCGCTAGGCCGGAAGGGCGTCCCTTCGGAGGTAACCGATCGGGTGCTTGACCGGCTCGTTGAGGTTGGGCTGGTGGACGACGTCTCGTACGCGGAGCTGGTCGTGCAGTCCGGCCACCGGCACCGCGCACTGGGCCGACGGGCGCTCTCGGCGGAGCTGCGCCGCCGGGGCGTAGCCGACGACACAGCCGGCGAAGCGATCGCCGCGCTCGACACCGGCGACGAAGAGCAGACCGCTCGACAGCTGGTTGAGCGCAGGCTGCGCGCCATGTCCGGGCTCGACGACTCCACCCGGATTCGGCGGCTGGTGGGCATGCTCGCCCGCCGCGGGTACCCGGAAGGGCTGGCCTACCGCGTGGTCCGGGAGGCGCTGCGGGAGCAGGGCTCGTCCGCCGAGCTGCCCGACCCCGAGCACGTCACCTAGCAACGCAGGGTCGTCCGGCCCGGTTATCCCTTGACGATCGTCGCGAAGCCCTCGCCTGCTCTGAAGCGGTCAACCAGTGTGCGAACCGCACGTGGTCCGCCGTTGGCCGACATCCATCGACTCACCCGACACGCGGCCTTGGCGTAAAGCTGCTCATCCGCGCTTGCCGCGTGCACCCAGTCCGCCAATGTCACCGGAAGATCATCCTCAGAGCTGACCGGATGTCGGTCCGAAGCCGCCTGAGGCGCGAGGTAGCGCGGATCCTCGGAGACCACGACAGCAACCCCGCGCGGGGACAGCATCACCGCACGGTTCAGCACCCCGACACCACGTTCTCCACCTCCGCCGATCCGCCGGTAGCAGACGTCGGTAATACAAGCAAGGATCGACGGGGTGCTCTCTCGGCCGCCGTAGAAATCACCGACGCGTCGCCGGGCGGCGTCGACCACCTCAGACACTTGGGCCTGTTGTGCAGGCGAAAGACCCGGTTCGATGTAGAGGTCCGGCCCCAACTGCTCCATTCCGTAGCAACTTGGACAGGTCGTCGCGGCAACCGACGGGAACGTGACCACGACTACGGTGGCCGCCACGGCCACGGCGAGCAACACCCACCTCCAGCGAATGGCTCTCATCACCCCCGGTGCTCAGCGATGCAGCACGGTGATGTCCGCCGCGACGTCACCGGTGGACGACAGGCCGCGCACGAACGACAGCAGCGTGCCGCGGAAGGCGTCGGACGCGTGCGTCGGGGTGACCTCGGCACGGCTGGCCAGCGCCACCGTGCGGTAGATCGGCGGGGTCAGTACCGTGCGGCGCAGCCGGGGGCGGCCGGCGAACACCAGGTCCGGGACGACCGCGACCCCCGTGTCGTTCTCCACCAGCCGCAGCACGGCGTCCATCTCGCCGCCCTCGACCGCGAACCGGGGGGTCACACCGGCCTCCCGGCAGGCTCGAAGGGTCACCTCGCGCAGGTCGTAGCCCTCGCGGAACATCACCAGCTCACGCCGACCGAGGTCGACCAGAGAGATCGACCCGCGGTGCGACGGGGCGGGGGATGAGCGTGCGGACGCGACGGACAGTCGCTCACGCAGCAGCGTGGTGATCGACAGCGTCGGGTCCAGCCCCGTCGTTGGCACGATGACCAGCGCGACGTCCAACAGTCCCCGGGCCAGGTCGCGGACCAGCGGCTGCGAGCCGTTCTCGGACAGCGACAGGTGGATCGCCGGGTGCTCGGCGTGGAACTGCCGCAGCACGTCGGCCAGCAACCCGATGCATAGGCTCGGAGTGGCACCCACCCGCACCCGCCCGGACCGCAGCCCGACGATCTCGGCCACCGCGGTACGGGCCCCGTCGCCGTCGGCCAGCATCCGGCGGGCCAGCGGCAGCACCGCTTCGCCGGCCGGGGTGAGCGCCAGCGGACCCTTGCCGCCCCCGGTTCCGCGGTCGACCAGGACCGCGCCGAGCTGGTCCTCCAAGGTGCGGATCTGCCGGCTGAGCGTGGGTTGGGACACCCCACAGTGCTCGGCGGCGCGGGTGAAGTTGCGCACGTCGGCGAGTGCCACGAAGTACATGAGCTGCAGCAGCGTCACATGCATAGCTTAGACGTATGGCTCACCGCGTGTTGATGCATTGGACGCTGGCCGGGTCCGGTAGTTCGCTGTGGACCCGAGCGTCGTTTCCGCTCTGATCAGCCATACGCTCGGCCAACTTTCACAGACCCCGCAGGGCTTCCGGCCCCTACGCTGGCAGCCCGGGTCGGGTCCGAAACAGGTAAGGAAAGCCTGACGTGTCCACCACCGCAGCTGCGTCCGCAGGCCGGGCGCAGATCAGCGCACGCACCCTCCGCACCGATCGATGGTGGCTGCCGCCGCTGTTGACGGTTGCCGGCCTAGCGGCGTGGGTCAGCTACGCAGGAGTCCGTGTCTTCATGCAGAAGTGGTACTGGGTTCCCGATTACCACTACCTCACTCCGTTCTACTCGCCCTGCATCTCGGTGGCCTGTGCGCCCGAGTCTGCGCTGTTCGGGCGGTTCCTCCCGGGCTGGTGGTTCCTGCCGTTCGCGGCGTTGACCCTGCCGTTCCTGCTGCTGTTCCGGCTGACCTGCTATTACTACCGCAAGGCGTACTACCGAAGCTTCTGGGCCTCGCCGCCGGCCTGCGCGGTCGCCGAGCCGCACAAGCGCTACTCCGGTGAGACCCGGTTCCCGCTGCTCGGGCAGAACCTGCACCGCTACTTCTTCTACGCCGCGACGATCATCTCGGTGATCAACACCATCGATGCGGTGGAGTCGTTTCGCGGCGCGGACGGTGGCTTCGGCATCGGTCTGGGCACCCTGATCATCGTGGCCAACGTGGTGCTGCTGTGGGCCTACACCGCGTCCTGCCACTCCTGCCGCAGCATCATGGGTGGGCGGCTCAACCACTTCTCCAAGCACCCGCTGCGCTACTGGGCCTGGAGCCAGGTGACCAAGCTCAACACCAAGCACCAGGAGTTGGCCTGGACCACCCTGGGCACCTTGGCGCTGACCGACTTCTACGTGATGGCGCTGGCAGCCGGCTGGTTCTCCGACCCGCGCATCGTGAACTGAGGGCGTGACGGACATGAGCGAGTTTACGAGCGAATCATCGGCGCCAGCTGAGATCGAGCGGCACCCCTACGACGTGGTTGTGATCGGTGCCGGCGGGGCCGGCCTGCGGGCCGCGATCGAAGCCCGAGCCCAGGGCAAGCGGACCGCGATCATCAGCAAGTCGTTGTTCGGCAAGGCACACACCGTGATGGCCGAGGGCGGCTGCGCGGCGTCCATGGGCAACGTCAACTCGAACGACAACTGGATGGTCCACTACCGCGACACCATGCGCGGCGGGAAGTTCCTGAACAACTGGCGGATGGCCGAGCTGCACGCCAAGGAGGCCCCGGACCGGGTCTGGGAGCTGGAGACCTACGGCGCGCTGTTCGACCGCACCAAGGACGGCAAGATCAGCCAGCGCAACTTCGGCGGCCACACCTACCCTCGGCTGGCGCACGTCGGGGACCGCACCGGCCTGGAACTGATCCGTACCCTGCAGCAGAAGATCGTCTCGCTGCAGCAGGAGGACTTCAAGGCGACCGGCGACTACGAGTCGAACATCAAAGTGTTCCACGAGTGCACCATCACCGAGCTCATAAAGACAGGCGAAGGTGCGGGTGCCCCGCAAGACCCGAGCAAGATCTCCGGCGCGTTCGGCTACTGGCGCAACACCGGCGGGTTCATCTTGTTTGATGCGCCGGCCGTGGTGCTGGCCACCGGTGGCATCGGCAAGTCGTTCAAGACCACCAGCAACTCGTGGGAGTACACCGGCGATGGCCACGCGTTGGCCCTGCGTGCCGGCGCGACGCTGATCAACATGGAGTTCATCCAGTTTCACCCGACCGGCATGGTGTGGCCGCTGTCAGTGAAGGGGCTGCTGGTCACCGAGTCCGTCCGGGGTGACGGCGGGATCCTGACCAACTCCGAGGGCACCCGGTTCATGTTCGACTACATCCCGGACGTGTTCTCCGAGCAGTACGCCACCACGCCCGAGGAGGGCGACCGCTGGTACACCGACCCGGACAACAACCGGCGCCCGCCGGAGCTGCTGCCCCGCGACGAGGTGGCCCGCGCGATCAACTCCGAGGTCAAGGCCGGCCGGGGCTCACCGCAGGGCGGGGTGTACCTGGACGTGTCGTCCCGGATGCCGGCTGAGCAGATCCTCAAGAAGCTCCCGTCGATGCACCACCAGTTCAAGGAGCTGGCCGACGTCGACATCACCAAGGAGCCGATGCAGGTCGGCCCCACCTGCCACTACGTGATGGGCGGTATCGAGGTCGACCCCGATACCGGTCAGTCGAGAGTGCCGGGGCTGTTCGCGGCTGGCGAGTGCTCCGGCGGAATGCACGGCTCGAACCGCCTCGGCGGCAACTCGCTGTCCGACCTGCTGGTGTTCGGCCGCCGCTGCGGTGCGGGGGCTTCGGAGTACGTCGACAGCCTGGGTGCGCGCCCGGCGGTCAACGAGGACGAGGTCGCGGCGGCCTCCAGTCGCGCGCTGCTGCCGTTCACGACCGAAGGCGGTGAGAACCCCTACACCGTGCACATCGAGCTGCAGCAGACGATGAACGACCTGGTTGGCATCATCCGCAAGGGCGAGGAGATGGCGCTCGCGTTGAAGAAGCTCAAGGACTTCGCCACCCGCACCCGCCAGGTCGCGGTGGACGGGCACCGGGAGTTCAACCCCGGCTGGCACCTGGCACTGGACCTGCGCAACATGCTGTTGGTCTCGCTGTGCGTGGCCAAGGCCGCGCTGGAGCGCAGCGAGAGCCGTGGTGGGCACACCCGCGACGACTACCCGGTGATGGACTCCGACTGGCGGCACGTGCTGCTGGTCTGCTCCGCGCTCGGCGAGGATGACGTCGAACTGCAGCGCCAGGAGCAGATCCCCATGCGGTCCGAGCTGCTGGACCTGTTCGAGCTCGATGAGTTGAAGAAGTACTACACCGGTGCGGAGCTCGGCGGCCACAGAGCCGGCGGTACCCAGGGAGAGGTGTACAGCGTATGAGTGTCTACACGGCGCACTTCCGGGTCTGGCGCGGCGACTCGCACAAGGGCGACCTGGTCGACTACCAGGTCGAGGTGAACGAGGGCGAGGTCGTCCTCGACATCATCCACCGGCTACAGCAGACCCAGGCCGGCGACCTGGCCGTCCGGTGGAACTGCAAGGCCGGCAAGTGCGGGTCGTGCAGCGCGGAGATCAACGGTCGGCCGCGGCTGATGTGCATGACCCGGATGAACACGTTCGCCGAGTCCGAGGTGGTCACGGTGACCCCGATGCGGACCTTCCCGGTGGTCCGCGACCTGGTGACCGACGTGGAGTTCAACTACCAGAAGGCCAGGGAAATCCCGGCGTTCGCACCACCGGTGGGCGTCAAGCCCGGCGACTACCGGATGCAACAGGTGGACGTGGAGCGCAGCCAGGAGTTCCGCAAGTGCATCGAGTGCTACCTGTGTCAGAACATCTGTCACGTGGTGCGCGACCACGAGGAGAACAAGCCGGAGTTCGCCGGCCCGCGTTTCCTCATGCGGATCGCCGAGCTGGACATGCACCCGCTGGACGCCGCCGACCGCCAGAAGGCGGCGCAGGAGGAGCACGGCCTCGGCTACTGCAACATCACCAAGTGCTGCACCGAGGTCTGCCCCGAGCACATCAAGATCACCGACAACGCGCTCATCCCGCTCAAGGAGCGCGTCGTCGACCGCAAGTACGACCCACTGGTGTGGCTGGGCAGCAAGATCTTCAAGCGCGGCGAGAAAGCCGACGCCTGAGGGTTCGGTAGGCGATCGTCGGCGCCGGTCGGAGCCGTCGCCTATTTGTCGATCCAGTTCCCGATGGTGAGCCCGGTACTCGGCCAAAGTGCCCGGCGTTGCGGCTCGCGGGAACCGCCATGGGACGATCGCTCCCGTAGGGTGATTGCCTTCGTGAACTGTTCGGACTGCGGTGGTGGCAACCGGCGGATCTGAGTCGTGTTGACTCTCGTTCGCACAATGCCACTTAGCGTAAGATGATCATCTTAGTCTGAAGCTGCTCCGGCGTGTCGTTCAGTTCGGACACAGGTGGACGGCTAGGTTCCGGGTGATCTTGGGGTTATGGCTGGTCAGGCGGGTGGATCGCTGGCCGATCTGGTCTCGTTGGGGGTGCTGGCCGGGTCGGTGCCTCGGGATGTGGTGGACGCCGCGGTCGCGGCGCACGGCCGCTCGGCCAGGCGTGCGGGCGGCAGACTGCCCCCGCACGTGATGGTGTGGCGAATCAAACAGGTTGATCATGAAATCTTGCAAGTCTCAGGGCATGGTTGACCTGGGCGGTCAGATGATCGCGCCGCGTTTGGGACTTCGGCGAGTCCGTCGTTCCAGGTAGTTAGACAACGCGGACAGCAGTAGACACATGGCGATGTAGATCACCGCGACGACCGCCGCCACCTGCAGTAACGGTGAACCGAGTTGACCCTGGCTGCCGAGGTAGCGGGTCTGATAGAGCAACTCGGGGTACTGGATGATGAATCCCAGCGCGGTGTCCTTGAGCACCACGACGAGTTGGCTGAGGATCGTCGGCAGCATGGAGCGCAGAGCCTGGGGCAGCAGGATGTTGGTCATCACCTGGGTCTTGCGCATGCCCAGGGCGTAGGAGGCCTCGCTCTGCCCCTTGGGCAGGGCGAGTACGCCGGAGCGGAAGATCTCGGCGAACACGGACCCGTTGTAGAGCATCAGGCCCACGACGACCGCCCAGAAGGCCGAGACGTTGAGGCCCAGGCTGCGGGACAGTCCGTAGAACAGGATGAACATCAGCACCAGCAACGGGACCGCGCGGAAGAACTCCACGATGACCGTTGCCGGGCGGCTGATCCAGCGGTGGTCGGACAACCTGCTTGCGGCGAAGAAGGCGCCGAACAGCAACGAGAGCACCGCCGCCACGGCGAACGCCCGCAGTGTGTTGCCCAGCGAGGTCAGCAGCAGTAGCTGGATCCGCTCGTACTGGATCCACTCCCACTTGCTGCCGTCAAGCAGCCCCGCCCCGACGAAGCGGTAGACGAAGAAGCCGATCAGCAGGACCAGCAGCAGGCCGCCGACGATGCTGCCGCCGAGGTTGCGGGCCCGTGCCTTGGGTCCAGGGGCATCGAACAGCACCGAGGCGCTCATCGGGCCATGCTCCAGAGTCGCTCCAGACGGCGTTGCAACCACGTGAGTGGTACGACCAGGATGAGGAAGCCAACCGTTACCCACAGCAACGAGACCAGCAAGGAGTATCCGCGTTCGTTGAGCGTCTGGTAGACGTTGCCGCCCTGGAAGACCGAGAAGCCGGATGCGATGGTGGTGTTCTTCAGCAGGGCGATCTGCACGTTCGTCAGGGGCGGCACGACCGAGCGGATCGCCTGCGGCAGTACGATCGTCGACAGGGACTGGGTGAAGGTGAAGCCAAGCGCCCGGGACGCCTCGGCCTGGCCGACCGGGACGGTGTTGATCCCGGACCGGACCACCTCACAGACGAACGCGGCGGTGTAGAGGATAAGCCCCGTGCTGGCCCGCGCGAAGTAGGACAGCTCCACGAGCTTCAACAGCGGATATGCGAAGGCGAAAAAGAACAGCACCAGGGTCAGGGGCGTGTTTCGGACGGTGTTGACGTATCCGGTACCGAACGCCCGCAGCACCGGTACCGGACCGACCCGCATGGCGGCGAGGACGAGGCCGAGGAACAGAGAGCCCACGGCTGCCACCAGGAACAGTTCGATGGTCGCAAGGAACGCGGACCCGAACAACCCGAGGTTGTCCGTAAGGACATTCATGGTCTCCTGACCTCCGCGCGGGCGGGGGGGGGGGGGGGCGGACCGCTCCCACCCGTGACGTCAGTAGCGCTGGAGCTGCGGCTTGGTAGCCGTAGCGCCGGACTTGCCGAGAGTAGCGTCGTAGATCTTCTGCCAGGTGCCGTCGTCGAACGAGGCCTGCAGGACGTCGTTGATCTTGTTGCGCAGTGCGGTGTCGTCCTTGTTCAGGCCGATCCCGTACGGCTCGCTGGAGAAGGCTTCACCGACGACCTTGAGCTTGTCGGGCTGCTGCGCGGCGTAGCCCTTGAGGATCGCGTCGTCGGTCGTGACCGCGTCGATCTGGCTGGAGATCAGCTGGTCGACGCACTGGCTGTAGGTCTGGAACTCGACGATGTTGCCCGGCTCGGTCAGGCCCTGGTCACGTACCCGCTGGATCGGCGTCGAGCCGGTCGCCGAGCAGACCTTCTTGCCCTTCAGGGTGTCCTTGCTGGTGATGGCGCTCTCGTCCTTGCGCACGAGCAGGCCCTGTCCGGCCACGAAGTAGGGGCCGGCGAACGACACTCGCTGCTTGCGCTTGTCGTTGATCGTGTACGTGCCGACGTAGTAGTCGACATCACCCCGGGAGATTGCGTCCTCCCGCGCGGCCGAGGGGATCGTGGCGTAGTCGATCTTGTCCGAGCCGTACCCCAGCTTGGCCCCGACCAGCCGGGCGATCTCGACGTCGAAGCCAGAGTACTGCCCAGTGGTGGCGTCCTTGAAGCCTAGCCCGGGCTGGTCGTCCTTCACCCCGATCACCAGGCGGCCGCGCTGCTTGATCTTGTCGAAGGTGGGGGAGCCGGCGACCTGGACGTCGGCAGCGGCGGGTTCGCTGACCACCGGCCCCGTGCTGCCCGGCGCGCCCTCCTTGCCACACGCGGTTAGGGAGAGGGCTGCGGCGAGCAGCCCCACGGTGAGTGTTCTCCACTTCATGGGGGGTCTCCATCTGTGTGGTTGCCCGACGTCGGGCGCCGGGAGGGTCGAGCTAGTGGGTGAGGATCTTGCCTAGGAAATCTCTTGCGCGCTCTGACTTCGGCGCGGTGAAGAAGTTGTCCGGGGTGGAGTCCTCGACGATCTCGCCGTCGGCCATGAACACCACCCGGTGCGCGGCCCGGCGGGCGAAGCCCATCTCGTGGGTGACCACCAGCATCGTCATGCCATCTTTGGCCAACCCGGTCATCACGTCCAGTACCTCCTGGACCATTTCCGGGTCCAGTGCCGAGGTCGGCTCGTCGAAGAGCATCACCTTGGGGCGCATGGCCAGCGCCCTGGCGATCGCCACCCGCTGCTGCTGGCCCCCGGAGAGCTGTGCCGGGTACTTGTCGCGCTGGTTGGCGATGCCGACCCGCTCCAACAGTTCGAGCGCGCGCTTCTCGGCGTCCGCCTTGTTCTCCTTGCGGACCTTCATCGGCCCGAGCGTGACGTTCTCCAGGATCGTCTTGTGGGCGAACAAGTTGAAGCTCTGGAACACCATGCCGACATCGGCGCGCAACTTGGCCAGGTCTTTGCCCTCGGCCGGCAGCTGCTCGCCGTCGACCTCGATGGTGCCGCTGTCGATCGGCTCCAGCCGGTTGATCGCCCGGCACAGGGTGGACTTGCCCGAGCCCGACGGCCCGAGCACCACCACTACCTGGCCCGCGTCGACCTCCAGGTTGATCTTCCGGAGGACGTGCAGGTCACCGAAGTGCTTGTCCACCTCGGCGATGCGGACCATCGGCGTGCTGCCCGGCGCGGACTGATCACCGGTCATCGCGGCCTCCTGTGAATGTCAACATGTGGGCGGAACGGTAGGTGGCGCGGGCCACACCCGTCCATAACCTTGAGCAACACTTAGGGTTCAGTTAGGCGATCGGTCATTGGGGGCGCGGTGCGGATCCTGTTGGTCGAGGACGACGATCGGGTGGCCGCTGCCCTACGCCCGGCTCTGCATCGCCATGGTATGAGCATGGACCGCCTGGCCCGGGGCCGGGACGTGCAGGCACATCTGTCGGGGGTGGATGTGGTGCTGCTCGACCTCGGCCTGCCGGACATGGACGGGGTCGACGTCTGTCGCATGATCCGGGAGCACTCCGACCTGCCGATCATCATCGTGTCCGCCAGGGGCGAGGTGGACGACCGGATCCTGGGGTTGCACTGTGGCGCCGACGACTACCTGGTCAAGCCGTACGACATCGGTGAGCTGGTGGCTCGGGTGGAGGCGGTGTACCGGCGCCGACGAGCCTCGGCGACGGGGGACCGGGCGGCCCGCGCAGAGGTGGTGGAGGTCGACGGCGTGCGGCTGGACCTGGGCCGGCACACCGTCACGGTGGCGGGCACGGAGGTGACACTGTCGCGCAAGGAGTTCCAGGTGCTGGCGTTGTTGGCGACCGCCGGCGGCGCGGTGTGCACCCGGAACCGGATCGTCGCCGAGGTGTGGGGGCGCAGCTGGCCGGGGGCGAACCGGACCCTTGACGTGCACGTGGCAACCCTGCGCACCAAGTTGGGTCGACCCGCGCTGGTGCAGACCGTGCGTGGTGTCGGCTACCGGCTGGGCGCGCCGGCCTCGGACCAGCCATGAGGCGACGTTTGCTGGTCACCGTGCTAGTGCTCGTCGCGATGGCGGTTGTGGGCCTCGGTGTGCCGTTGGCCATCAGCGACGCCCGCAGCGCCACCCAACGCCAGTTCACCGACCGGCTGGCCGACACGGCGCGGTTCGCCTCGCTGGCCCAGCGTCCGATCACCGAGGGCAACCCCGCCGCCCTACTGGCCGAGATGCGCCGCTACGACGAGGTGTATGGCATCGCGGTCGCGTTGGTCGGCCAGGACGGGCAGTTGTCGGTGACCTCCCGAGCGCTCGATCTCGGAGACGCCGATCGAGTGCGGGTGGCGCTGGCCGGCCGGGGCTCGGAGCCCTACCCGTTGCTGAAGCCGTGGTACACCCGCCCGATGCTGCTCGCCGAGCCGGTGCTGGTGGAGGGCGAGGTCAAAGGGGCAATCGTCACGGTCTCGCCCACCGACGCGTTGCGTCACGAGGTCCTTGTCGAGTGGCTGGCACTGCTCGCGGCCGGGCTGGTGGCACTGACCCTGGCAGTGGCGGCCGCGCTGCCGGTGGTGCGCTGGATCATGCGGCCGGTGCAGCGGCTGGACGGCGGGCTGGCCAGGGCGGCCGCGGCGGTGTTGTCCGGTGGGCCCGCCGAGCCGGTCGCCGACGGTCGTGGCCCGCCCGAGCTGCGTCGGCTGACGAGTTCGTTCGACCAGATGGTGGCCACGGTGTCGCAGTCCATGGCGGCCCAGCGCGCGTTCGTCGCCGACGCCAGCCACCAGCTGCGCAACCCGTTGACCGCGCTGCGGCTGCGCCTGGACAACCTCGGTTCCGCCCCCGACGCCGAGCAACACCAGGCAGCGCTGGAGGAGGCCGACCGGCTCGGGGAGGTGCTGGACGGGCTGCTGGCGCTGGCTCGGGCCGAACGGCCGGTCACCGACCGCGCGGTGGTCGAGCTGGACGGCGTGCTGGTCGACCGCCTGGAGGCGTGGCGGGTGCTGGCCGAGCACGAGGGCCTGCGGCTGTGCCAGACCGGACCGACCGGACTGCGGGGGTTGGCGGCGCCGGGCACGGTCGAGGCGGTGCTGGACGCGCTGCTGGACAACGCGGTGAAGTTCTCGTCGCCCGGTGGGGAGATCTGCGTGGGTACCGGTGTCGAGGACGGGCAGGTGCTGTTCAGCATCCGGGACCACGGCCCGGGGCTGGCGGCCGAGGAGCTGGAGCGGGCCACCGACCGGTTCTGGCGCAGCCCGGCGCACCACAACCTGGACGGTTCCGGCCTCGGGTTGGCCATCGCGGCCAGCATGCTGCGGCGCTGCGGCGGTGACCTCACGCTGGAGCTCCCGGCCGGTGGTGGGCTGCGGGTGCTCGCCCGGCTGCCGGAGTGCCTCAGCCGCCCTTGATGTCACGGTAGTAGCGCTGGGCTCCCGGATGCAGGGCGATCGGCTGGGTGCCTATGGCCGAACGCTGGTCGATCGCTCGGCCGGCGCTGTTGGCCTGGACGAGCAGCTCCCGCTCCTTGAACAGCGCACCCACCAGCGCGGCAGCCAGCTGGTCCGGCATCGCGGCGGTGACCAGCAGGAAGTTGCGCACCAGGATGGTGGTGACGGGATTCGGGATGCCATACATGGCGGTCGGGACCGTGCCCACGTCGTACACCGGGAACCGCTGTCGCAGGCCCGCCACCACCGGGCCGAGGTCCAGTAGTCGGATCGGCCGGACGGCGGCCAGCTCGGCGACCCCGTCGGTGGGCAGCCCGCCGGACCAGAAGAAGGCGTCGATCCGGCTGTCCCGCAACGCGGCCACCGAGTCGTCGATGCCCAGGCGCACGGCCGCCAGGTCGCGGTCGGAGGCCAGCCCGGCGGCGTCGAGCAGCCGGTTGGCGACGACCAGCACACCGGAGTCGGCGGCCCCGACCGACACCCGGTGGCCGCGCAGCTGTGCCACCGTGGTGATCGGCGACTCGGCCGGCACCACCACCTGGACCGCGTCGTCGTAGACTCGGGCCAACGCCCGTGGTGCCCGGTCCGGCAGTCCGGCGGCCCCGCCCGCCACATCGGCGGTGCTGAAGATCACGTCGGCCTGGCCGGCCGCCAGCAGGGAGAGGTTCGCCACCGAGCCGGCACTGCGCAGCACGGTCGGTCGTTGTCGCAGGCCGAGATCGCGCTGCCAGGCATCGGCCAGCGCCATGCCCAGGGCGTAGTACACCCCGCCCGCGCCGCCGGTGGCCACGGTGAGCCGCACGTCCCGAAGTCCTTGCGCGCAGCCGGCGGTCAGCAACCCGCCGCCTGCCAGCAGACCGGCCCGCAGCAGCGCCCGTCGGGTCAGCTGCTCGGGGGGCATGCCGGAATGGTGCCACTCGCGCGGGTCCTCGGACACCCGTTGACCCGGCGGGCCTACCCTGGGGCAGTGACCCGCAGCTATGCCATCCGCACCTACGGGTGCCAGATGAACGCGCACGACTCCGAGCGGCTCGCCGGGCTGCTGGAGTCGGCCGGGTACTCGAGTGTCGAAGACGGGCAGCAGGCCGACGTGGTCGTGTTCAACACCTGCGCGGTCCGGGAGAACGCCGACAACCGGCTCTACGGCAACCTCGGTCACCTGCGGCCGGTGAAGGACGCCCACCCCGGCATGCAGATCGCCGTCGGTGGCTGCCTGGCGCAGAAGGACCGCGCCGAGATCGTCCGGCGTGCGCCCTGGGTGGACGTGGTGTTCGGCACCCACAACATCGGTTCGCTGCCGACGCTGCTCGAACGGGCCCGGCACAACGACGAGGCCCAGGTGGAGATCAAGGAGTCGCTGGAGGTCTTCCCGTCGACCCTGCCGGCCCGCCGCGAGTCCGCATACGCCGCCTGGGTGTCGATCTCGGTTGGCTGCAACAACACCTGCACGTTCTGCATCGTGCCCGCGCTGCGGGGCACCGAGGTCGACCGCCGTCCCGGTGACGTGCTCGCCGAGGTGTCCGCGCTGGCCGCGGACGGCGTGCTGGAGGTGACCCTGCTCGGGCAGAACGTCAACTCCTACGGCGTGGAGTTCGGCGACCGGACCGCGTTCGGCAAGCTGCTGCGGGCCTGCGGGGAGATCGAGGGCCTGGAACGGCTGCGGTTCACCTCACCGCACCCCCGCGACTTCACCTCCGACGTGATCGCCGCGATGGCGCAGACCCCGGTGGTGTGTCCGCAGCTGCACATGCCGCTGCAATCCGGCTCGGACGCGGTGCTGAAGGCGATGCGTCGGTCCTACCGCTCCCGTCGCTACCTGGCAATCCTGGACGAGGTGCGGGCGGCCATCCCGGACGCCGCGATCACCACCGACGTCATCGTCGGCTTCCCCGGCGAGACCGAGGCCGACTTCGAGGCCACCCTGGACGCGGTGCGCACGGCTCGCTTCTCCAGTGCCTTCACCTTCCAGTACTCGCCGCGCCCCGGCACCCCCGCCGCCGGGATGGACGACCAGGTTCCCAAGGAGATCGTCACGCAGCGCTACCAGCGGTTGGTCGCACTGCAGGAGGAGATCTCCTGGGAGCTCAACCGCGCGCTGGTGGGGCGGACCGTCGAGGTGCTGGTCTCCGAGGGCGAGGGCCGCAAGGACCAGGCCACCCGCCGGCTCAGCGGCCGGGCCCGGGACGGTCGGTTGGTGCACTTCGCGCCCGGTTCGGCCGACATCCGCCCTGGTGACGTGGTCACCACGGCGATCAGCTACGCGGCCCCGCACCACCTGGTCGCGGACGGGTCGCTGGGGTCACACCGCCGGACCCGGGCGGGTGACCAACACCGCCGGACCCCGGCCGGTGACCGCTATGGCAGTGCGGGCTCACCGACCGTCACCGGCCTGGGCCTGCCCGGGATCGGTCGACCGGCTCCGATGGCTGGTTCTTGATGGACCCGATGTCTGACGACCTGGCCCGGCTCGACCACGAGCTCTCGGGAATGCGCAGTTGGCCACGACTGGATCCGGGGGTCGGCGCGGTGGCCGTCGCGGTTGGTGTGTTGCTGCTGCTCGGCGCGATCGCACTGCCCTGGGTGGGCTCCGCCAGCGGCTGGGATGTGTTGCTGGCCGCCGGCCCGCCGATTCCCCGCGGTATGTTGCCCCGGCTGTTCGCCGGCACCGCCGTGTTCTTCGGGGTGCTCGGCTCCGTCACCACGCTGTTGACCCGGCTGTGGGCGGTCGGTTGGGCGTGCGCCCTGGGTTGCGGATTCTCGGTGGTGAACGGGCTGTGGGCGGTGTGGTCGAGGCAGACCGCGCTCGCCGGGACACCTGGTCCGGGCGTCGGGTTGGTGCTGTCCCTGCTGGCGATGATCCTGCTCAGTGCGCTCTGGGTGCGGCTCGCTTGGACTCGCCCCGGCGGCCGCGCCGCCGGCTGATCCGGCCGCTCAGGCGCCCTCTGGCGGCGTTCTCGCTCGCTCGCGTGCTGAGCACGCGTCGCTCGCTGAGGCCTTGCCAGACGACGCC
>JALYVZ010000053.1 GCA_030852965.1 Actinomycetota bacterium | reverse complement strand
CCCCCACCGCCGCACTGGCAGTCGCCGGATGCGCGACGTACCGCGCCGACTCCGGCTCCGGCTCCGGCGGCTCTGCCCCGGAACCTGCCCAGTCCGGCGGTGGCCAGGGCACGGCCTCAGGGTCCGGCGGTGCCGGCAGCTCGCCGGCCGACGGTGCTGGCGGTGGGTCCGCCGGCGGCGCGTCAGCTGGCGGAACCTCGCTGGGACCCGCCTCCGACGTCCCGGTCGGCGGCGGCAAGGTCTTCAGCGACCAGAAGGTGGTAGTCACCCAGCCCCAGGCCGGCAACTTCAGGGCGTTCTCCTCGGTGTGCACCCACCAGGGCTGCTCGGTCAACGAGATCGCCGACGGCACCATCAACTGCCCGTGTCATGGCAGCAAGTTCAGCGTCGCTGACGGGTCGGTGGCCGAGGGACCGGCGAAGCGGCCGCTGGCCGCGAAACAGGTCACCGACGACGGCGGCACGCTGAAGCTCAGCTAAGGGAGGGAACGCCCGGGGCCAGGAGACCAGTGGGAGCGCGACGGGTACGCAGCCGGTAGCTCACCGGCACGGTGAGCCCGGCGGTGGCCGTGATGGCCCGAGCCGCCACCGACGCGGAGAACTCGATACGCAGCACCGCGTCCAGGCCGGCTCGGTCCGCGAAGCGCCAGACGGTGTCGACGGTCCGCGAAGCGAACCCGTGCCGGGTGAAGAACCGCTCCACCCCGGCCGGGTTGTATCGGGGCAGGTCCGCACGCATCCAGTCGCCGTAGGGCGCGCGGGTGGTGTCGAGGTCGACGATCGCGAACAACCCACCCGGGCGCAGCACCCGGTCCGCCTCGACCAACCCGGGCTCACAGCCGGGCCCGAAGAAGTACGCGGTGCGAGCGTGCACCACATCGACACAGCGGTCGGGCAGTGGGAGCCGCTCGGCGGCGCCGGCCAGCACCCGAACACCGGTCCGCCCGGCGACTCGCCTGCGAGCTCGGCGGACCAGCGGTGGATGCGGCTCGACCCCGGTAACGGTACGCGCGGTCGCGGCGAACAGCGACAGATGATAGCCGTCCCCACAGCCGATGTCCAGCACATCCGCGCCGTCCCAGCCACCGGCGTCCCGCAGCGCGGTCCAGACCACGCCGCCGGCATCCTGGGCGCGGTTCTCCAGCTCGTAGACCTCGGGCCAGTGCCAGAGGTTCGGGCTCGGGATCGGCTCCGGACGTCCGGGGAACATTAGCTTGCTTGGGCCGGCGGGACCTGGACGATCAGACTCAGTACCAGCCAGGACACCAGCGCCGCCGGCAGCAGCGAGTCCAGTCGGTCCATCAGACCGCCGTGGCCGGGCAGCAACGAGCCCATGTCCTTGATCCCGAGATCGCGCTTGATCAGAGACTCGATCAGGTCACCGGCGGTGGCCACAGCGACCAGCAGCGCCCCCAGCAGCACGCCCAACCACCAGGTGCCGCCGAGCAGCTTCGCCACGCAGACACCACCGGCCAGCATGCCCGCCAGCAACGAACCAACGAACCCCTCCCACGACTTCTTCGGACTGATCGTGGGCGCCAACGGATGGCGGCCCGCGGTCACCCCGGCGGCGTAGCCCCCGATGTCCGAGGCGATCACGCACAGCATCCAGGTGAGCACCCTGCCGACGCCGTCCGGTGCGACCACCAGCATGGCCGCGAACGCCGCGAAGAACGGCACGTACACGGTCGTGAGCAGGGATGCGGAGACGTCACGCAGGTAGCCGTCCGGACCCCCGCGCATCCGCCACAGCAAGCTGACCAGCGCCGTCGCCGCGAAAGCTGCCAACGCCCCGGTGGTTCCGAAGGGCCAGGACAGCCAGATCATCGCCTGGCCACCGACCAGCACCGGGACCATCGCCACCCGGATTCCGGCGGCCCGCCGGAGTGCCCCGCACAGCTCCCAGGTGGCCACCGCGATCGCCGCGGCGACCAGGGCGATGAACCACTGCCGCACGAACAGCAAGCTGGTCAGGATCAGCACGCCGAGCCCGACCGCGACCAGGATCGCCGCGCGCAGGTCCCGACCCAACCGAGAAGGCTGTGGCGGCCCCGCGGCGGCCATCACGTCGCTCACCGTCCTGCCCGCTGTGCTGACATCCGAGCACGGCGGCCGCGCTCACTGCGCGCGTTCACACCTCGAGCAGCTCGGCTTCCTTGTGCTTCACCAGCTCGTCGACATGGCCGATGTAGCGGTCGGTGGTGTCCTGCAGCTCCTTGGACGCCCGGGCGACGTCGTCCTTGCCCGCCTCGCCATCCTTCTCGATGCGGTGCAGCTCGTCCATCGCCTTGCGGCGCACGCCCCGAATCGAGACCCGGCCTTCCTCGCCTTTGTGCCGGGCCACCTTGACCAGGTCGCGGCGGCGTTCCTCGGACAGCTGCGGGATGAGCACCCGGATGATCATGCCGTCGTTGCTGGGGTTGATCCCGAGGTCGGAGTCGCGGAGCGCCTTCTCCATCGCCTTGAGCTGGCTGGTGTCGTAGGGCTTGATCACCGCCATCCGGGCCTCCGGGACCGATACCGAGGCCAACTGGTTGAGCGGGGTGGGCGCCCCGTAATAGTCGACCACGATGCGGGAGAACATCGACGGGTTCGCCCGCCCGGTGCGCACCGAGGCGAGGTCCTCCTTGGTGACCGAGACGGCCTTTTCCATCTTCTCCTCGGCCTCGAAGAGAGTCTCGTCGATCACGGCTGCTCCAGTGCTGGTGATGTCGTGGCAGGGCCCTAGTGGTCCGGAGGCGTGCTGACCAGCGTGCCGATCCTCTCACCCCGGACCGCGCGGGCGATGTTGCCCTCGGCCAACAGGTTGAACACGATGATCGGCATCCGGTTGTCCATGCACAAGCTGAACGCGGTCGCGTCCGCCACCTTCAGCCCCTGCTCGAGCACCTCGCGGTGGGTGATCTCGTCGAACATCTGGGCCTCGGGGTCGGTCTTGGGGTCGGCGGTGTAGACACCGTCCACTCCCTTGGCAAGGAGCACCACCTCACACCCGATCTCCAACGCACGCTGGGCACCGGCGGTGTCAGTGGAGAAGTAGGGCATCCCCACGCCGGCCCCGAAGATCACCACGCGGCCCTTTTCCAGGTGCCGCTGGGCACGCCTAGGGATGTAGGGCTCGGCGACCTGGCCCATGGTGATCGCGGTCTGCACTCGGGTGTCGATGCCGTGCTCGCGCTCCAGGAAGTCCTGCAGGGCCAGGCAGTTCATCACGGTGCCGAGCATCGCCATGTAGTCCGCGCGGGAACGCTCCATGCCACCGTCGGCCAGTTGGGTACCTCGGAAGAAGTTGCCGCCGCCGATCACCACGGCGACCTGTACACCGCTGGCGACCACGTCGGCGATCTGCCGGGCCACCGTCTGCACCACCGTCGGATCGACCCCCACGGAGCCGCCGCCGAACATCTCGCCACCGAGCTTGAGCAGCACGCGGCGGTAGCCGTGGGACGAACCGGAACGACTACCGCCGCGCGCTGTCTGAGTCACGACTGGCGTGCCTGACCAGATCTTACGGTGGCCGCCACCTCAGGCCTGGCCAACCTCGAAGCGGGCGAACTTGGTCACGGTGACCCCCGCGTCTGCGAGCATCGCCTTGACCGTCTTCTTGGTGTCCTGGACCGAGGCCTGCTCAAGGAGCACGACGTCCTTGAAGAAGCCGTTCACCCGACCCTCAATGATCCTCGGCAGGGCCTGCTCGGGTTTGCCTTCCTCGCGGGCGGTTGCCTCGGCGATGCGGCGCTCGTTGGCCACCAGATCCTCGGGCACCTCGTCCCGGGTGACGAACCGGGGCCTGGCGGCGGCGATGTGCATGGCCGCGGCGCGCGCGGCGTCAGCAGCACCGTCGGAGCCATCGCCAGTGTAGGAGACCAGGATGCCGATGGCCGGCGGGAGGTCGGTGGCACGCCGGTGCAGGTAGCTGGCCACCGGGCTGTTGAACCGGACGAAGCGGCGCAGCTGCAGCTTCTCGCCGATCCGGGCAGACAGTGCATGCACCACGTCCTGCACGGTGACACCGTCCAGCGGGATCCCACGCAGCTCGTCGACGTCGCGGGCACCGCGCTCCGTCGCGACGGCGAGCACCTTGTTGGCCAGGGCCTGGAAGTCCTCGCTCTTGGCCACGAAGTCGGTCTCGCAGTTCAGCTCGACCATGACACCGCCGTCCGCGCTGGTCGAGCTGACCACCAGACCGGCCGCGGTCGCCCGTTCGGCACGCTTGCCGACATCCTTGGCGCCCTTGATGCGCAGCACCTCGACTGCCTTGTCGAGGTCGCCGTCGGTCTCCTCAAGGGCCTTCTTGCAGTCCATCATCCCAGAGCCGGTGAGCTCCCGGAGCCGCTTGACTGCCGCGGCCGTGTAGTTCCCCATCGTGGTCAGTGTCCGTCCTGATCTGAGTATCGGGTTTGTCAGGCGATGCCGACCAGCGCCCGCACTCGGCGCCGGTCGCATCGCCAGGTTGGCTTACTCCGCGGTCTGGGTGAGCCCGTTGCTGGTGGTGGCCGGCGCGGCGGCCGTCGAGTCGGTCCCAGCCTCTGGAAGCGCGGCCCCGGGCAGCACAGCCTCAGGCAGCGTGGCCCCGTCGGACCCGCCACCGGTGAGCAGCTCCTGCTCCCACTCGGCCAAGGGCTCACTTGTGGCCGGGCCGGCGTCAGGCTTGCCCTCGCCGTCGGCGCCGCGGCTGCGGGCGGAACGAGCCATCAGCCCGTCGGCGGCGGCCTGCGCAATCACCTTGGTCAGCAGCGCGGCGGACCGGATCGCGTCGTCGTTGCCCGGGATCGGGTAGTCGACCTCGTCAGGGTCGCAGTTGGTGTCCAGGATAGCCACCACCGGGATGCCCAGCTTGCGGGCCTCGCCGACCGCGATGTGCTCCTTCTTGGTGTCCACGATCCATACCGCGCTGGGCACCTTGGCCATGTCGCGGATGCCGCCCAAGGTGCGCTCGAGCTTGTCCTTCTCCCGGGTGAGCATGAGGATCTCTTTCTTGGTGCGACCTTCGAACCCGCCGCCCTGCTCCATCGACTCCAGCTCCTTGAGCCGCTGGAGGCGCTTGTGCACGGTCTGGAAGTTGGTGAGCATGCCGCCCAACCAGCGCTGGTTGACAAACGGCATGTTGACCCGCTGGGCCTCATCGGCGATGGCTCCCTGGGCCTGCTTCTTGGTGCCGATGAACATCACGGTGCCACCGTGCGCCACAGTCTCGCGGACGAACTCGTATGCCCGGTCGATGTACGACAACGTCTGCTGCAGATCGATGATGTAGATGCCATTGCGCTCGGTGAGGATGTAGCGCTTCATCTTCGGGTTCCAGCGCCGGGTCTGATGCCCGAAGTGCACGCCGGAGTCCAGCATTTGCTTCATGGTGACGACGGCCATGGCCTGTCCTCGACCTCTTCCGTGTTGGCGCCGTTGGCGGACGGACCGCAAAGGCGCGAGCGGTTGTGCGCGACACCGGGTGGTGTCGCCCTGGCGCCACGCCGGCACCCGAACCCACTCGCGTGCTCGTCGCACACCAGTGGGACCGCCCGGGCGTCGCTTCCACCGGAGCCGACCGGCGAAATACGTGGACGCGCGAAGTCACCCCGTGGCATACGGGGTGCGGCGCCAAGTGTACGCCGTCACTAGCCCGACCCCAGCGGGGGCGGTGAGTTGTCCACCGGGCCCCGAGTTGTGCACAGGCGGTGAGACTGGCGGCCGGGGGATCAACACTCGGGCGCCACCATGGTGCGATGCGAGAGCTGGTTCGGGCGGTAGTCGTCGCGGGGCTGGCTGTGTTGTGCGCCGGTGCACCCTCAGGCGTCGCGTTGAGGTCGTCGTCCTGGGGTGTGTCGCCGGCGGTGGCCGGGGTGCCGGTTCCAGTTGCCGGTGCGCGAACGCCAGGTGTGGGGGCGCCAGCGGCCAGTGTGGCGGCGACCAGTGTGGGAGCAACCAGTGTGGCGACCCCCGGGGTACCGGCACCTGCGGCTGCCTTCGACTGGCCGTTGCGTCCAGTGCCAGCAGTCAGCCGGCCCTTCCAGCCACCGTCCCGGCCGTACGGACCGGGGCACCGGGGGGCCGACCTGGTCGGCGCCGTAGGCCAGCCGGTGTTGTCCGCCGGCGATGGCGTGGTGGTCTACGCCGGCCCGCTGGCAGATCGCGGGGTGGTCTCGGTCGACCATGCCGGCGGGCTTCGGACCACCTATGAACCGCTACGCGCCAGCGTACGAGCCGGACAACTGATCCGTCGGGGCGAGCCACTCGGTATGTTGACCGCCGGGCACCTGGGGTGCCCGGCGCCGGCTTGCCTGCATTGGGGGCTGCGCCGCGACGGCACCTATCTCGATCCGTTGGTGCTGGTCCGCCCGGGGCACGTTCGTCTCCTTCCTTGGCAGCCGGACAACTGACTGTGTCCGCCAGGCTGGAAGCGACCCCGAGCAGACTGCTCAGCCGTCACGCCCGTGGGTGAGCCTGGTCATGGATCGCCTTCAACCGGTCCACCGTGACGTGGGTGTAGAGCTGAGTGGTCGCCAGCGTGGCATGACCGAGCAGCTCCTGAACGCTACGGAGGTCCGCCCCGCCAACCAGCAAGTGTGTGGCCGCGCTGTGTCGCAGGCCGTGCGGGGACAAGGACGGCGCGCCAGGTACCGCCGATGCCGCGGCGTTCACCACAGCGCGGGCGACTCTCGGGTCCAGCCGGCCGCCCCGTACTCCGAGCAGCATCGCCGGCGGTGAGTCTGACCTGACCAGCCCCGGACGCCCGTCGAGCAGCCAACGCCGAAGCGCCCGCTCGGCCGGGACGCCGTAGACCACCGTGCGCTCACGGGCACCTTTACCGAGGACCCGCAATGTCCGCCGTTCGCCTTGCACGTCGCCCAGGTCCAACCCACACAGCTCGGAGACCCGCACCCCGGTGGCGTAGAGCAGCTCGAGCAGCAGCAGATCACGCAGCGCGACCGGATCGTCTTCCTCGGCACCGGTGGTGGCCGCGTTGAGCAGCTGACCGGCCTGCTCAGGGCTGAACACCACCGGCAGAACCCGGTGCGGTCTCGGCGCCGCGAGCCGCAGGCCCGGGTCGGCACCGAGTCGGCCCGTGCGGGTCGCCCACGCGGTGAACACCCGAGCCGAAGACGCCCGGCGGGCCAGTGTCGCCCGACTGACCCCGGATGCACGCTGCCAGGCCAGCCACCGTCGCAGCACCGCCAGATCAAGGGCCTGCAGCCGGTCACTGTCTCGCGCGAGCGTGTCCAGCAGCCCGTCAAGGTCACCCAGATACGCGCGCACAGTGTGCGGTGAGAGCGCGCGCTCCAACCGCAGGTGCCGACCGAATGCCTCCCTGGCGTCGGCGAGCTCCGGCGGATACCCGACGCCCGGGTCCTCCGTGCCCGCCGCCCTCGAAGTAGCCTGTCCGCCCATGACCGGCACGGTGCGCGTTTGAGACCCCCAGGTCAAGCACCGCCACGCGCACCGCCGCCGGTCCTGCGCCAACCGCCGGCGGAACGCTCGACGAGCCCCGACCGCACCAGCTCCGGCAGCGCCGCACGCACCAGCTCCACCGGCAGGCCGGACTCGACCGACAGCGCTTGCGGCTCGCGCTCGCCCTGACGTGGCAGCGCCTCGTGCACCCGCAGCGCGGTGGTGCTCAGGGCGTCGGTGGCGCGAACCGGAGACAGGCCAGACATACCGGGGAGCGGCGGGGACAGATCCTCGCCGATGCGGCCGATGGCCTCGATCACCTCCTCGGCCCGGGTCACCGGCACCGTCCCGGGCTCGCGCAGCAGGTGGTGGCAGCCGACCGACTGCGCAGACGTCACCGGTCCCGGGACCGCCATCACCGGTCGACCGAGCAGACCGGCGTCCGAAGCGGTCCGCCGTGACCCGCTGCGCCACCCCGCTTCCACCACAACCGTCCCGGCGGCCAGCCCAGCAATGATCCGGTTGCGCACCAGGAACCTGTGGCGCGCCGGCAAGGTACCCGGCGAGTACTCGCTGACCACCAGCCCCTGTTCCCCGATGCGCGCCAGTAGTCGGGTGTGTCCGGCCGGGTAGGCCCGGTCCAGGCCGCAGGCCAGCACCGCAATGGTCACCCCGTCCGCCGCGAGCGCGCCCCGATGCGCCGCACCGTCGATGCCGTACGCGGCCCCAGAGATCACCGTGCAGCCCCGCCGCGCCACACCGTGCGCCAGGTCGGTCGCCACGTGGTTGCCATAGTCGGTGGCGGCTCTCGCTCCGACGATGGCCACCGAGCGCTCCACGACCTCGCACAGCCGCGCCGGGCCGCGCACCCACAGCGCCAGCGGCGGCGCCAGATGCTCACACCCGCAGTAGTCGAACGCGAGGAACGCCGCTGACGGCCACTCGTCGTCCTCCGGCATCACCAGGCGCGCCCCGAGCGCCTCGGCCGCCCGCAGATCCGACACGCCACACCGCTGCTCCCGGCGGGCTTCGGTCACCGCCGTGACCGAAGCGGGCACAGATCCCCGGCGGACCCGGTCCGCCGCCTCGAGCACGCCGACCCGCGCAACGAACTCCACCAGGGCCGGCGCGGGCGGCTCCGCGACGCCCGCCAGGTAAGCCCGAGCCAACCGCAGCTCGTCAGGAACACCCGGGGCCGCGCTTGCGGGCACTGCCCCCGGGGGCGTGCAGTCGCTCATTCTGCCCGTTGCTCCTTGAACTTGATGGCCGTCTTGACCATCTCCCGGTCCGGCCGATCCCCGCCGGCGAGGTCACACAGGGTCCAGGCCAACTTCAGTGCCCGATCCGCGCCCCGGGCGGTGAGCTGGCCCTGGAGCAGGCCGTCCTCCAACGGCTGCACCACCGCCTGAGGCAGCCGGAACCGGGCCCGCAGCGCCGGCCCTGGCACCTCAGCGTTCGTCCGCCAGCCGTGCTCGGACCACCGGCTCGCGGCCGCCGCCCGCGCGGCCAGCACCCTGGCCCGCACGGTCGCGGTGCTCTCCCCGGGCTCCAGCTCGTCGCCGGACAGCGCGACGACCGGATGCAGCTCGGCACGCAGGTCGACCCGGTCCAGCAACGGCCCAGACAGCCTGCCCAGGTACCGGCGCCGCGCGTTGGGTGGGCACAGGCAGTCCCGATTGTGCGCCGGTGCGCACGGGCATGGGTTAGCGGCGAGGACCAGCTGAAACCGGGCGGGGTAGCGCACCGAACCGTCCGCCCTGGCCAGCCGCACCTCCCCCTCCTCGAGCGGGGTACGCAGCGACTCCAGCAGGTGCGGCCCGAACTCCGGCGCCTCGTCCATGAACAGCACCCCTCGATGCGCCAGCGACACCGCCCCCGGGCGGGCCAGCCCACTGCCCCCGCCGACCAGGGCGGCCACCGAGCTCGAATGGTGCGGCGCGACGAACGGCGCGGCCAACGACAGCGGTCCGCTCACCGGCAGTCGACCGGCAACTGAGCGGATCGCGGCCAGCTGCAGCGCCTCCTCTGCGCCCAGCTCAGGCAGCAACCCGGCCAGCCGTTGCGCGAGCATCGTCTTGCCGGTGCCCGGCGGCCCGACGAGCATCAGATGGTGGCCACCGGCCGCCGCCACCTCCAGGGCGAGGCGGCCGTCCTTCTGCCCGACAACGTCCGCCAGGTCCGGGGGCGACTCGGCCGGCGCGGCGACCAGCTCACCCGGCCGCGTCAGCTCGCGGTCGCCGGCGAGCCAGCCGAGCACATCGTTCAACCGGGCGGCCCCGAACACCTCGAGCCCCTCGACCAGTGCCGCCTCGGGCAGAGTCGACGTCGGGATCACCACCCGCCGCGCACCGCAGCGCCGGGCCGCCAGCAGGCTGGGCAGCACCCCGCGAACCGGGCGCAGCCGGCCGTCGAGGGCCAACTCGCCGATCAACACGGTGCCATCCAGCTCGCGCTGCGCGACCCCTCCACAGGCCGCCAGCACGGCGCACGCAAGGGCAAGATCGAACCCGCTGCCCGCCTTCGGCAGGGTCGCCGGCGACAACGCCAGGGTGATCCGCCGGTTGGGCCAGTTACGCCCGGAGTTGACCACCGCCGCGCGCACCCGGTCCTTGGACTCGTGCAGCGAGGCATCCGGCAACCCCACCAGGTGCACTCCGGGCAGCCCGGCCCCGATATCGGACTCGATCTCCACGAGCCGGCCGTCGACCCCGTACAGCGCGACCGACCACGCCCTGGCCAGCGTCATCAGAACGCCGCCTCGTAGTGCTGGACCGTGATCTGTCCACCCGGTGGGGCCAATACCGCAACAACGTCGAATCGAATTTCGCACCAGCGGACCTGATGGGTGGCCAGCCAGGCCTGGGTGACCCGCCGGATCCGGGTGGCCTTCTGCCGGGTGACCGACTCAGCCGGTTCCCCGAACCCGGTGCCGGATCGGGTCTTGACCTCGCAGACCACCAACCGGACGGAGTCGGTGGCCACCACATCTATCTCGCCGTCACGGCAGCGCCAGTTGCGCGAGAGGACCACCAGGCCCAACTCGCGCAGGTAGTCCACCGCGAGGTCTTCACCACGTCGGGCCAACTCATCCTTGATTGCCACACTCGGACGGTGCCCCGCCCGAGCTCCTCACCGCCAATCCGATCTCGCCACCTGTGGACAAGTCAGGCCGATGTGGACAACTCCGTCCAGAGACCAAGATCAGCCGAATGACTCGCCCTCGGGAAGCCTAAGGTCGGGTTTGTCCAACTCCTCGACATGCACGTCCTTGAAGGTGATCACTCTGACATTCTTGACGAAACGCGCTGGCCGATACATATCCCACACCCAGGCGTCCGACATGCGCACCTCGAAGTAGATCTCGCCGTCGGTGTTGTGTGCGGCGACGTCGACGGAGTTCGCCAGGTAGAATCGCCGTTCGGTCTCCACTACAAAGGCGAACTGACCGACGATGTCGCGGTACTCCTTGTAGAGCGACAGCTCCATCTCGGTCTCGTACTTCTCGAGATCCTCCGCGCTCATCTCATCTCACCTCACTCCCACCCCTCCGGGCCCAACCGCCCGCAGCACAGCCCGCACCAGCGTCAACGGACTGGGCCGCGATAAGACTCGGACAATCCACTCGGGAATTGTGGACCACGACCGTTCCCGGGCGGACAGCCCCGGCCCGCATCACGTTCACGAAGGAAGACCGATGAACCGAACTGGGTCCGTGCTCGACCAACGCCCGATCGTGCACGGGAGTGCAGTATCCCTTGTGCTCGGCGAACCCGTAGCAGGGCAGCTCCCGGTCCAGCTCGACCATGATCCGGTCCCGGGTGACCTTTGCCAGCACGGACGCCGCAGCCACGCAGGCCGCCGTCTGGTCACCCTTCGGCACCGCCAGGTTCGGCACCGCCAGCCCAGGCACCCGGAACCCATCGGTCAGCACGTACCCCGGCGCGACATTCAACCGGGCCACCGCACGCCGCATCCCGTCCACGTTCGCCGCGTGCACGCCTCGGCGATCGATCTCCGACGGAGGGATGATCACCACCGCCCACTCACGCGCCCGGAGCACGATCAACTCGTAGTAGCGCTCGCGGGCGAGGGCGGTCAGCTGTTTGGAGTCGGTCAGCCCTTCCCAACGCGCCGCGTCGCCCGGCCGAGGCACGCAGGCCGCCACCACCAGCGGCCCGGCGCAGGCGCCCCGCCCGGCCTCATCCACCCCTGCGACCGGCCCGAGCCCGTGCCGACCGAGCGCGCTCTCCCAGGCCCAGATGCCGCTCGCGCGACGGATCACCGCTCGTGGGGGCCGGGGCAGGTGCGGGCTCGCCGGGACAGTTCCTGCCATCGCCTCAGCGCGCCGACTGCGGCGGCGCCGTCAGCTGCGGGTTGGGGTCGGGGATCCCCTGGAACCGGCGGAACGGCAACACGATGAAGCGAGCCTTGCCGATCACGTTCTCGACCGGGATCGGGCCATGGCCGATCGCTGTTGAGTCCGCGGAGTTCCTTCGGCTGTCGCCCATCACCCACAGCTGACCCTCGGGCACTCGCACCGGACCGAACTCATTCTGGCTCGGCGGACCCGCCTCGGGCAGGTAGTAGATGTACGGTTCGTCGAGGGGCTTGCCGTTGACGGTCACCCTGTCGCGGTCGCAGCAGGCCACCGTCTGCCCGCCGACCGCGATCACCCGCTTGATCAGGTCCTTCTCGTCGGGTGGCGCGAGCCCGATCAGCGAACCCATCGACTGCAGCCCTCGAAGCAGTACGTTCCCCGACCGCCGCTCCCGGAAGTCGGGGTCCTGCCAGTTGTCGGGGCCGGCGAAGACGATGACGTCCCCGGGTGCCGGATCGCCGAAGCGATAGCTGAGCTTGTCGACCAGGACCCGGTCGTCGGTACAGCCGGTGCAACCGTGCAGAGTGGTCTCCATCGACCCGGACGGAATCTCGTAGACTCGCGCCAGGAACGTCTGGATGAGGAAAGTGAGCACCAGCGCGACCACGATGAGCATCGGAAGCTCACGCCAGAATGTGCCCCGACGACGCCGGCCACCCTTGACCTTGCCGACGGGCGCACCGGTGGTGAACTCCGAGGCCGGCCGGCTACCCGCTCGGTGATGTCGTCGACCGCCCGCCCGACCCCGCCGTTCAACCGTGCCCGGTCCGATCTCGTCGAGCTCACCTACTCGGCCCGACCCCACCCGGATGCGCTCGACGTCATCGACCGGCGCGAACTCCGGACTCGGGGTCGGCCGCTGAGCGGGCTTCGTCGGAGTGAACGAACGCATACCTCGCTGAATGAGCTCGGTAGGTGCGTCCGCGCTCGGGCTGATCGGGCTGATCGGGCTGATCGGGCTGATCGATCGCTGCCCGATCGATGCACCGGTCGGTGGAAGGTCGACCGGGCCGCGCACCTGGCCCGGCAGAGACTGCCTCAGCGGGAGCGGGGCGTACCGGGTAGTCGGGATGTCCGCCGGGTTGGCCTGCTTCAGACGATCGACCTGCCCGCCCGGACCGCGATAGGGCTGCCGAGTGGTAGATGCGTTCGGTGGGGCTGGCGGTAGATCGGCCCGACGCTGCTCAGGTCGAACGTACGCCGGAGTGGACGCAGACCTCGACATGCCGGACTCCGGACCGCCGCCGTTCTGGTAGCGACCGTTCCGAACGGCACCATTCTGGTAGCCGCCGTTCTGAACGGCACCGTTCTCGTACGACCTGAGAGCCGGGGAGCCATTGCGGTAACCGGGCGTCGCCGTCGCGTCGAAGTAGTTATCCCAATCCGAGACCCGACCCAAGTCCGACGAGCCGTTCGCCGGCGGCGAATCCGGCCCGGCCGGACCACCGTCGTCGGTGGGCCGTCCATTGCCCGCAGATCGGCCACGGGTGGCAGCGCCCAGTGGGCCGACACGACGTGTCACCGGCCGGGGCTCACCCGGCGCACCGGTGTTGGGGACAACCACAGACACGAGGCTACGGCACCTCCAGCGGATCCGGCGCCTTGCGGGCGAGACTGGTGGGATGACCCACCGATCGCGCTCTCAGGACGCGGGCTCGCGCTTTTCTTTGATCTTGGCGGCCTTGCCGCGCAGCTCACGCAGGTAGTACAGCTTGGCGCGCCGGACATCGCCACGGACGGCCACCTCGATCTCGGCGATGTTCGGCGAGTGCACCGGGAAGGTGCGCTCGACGCCGACCCCGAACGAGACCTTGCGGACCGTGAAGGTCTCCCGCAGGCCGGAGCCCTGACGACGGATCACCACGCCCTGGAAGATCTGCACCCGGGAGCGCGAGCCCTCAATGACCCGGACATGAACCTTCAGGGTGTCGCCGGGCCGGAAGGCCGGAATGTCGGAACGCAGCGAAGCTGCATCCAGCTCGTCCAGGGTATTCATCGCTCAGGTCCGTCCTCAGGTGGTGAATGCGCGTCCAACGATCCGCTGCGCACCAGCGTACCCGGGCCGCATCCGTCGACCGTGGGAACGCCCAGCGGACGGTGGAACGGAGACCGCGCCGTGTTTCCGGCGGCCCCGGCGGCGGCGCCGGGCGGTGGCAACCCGTCCAGTGTGCCAGACCAGGTCCGCCGTCACGAAATCGCCCACCGTCACCGGCGCGGTCAGCCGTCGTCAGCCAGCCGCCGCAGCAGCTCGCGATCTCGGGCGTCCAGGGCCTCGGCCGGGAGGGACTCGATCAGGTCCGGCCGCAGCCGCGCGGTGCGGCGCAACGACTGTTCACGCCGCCAGCGCGCGATCGCGGCGTGGTCACCACTGCGCAGCACCCCGGGCACCTCCAGCCCACGCCACTGCTCCGGACGGGTGTACGCCGGGCACTCCAGCAGACCGTCGGAGAACGAGTCCTGGGCTGCCGACGCAGGGTTGCCCAGTACCCCAGGCAAGAGCCGCGCCACGGCCTCGACGATGACCAGGACCGCGACCTCGCCGCCGACCAGCACGTAGTCGCCGATGGACACCTCGTCCACCACCATCCGGCGGCCGGCGTCATCGACAACGCGCTGATCGATGCCTTCGTAGCGGCCGCAGGCGAACGCCAGCCACGGCTCGGCCGCGTACTCACCAGCGACCTCCTGGGTGAACGGTCGGCCGGCCGGCGTGGGCACTACCAGCCTCGGCGGTGCTGCCTCCCCGAACTCGTCGTCGGATGTCGGCGCGCAAACCGAATCGAGCGCGGCGCCCCAGATCGCCGGGCGCATCACCATGCCGGGGCCGCCGCCGTAAGGGGCGTCGTCGACCGCCTTGTGCACGTCATGGGTCCAGTCCCGCAGGTCGTGGACGGCCACGCTGATCTGGCCGTTCGCAATGGCTCGCCCCAACAGAGCCTCACGCAGCGCCGCGAGGTAGCCGGGGAAGATCGTGACCACATCGATGCGCACGACCTACCCGTCCTCAAGCAGCCCGTCCGGCGGGGTGAGCACGATGCGACCGCCGGCGAGGTCGATGGTGGGCACGATCTGGCGCACGAAGGGCACCAGCGCGTCCGTCGCGGGCTCACGGGAGATCACCAGAAGCTCCCCGCCGGGACCGTGCAGCACCTCTCGCACCGCACCCACCAGGGTGCCGTCGGCCAGCTCCGCCCGCAGTCCGATCAGTTGCTGGACATGGAACTCATCGGGATCGTCCGACAACGGCACGTCGTCGCCGACAACGGTGAGCACGGTCCCGGTCAGATCCGCTGCCGCGCTCCGGTCGGCGACGCCGTCGAAGCGCAGCAGCAACGTACCGCTGTGCCAGCGGATAGTGGCTACCCGCAACCGCTGACCCGCCGACGCCTCGAACTCGGTGCCGGGGGCGAACCGTTCGTCGGGGAAGTCGGTGTGGACCGCCACCACGACCTCTCCCCGCAACCCGTGTGGCCGCCCGACCCGGCCGACCACAAGCTTGTCCGGCATCGAATCAGCGGTCGGTGTCGATCACGTCCACCCGCACCCCGCGACCGCCCACACCGTTGATCACAGTGCGCAGCGCGGTCGCGGTGCGACCACCTCGACCGATCACCTTGCCCAGGTCCTCAGGGTGGACGCGGATCTCCAGCGTGCGGCCCCGCCGATTGGTCACCAACTCGACCTGTACCTCGTCCGGGTGATCGACGATGCCGCGCACCAGGTGGTCAAGAGCGTCGACCAGAACGCTCACAGGCCACCTTCGGCCGGCGAATCGACGGTCTGGGCGGCCTTGTCTACTGTGTCGTCCTCGGACTTCTTGGCCTCGGCCGGCGCGGGCTCGGCCGGCTTGGACTCCGCCGGCTTGGACTCCGCCGGCTCGGGCTCGGCCTTCTTGGGTGCGGCCTTCTTGGGCTCGGCCTTCTTCGCCTCAGTCTTCTTCCTCGGCGTAGTGGCGTCGGTGGTCGCCTCGCCACCGGCCTCGGCAAGCGCGGCGTTGAACCGCTCGAGCCTGTTCACCGGCGGCGTCGGGTGCCGCAGAGTGCCCTCGGCGCCGGGCAGGCCCTTGAACTTCTGCCAGTCTCCGGTGATCTTCAGAATCGTGAGCACCGGATCGGTCGGCTGCGCGCCCACACCCAGCCAGTACTGCGCACGCTCGGAGTCGACCTCAATGAAGCTCGGGTCGGTCTTCGGGTGGTACTTGCCAATGGTCTCAATGGCGCGACCGCCACGGCGGGTACGCGCGTCTGCCACCACGATGCGGTAGTACGGAGCCCGGATCTTTCCGAGCCTCAACAGCTTGATCTTGACAGCCACGGGTCTTGCTGCTCCTCGCGGATCGTATTGCGGTTCAGGTCAGTGACGGTCCCAGCCAGCGCCGCCCGTGTGGGGAACCGGGGGGCTGTGCTCGGTGTCAACCACGGCGCGGGGAGAGGGTCCGGCCACGGCGGTCAGCCAGCCATTGTGCCAGACAGGTCGGCACGGTGCGCCGGCGACACCGCCTCACGGGGCCGGGGCGGGCACGAAGCAGCGCACCGACACCCCGGCGGCGACCAACTCCCGGCGCACGGCACCGACCAGGTCGGCTGCGCCCGGGGTGTCACCGTGCACACACAGCGAGCGGGCGGTGCTGCACAGCACCGACCCGTCCACCGCCACGATCTCCCCTTCGGTCGCCAGCCGCAGCGCTCTTCGGATCACCTCGTCGACGCCGAGCAGCATGGCACCAGGCTCCGACCGCGGCACCAGGGTGCCCTCGGGGGTGTAGCCACGGTCGGCGAACGCCTCGGTGACCGCCTGCAACCCGGCCCGCTCGGCGGCGGCCAGCAGTTCCGATCCGGGCAGCCCCAGCACCGGCAGCAGCCCGAACGCCCGCACTCCGTCGACAACCGCGGCGGCCTGGGCGGGATGCCGGACTACAGCGTTGTACAGCGCGCCGTGCGGCTTGACGTAGCCGACCCTCGTGCCGGCCGCCTGGGCGCAGGCGTCCAGCGCGCCGATCTGGTAGAGCACCTCGTCGGCGAGCTGAGCCGGCTCGACGTCGATGAACCGGCGGCCGAAGCCGGACAAGTCCCGATAGGACACCTGGGCGCCCACCGCGACGCCGCGGGCGGCAGCCAGCTCGCACACCCGGCGCATCGTGGACGCATCCCCGGCGTGGAAGCCGCAGGCCACGTTCGCCGAGGACACCACCTCTAACAGGGCCTCGTCGTCGCCCAGCCGCCAGATCCCGAAGCCCTCACCCAGGTCGGCGTTCAGATCGAGCGAGCCACTCATACCGGCGGCGCCGCGCCGACCAGGAGCAGCAGCAGCGACACCGCAGGTAGCAGGTTGTTCACCTGGTGCGCCACGATACTGGCGCCGAGCCCATCGCTGTACACCCGGGCCAACCCGATGGGCACCGAGATCACCAGCAACAACGGGGTGCGGGTGAACTCGAAGTGGGCCAGCGCGAACAACAGCGTGGTCAGCCCGAAAGCCCACCAACGGTTCGCGCCATTGTGCTCCATGGCACCCCACAGCAGCCCGCGGTAGACAATCTCCTCACAGACCGGGGCCACCAGCCACACCACCAGGAACACCGCCACCGCCAGGGGCGGTGAAAAGTGCTGCCCGGCAAACAGCTCGGCCACCGCGGAGTTCGCCTGGTCCGGTCTCACCACCCGGGACCACAACGCGGCCGCCGGAATCGTGAGCACCAGCCCGGCACAACCGAAGGCCAGCCCGCGGCTGAGATCGGCGCGGCTCAGCCGCAGCCGGAGATCGACTACAGGTCCGTTGCCGCGCAGCCTGGTGACCAACATCGCGGCGGCCGCGGACAGTACCGTGGGCACGGTCAGGCTGAGCAACAGCGCCGAGGCGGACAGCCGTCCGCCGTGCGATCCCCCGGCATAGAGCAGCACCAACAGCACCGAGGTGAGCAAGAACACCGCCTCGGCGAACAGGTAGGCGCCGAACCCCCACCTTCGGGGGGCGGTCCCCGACCCAGTCGCCACCGGCTCGGCGTCTCGGGGTCGTGGAATCTCCGGTGGTTGTCCGCGAGATGGCAGCTCCGGCTCGAACGGGTCCCGCACTGCTTCCGACGGACCGGTCGTCACGTCCACCTCCCCCATCGCTTCGAGGCTGACGCTACCGGCCGCACCCGCGCTGATCGGCTAGTCACGGCGGTTCACCCTCAAACGGCTGTCAATCCGCCGAGATTGTCGATCAGCACCCAGGGACGGAAGGTTGGCAGTCAGCCGGGTACTGGTCGTCCGCGCAGCACGATCAGCTCCGGTGAGCCCAGCACCCGCACGTCCACGCGGGGATCCTCGGCGTAGACCACCAGGTCGGCCGGCTCGCCCGGCTCCAGCCCGGGCCGGCCGAGCCACGAGCGGGCCGCCCAACTGGCGGCGCCGAGGGCGGCGGACCCGGACATCCCGGC